>CACGOM010000006.1 GCA_902574705.1 uncultured Pelagibacteraceae bacterium | reverse complement strand
AAATTATTTTAATGTCGTTTCTTAATTCAATTAATAATAACTCAAAAAAATTTACTGACCCTTTTGATCATTGGGAGCTGAATAAACCTTTAACAGAGGAACAAATTAACGAAATTATTAATGCAGACATAGCAAATCCATCAGAGCATAACTTAAACTACGATGGAACCAGAGCAATAGATGGTGGCGAAGGAATTTTCAGACAGGGAATAGCTGATGGAGGAAAAGCTTTAAAATTTAGATGTTTTATAACAAAAGAAAATACAAACAACTTTCCACACTTGACAAAATTTATACAAGAACTGCAAAGCAAAGAAACTACTAAAAGAGTTTCAGTATTAACTGGAAAAGACTTGTCAAATTCTTTTGTAAGAGTAGAGGTTATTTGTGATCGACAAGGTTTTTGGTTAAAGCCTCACTGTGATATTAAAGAAAAATTAATGTCATGTTTGTTATTTGTAAATAAGCACAACGAAACCGAGGATTTAGGAACTGATTTTTATGATAGTAACCTAAACAAAGTAAAAACACTTCCTTATAAAGATAATTATGGTTACTTTTTCACTAGTGGACCTAATACATGGCATGGAATGGAAAAGAAAGAAATTAAGAAGGAAAGAAGATGCCTTCAAGTAAATTATGTATCTTTCAAAACTGATTGGAAAGTCGATTAATTAGCTGAATTCAAAAGTCTGAATAAAGATGCAATAATTCCGTGACCAGATAATTCAATCGCTATAATAATTATTACAAATAGAATTATTTTTTTGTTCATTTAATTAAAATAAATAATATCAACAATACCCAAAAGAAACCATAATAGTAGTATATATACTTTTTAGCAAACATTTTTGGTACACTTTGAGTTTCTTTAAAATTTTTCTTTTTTTGTTTCATACTAAATATTATGTTTTGATAGTTATTTTGTCTCCAACATTTATTGTCCCAGAGGAAAGAATTTCGCATCTTAAACCACCTCTTCTTAAAAACTCTTTAATAATATTACCTTTGCCAAGTCTTTGTTGTAGATCTTTACACGGCCTACATAAATCATTTACTTTTAATTTTATATTGCCCACTTGAATTGTTTTACCAACTAAATCATTTAGTTTAATATTTTTTGTGACTATATTTCTTCTAAATTCTAAATAAGTAAATTTTGTATTAAAAGTATCATTGTAATAATCAATATTTTCACTTTCTATTAGAGTAATTTGTTCTCTATCACCGTTGAAATCATGAAAATATCTATCACCCACAATACCTTTTGAGGCAACTACTTTTATAGTTTCTTTTTTTTCTATTTCTTGATTATTTTTTTCAGTAATTCCAATCTCAAAGACAACAGACATTAATTATCCTGTAGTGATTTTACAGTTAGTTTTTTTGTTTTAAGAGATTTAATTGCTTCTAAAAAAGCATAAGCAGTTGACATATTTGTACAATATGGAACTTTATTAATAAGTGTTGCTCTTCTAATAGCTCTTGCATCACTTACCCTATGTTTTTTGTCTCCACCACCAGTATTAATTACTAAAGAAATTTTATTTGAATTTAGAACATTAACTATATTTGGACCACCCGAACTTAATTTATTTATAGTTTTACATTTCATTCCATTTTCTTTGATTGTATCAGAGGTACCTTTTGTGCCTGATAATGAAAATCCAAGCTTAGATAATCTTTGTGCTATTCCAACTATTTCTTGTTTGTGAGTATCTTTAACTGACAAAAATGCCAATCCACTTGTTGGCAAAGAGTTAGAAGCTGCAATTTGACTTTTTGCAATAGCCATTCCAAAATCATCATCAAAACCCATTACTTCACCAGTTGATTTCATTTCAGGACCAAGAAGAACGTCGCTGTCTGGAAATTTATTAAATGGAAATACAGCCTCTTTGACAGCAAATCTTTTATTAGTTTTATATTTTAGTTTATATTTTGATAAATTTTCACCAGCCATAATTCTTGATGCAATTTTTGCTAAAGAAATTCCATTTGCTTTTGATACAAATGGTACTGTTCTGCTTGCTCTTGGATTTACTTCTATAACAAAGACTTCATCTTTTTTTATAGCAAATTGAATATTTAAAAACCCCTTAACCTTTAAAGCTAATGCGAGTTTTCTAGTTTGTATTTTTAATTCTTTTAATATTCCTTTTTTAATGGAAACAGGAGGAAGGCAGCAAGCAGAGTCTCCAGAATGAATTCCCGCCTCTTCTATATGTTGCATAATTCCTGCAATATAAACATCTTTGCCATCAGATATTGCATCAACATCTACTTCCATTGCATTATTTATAAATTTATCAATCAGTATTGGATTATCTTCAGAGGCTTTAAATGCTTCATTTATGAATTCTCTAAGCTGACTTTTGTCATGAACTATTTCCATGGCTCTTCCACCTAGCACATATGACGGTCTTACAACTACTGGAAGACCAATATTTTCAGCTATTTTAATTGCTTGATCAAATTTGTATGCAATACCACTTTCTGCTTGTTTTAAATTTAATTTTATCAATAAATCTCTAAATTGATCTCTGTCTTCAGCTAAATCGATAGAAGCATACTGGGTTCCTAAGATTGGCAATTTATTTTCATTTAAAAATTTAGCAAGCCTGATAGGTGTTTGTCCTCCAAATTGTGCTATTACTCCAATTAAATTTCCTTTTGATTGTTCTTTTAAAATTACATTGTGAACATATTCCTCAATTAATGGTTCAAAATACAATCTATCACTGGTATCATAATCCGTTGAAACAGTTTCAGGATTACAATTTACCATTATTGTTTCGAAACCCGCTTCTTTAAGTGAAAAACTCGCTTGGCAACAGCAATAATCAAACTCAATACCTTGGCCAATTCTATTAGGTCCACCACCAAGAATTATAATTTTTTTCTTATTACTAGGATCTGCTTCACATTCAGTCTTTAAGGTGAGATTTCTCTGATAAGTTGAATACATATATGGCGTGAATGATTTGAACTCAGCAGCACAAGTATCAACTTTCTTAAATACCGGAAAGACTTTAAGTGCAATTCTTTTTGATTTTACAATTTTTTCTTTAAGTCCAGTAATTTTAGATAATTTTTTATCAGAAAATCCTATGGATTTGATTCTATTAAATTCTTCAAAAGTTTTGGGAAGACCTTTTTTGCTTATATAATTTTCTTCATCTACAAGTTCTTTTATTTGGTTTAGAAACCATGGGTCAACTTTTGAAAGTTTATAAACTCTATTTAAGCTTATTTTTTTTCTAAATGCTTCTGCAATCAAAAGTAGTTTATTTGGCACATTAATCTTTAATTGTTTTAAAATGTCATTTTTAGAATAGTTGAAAATATTATCCAATCCAGATAATCCAGTTTCAAGAGATACTAGAGCTTTTTGGAATGACTCTTTGAAATTTCTACCAATTGCCATTGCTTCACCAACTGATCTCATAGAAGTACCTAATAAAGCTTTTGTGTCTGAGAATTTTTCAAAAGTAAATCTAGGTATTTTTGTTACAACATAATCAATTGTTGGTTCAAATGAGGCTGGTGTTGTTTTTGTGATTTCATTTTTTAATTCATCCAAAGTATAGCCAACTGCCAATTTCGCAGCAACTTTAGCAATTGGGAAACCAGTTGCCTTTGACGCTAATGCTGAAGATCTTGAAACTCTTGGGTTCATTTCAATTATGACCATTCTTCCATTTTTTGGATTAATGGCAAACTGAACATTTGAACCACCAGTTTCTACACCAATTTTTCTTAAACATGCAATAGATGCGTTCCTCATTACTTGATATTCTTTATCTGTTAAAGTAAGAGCTGGTGCTATTGTAACCGAGTCCCCTGTGTGAGTTCCCATTGGATCTATATTTTCAATTGAACAAATTATTATACAATTGTCATTTCTGTCTCTAACAACTTCCATTTCAAATTCTTTCCATCCATCAAGACACTCTTCCACAAGAACCTGATTTTTTGGTGACTCGTGCATTCCCTCTTTAACAATATTAAAAAAATCTTTTTTAGTTCTTGCTATCCCACCACCTAGACCTCCAAGAGTAAAAGATGGTCGTATTATTGCCGGTAATCCAATTTTTTTTAATGTTTGTTTTGCTTTTTTAAAGTTATTTAAAATTTCTGATTTAGGAAGATCAATCTCAATATCAGACATATTCTTCCTAAATTTTTTTCTATCCTCAGCATTTTCTATTGCTTTAGAGTTTGCACCAATTAGTTCAATTTTATACTTTTTAAGTAGTCCAATTTTTTCTGCTTTAATTGCTAAATTTAAAGCAGTTTGCCCCCCCCATAGTTGGAAGAATTGCTTCTGGTTTTTCTTTTTTTATTATTTCCTCTAAAACCTCAATTGATATTGGCTCAATATAAGTTTTGTCAGCAACACCTGGATCAGTCATAATAGTTGCTGGGTTTGAATTAACTAATATAACTTTATAACCCTCATCTTTGAGCGCTTTACATGCTTGTGTTCCTGAATAATCAAACTCACAAGCTTGTCCAATAATTATAGGACCTGCTCCAATGACTAATATTTTTTTAATATCTTTTCTTTTTGGCATATTTTTTTATCTCATTAATGAAATCATTAAATAAATAGTGACTATCCTGCGGGCCAGGATTTGACTCTGGATGATACTGAACAGAAAAAACCGGTTTATTTTTTAATTTGATTCCCTCTATACAGTTATCAAAGAGAGATCTGTGAGTAATCTTTACATTTTTTGGTAAACTTTCTTTAATAACTTCAAATCCATGATTTTGACTTGTAATCTCAACCTTCTTTGAAATTAAATTTTTAACTGGATGATTAGCACCTCTATGTCCTAATTTCATTTTTTTTGTTTTTGCATTTAATGCTAAAGCTAAAATCTGATGACCTAAACAAATTCCAAAAACTGGAAGGTTTGATTTTATTAATGTTTGAACAGTTGGAATTGCATATTTTCCTGTAGCAGCTGGATCACCTGGGCCATTTGATAAAAATATTCCGTGTGGATTTAGTTTTAATAAATTTTCAGCACTTTCTTTACAAGATACAACTTTTACTTCACAACCAAAATTAGAAAAGTATCTTAAAATATTTTTTTTAATCCCGTAATCTATTGCAATAACTCTGTATTTTTTCTTATTATTTTTTTTATATCCCTCTTTTTTGTTCCATGTCTTAAGACCTTTCCAAGTATAATTTATTTTAGTTGATACTTCTTTTGCCAGATCCATTCCATTCAATCCAGGCCAAGTAGTTGTTTTTTTAATTAGTTTTTTAATGTTAAATTTACCTAATTTATTATTAGAAATAGTACCTTTAGGCGCACCTCTATCTCTTATAAAATTAGTTAAGCTCCTAGTATCTAGCCCGGTTATTCCTACTATTTTATTTTTATTAAGCCACTCATCTAAATGCTTTAGAGATCTATAATTTGAAGGGTTTGAGATTTCAGAGTTAAAAATTACCCCTCTTGTCCAAACTTTATCCGACTCTATATCCTCATTGTTGGTTCCTACATTTCCGATATGTGGAAAAGTAAAGTTGATAATTTGACCAGCATAAGATGGATCGGATATTATTTCTTGATAACCAGTAAGAGAGGTATTAAAACAAATCTCCCCGGTTGCCTCGCCTTGATAACCAAGCCCAATACCTTTAAATATAGTTTTATTATCTAAAACTAAAATAGCTGAAGGAAATTTTGATTTAATTGCAATTTTATTTTTGTGTTTTTCTTTCAATTACAACTCATGAGTTAAAGGTTAATACAATAAAACCTTTATTTGCACAACACATCTATAACAATTATTTTAAAAAACAATTTTTTCTTTTGAAGAAAGCTGACTATAAAGTAAGTTAAAAATATGAGCCTTAGAGAAAAAATCGAGACCGATTACAAAAACGCTTTAAAATCTAAAGACAAAAACAAAATATCAACTTACAGGTTAATTTTAGCAGGTATTAAAGACTTAGATATTAACAATAGATCAGGCCCTGAAAAGAAAGAAACTGACGATGAGGATATTAAAAAACTTTTAAAAAAAATGATAAAGCAAAGGTCCGAATCGATAGAAGTTTATAAAAAAAATAATAGAATTGATTTGCTAGAAATAGAACAGAGCGAAGTATTAATTCTGAGCGAATATCTTCCAAAACAATTAAACGATGAAGAAACAAGAAAAATTTGTTCAGAAATAATTTCTTCAACAGGAGCATCTTCAATCAAAGACATGGGAAAAGTTATGGGAGAGTTAAAAAAAAAATATTCAGACACGATCGATTTTTCGAAAGCTGGAGTAATTCTAAAAGAATTATTAAATAAATAATGAAATATCCTAAAGATTATCTTGATGAAATTAAAGCAAGATTAAAAGTTTCAAATGTAGTTTCGAGAAGTGTCAGTTTAAAAAAAAGAGGCAAAGAGTTTGTAGGTCTTTCTCCTTTTAAAAATGAAAAAACAGCATCATTTACTGTTAATGATGAAAAAGAATTTTATCATTGTTTTGCAACAGGCGAACATGGAAATATATTTGACTTCGTTATGAAAACACAAAATTTTAAATTTGGGGAAGCAGTTAAATTTTTAGCAAATTTAGCAGGAATGAAACCCTATACTTTTTCTAAACAAGACGAAGAAAGAGAAAAAGATTGGAGTACTTATAAAGAAATTTACAAAAAATATATTGATTATTTTCATAATGAATTGATAAAAAATAATAATTCATCTATTGCGAAATCCTACATTAAAAAAAGAGGTCTCAAACTTGATGATGTACAAAATTTTAAAATAGGATTTGTTACAAATGATATTGATATTTATGACTATCTTCTTAAAGAATTTGATAAAAAAGATTTAAAAAATTCTGGACTTTTCTACTTTGATGAAAAAAAACAAAAATTTATTAATAGGTTTAAAGATAGAATTATTTTTCCAATAAATAACATATCTGGAGATGCAATTGCAATAGGTGGCAGAACCATTAAAGAAAATAATTATTTGGCAAAATATATTAATTCCCCTGAAACAAACTTTTTTAAGAAAGGATCAAATTTATATAATCTTGATAAATCAAGAATATTATCCAATAAACTTGATTACGTTTATCTAGTTGAGGGCTATATGGATGTAATAGGCTTATACAAAAATAAAATTCGAAATGTAGTAGCAAATTTAGGAACTGCGTTAACATCGCGTCAAATTTCAATGCTATATCAATTCTTTAATAAAATAATAATATGTTTTGATGGAGATGAAAGTGGTTATAGAGCTGCATTAAGAGCTGCCGAAAATTCAATAATTGAACTGAAACCGGAAAAAAAAATATTATTTTTATTTTTACCAAATAATCATGATCCAGACAGCTATGTAAATGAATTAGGAAATGATAAGTTTCTTGAATTTTCAGCTCAAAATAATATTGAAATTCATAAATTTATATTCAACCATTATTACAAAGAGGTTGATAATAATCCATCCTCAAAAGCAATATTTGAAAAAAAACTTAAGTCTATAGCCTCAACAATTAGAGATGAATACATTAAAAAATACGTTTTGGACTATTATCTAGAGGAAATATCTAAACTTACGCCCAACATAAATATTAAAAATCAATATATAAAAAATAAAACAACTAAAACATTAAAAAGTACTCAAAAATATTATAATGAAACAAAGTCTCTCACATCAATTGAAATAAAAGAATTTTCCTTTCTGTATATACTTTTAAATAAACCTGAATTTATAAAAAATAACTTTCATTTAATTGAGAATGTGCGTTTGTTTTCGAATGAAAATAAAACTTTATATGAGGCGCTAATTAAACAAAGTAATAATTTTGAAGATTTCAATTTAAACCAACTTGATATTGATAAAAATTTAATTGATAGAGTCTTTAAATATGCATCGATTAAAAATATTTGGGAAAAGAGCATAAATGATGAAGAAAAAATAGAAAATATTTTAACTGAAGTACTGAGGGACCTTAAAAATTATGAATTAGAGCTTAGGATTCTTGATCTGGAGGAGAAATTTTCTAAAGATTTGAGCGAGGATACATTTAATAAGCTAAAAGAGCTAAAAAAATTGAAAAATATGAATTAATATCGAAAAATTATCCATGGATTTTTTGGAAATTATCAATATATATCTATGGGTTTAATTGTGGAAAAAATCATAACAAAATCATTTGCAAGGCTAATGGGCAGAGGTGTCCATAGAGGCTTTATAACTCATGAAGAGTTATTTAAATCTTTAGGCAAAAGAAACCTTTCAGAAGAAAATTTATCTCAAGCTTTTATACATATTTTAGATGAAAAGATATTTTTAGTTGAGCAAAAATCAGATTTTAAAGCTTTAAAGAAAAAAGATAGACAGGGCAAAGAAGAAGGCAAGGTATCTGAAAAAAGTGATGATCCTATAAGAATGTATTTAAGAGAAATGGGTGGCGTAGAACTGCTTTCAAGAGAGGGAGAAATTGCAATTGCTAAAAGAATTGAAGCTGGAAAAAATGTAATGCTAGAGGCTCTTTCACAAAGCCCATTAACAGGAAATCAAATTAAAGATTGGAATGAAAAATTAAATAACAATGAAATTTTAGTAAGGGAAATAATAGATATTGATACAAATTATATGGAGGAGGAAGACTCAGATACAGAAGATAAAAAAAATAATAATACCAAAGATAAAGATGAATCAGCTAACACACAAAATTCAGATGATGATGAATTTAATCCAACGCTTGCTGCAATGGAAGAAGAGATTAAACCTAAAATACTTAAAACTATAACTTTACTGACCAAAGAATATAGCAAGTTGGGCAAATATCAGGTAGAAAAATTAAATTCAGTATTAAACTCTTTAGAATTTTCCAAACCTAAAGAAAAAAATTATTCAAAGATTTGTGAAAATATACTTGAAAATATTAAATCTCTTCAACTATCACCATCTGTACTAGAAGACTTAGTTCAAAGACACTACGATCAAAATAAAAAAATAATTTCTCTAGAAGGCAATTTGTTAAGATTAGCAGTAGGCAATAATATAAGTAGAGATGAATTTATTAAATTTTATGTTGGCAATGAAATAAATCCAAATTTGAAAAAATTTTTAGATACAAATCCAACATGGAGTAAGTTTTTTCAGAAAAACAAAGAAGAGTTTAAAAATATTAGAGAAAGACTTATTGAAATAAGTAAAAATCTAAGTTTTTCAGTTACTGAATTTAAAAAATTAGTTAGCAGAGTTCAAAAAGGAGAGAAAGAGTCCAGAATAGCGAAAAAGGAAATGGTTGAGGCAAATTTAAGACTAGTGATCTCAATTGCCAAAAAATATACAAATAGAGGTCTGCAATTCCTTGATCTAATTCAAGAAGGAAATATTGGGTTAATGAAAGCAGTTGATAAATTTGAATATAGAAGAGGATATAAATTTTCGACATATGCAACTTGGTGGATAAGACAAGCAATTACAAGATCTATAGCAGACCAAGCAAGAACAATTAGAATCCCAGTCCATATGATTGAAACAATTAACAAAATTGTTAGAACACAAAGACTGATTTTGAGTGAGTTTGGTAGAGAAGCAACTCCAGAAGAGTTAGCAAAAAAACTAAGAATGCCTTTAGAAAAAGTAAGAAAAGTTTTAAAAATCTCAAAAGAACCTGTTTCATTAGAAAAACCTGTAGGAGATGAAGAAGATAGTAATCTTGGAGATTTTATAGAGGATACAAAAGCATTAGATCCAATGGACCAAGCAATCAAATCAAATTTGAGCGAGGCTACAACTAAAATATTATCAACTCTAACACCTAGGGAAGAAAGAGTTTTAAGAATGAGATTTGGAGTTGGCATGAATACTGACCATACTTTAGAGGAAGTAGGTCTACAATTTTCTGTAACAAGAGAGAGAATTAGACAAATCGAAGCAAAAGCTTTAAGAAAATTAAAACACCCAAGTAGATCTAAACAATTGAAAAGCTTCCTAGAGAGTTAATTTAGGGCCGTTAGCTCAATAGTAGAGTACTGCATTGACATTGCAGGGGTAGTTGGAGCGTAACCAACACGGCCCACCATTACTTAATATTTCTGTATATTTTTTTAATTATTAAGTTTTCTTTAAAGTTTAAAATTCTATTTTTATAAAATAATTTCCTCTCAATTTTATTGTAAACTTTTGAGTTTTTTAAAAAAGGGATTAAATTTTTAATATTTTCCCTTGCTCTAATGAAATGAAATGAGCTTCTCATTTCATTCAGTGCTGGATCTTTGATATTATTTGATATTGGTTTACTTTTAATACACTTTGTTGAATCTATCTTTAAAACAGCAATTGATTCAAAAAATTCAATTGAATAGATCTTTTTTGAATAAATATTCATCTGCTTATTTATCGCGCCTGAACGGTAATTAATAAACTCAACAATTTTGTTACAAAAATTAGCAAATGAGAATTTTGATGGGTTGTAAAATTCCTTTTTTATATAGCTAGAGGCCATATCTTCAACAACTATCAATCCACCATTATTGATGTATGGAAGTGCATAATGAACAGTACTAATTTGTTGGAGATTTTTATGACCTCCATCATCTAAAATTATATCTATTTTGCCTTCTTTTTTAAAAAATTTTTTCCAAAAATTAGGATCACTTTGATCTCCTAAGTATATTTTAAAACCGTATTTTCTCATTTTTTTTGAAATAGGATTTGCGTCTACGCCAATTATTTTGGCTTTTTTGCCAAATAACTTTCTCCATATAAATAAAGATCCTCCATTAGCAACCCCAACCTCAACAACTTTAATTTTTTTATTTTTGTATTGTTTGAATATCTTGTCATATACTGAAAAATAACTATCCCATTTTACAGAAAGTCTTTTTGACTTTTTAAAATGCCTATAAGTTTCAAGGTTTTTTAATTGCATAATAATGTGCTACTCTAAATATAATAATTTGAGCAAAAAACTATACTTTTTTTATTAATTAAAGTGACATAAATTAATTATTTTAGTATATATCAAAATCTTTTGGGCCTGTAGCTCAGTTGGTTAGAGCAGTACACTCATAATGTATTGGTCCCAGGTTCGAGTCCTGGCGGGCCCACCAAATTTATTTATACTTGTCGTAACAACGCCTAGTAATTTTGATAAATAATGGTTCTTTTGTTACATCACGGGTTTCACGTAAGAAACTATCTAATTCTGAATCTGAAAATTTTGCATCAAATCCATCAACAAAACAAGTACAATATTGTTGAAAAAATTTTGTTTTATCACTATTTTCATAACAACCTCTATATACGTCCATCCATGCAGCGTTACTTAGTTTGGCGTATGCTCCATTAGTTAGTGTTAGTGATAGAAAAATAATAATAAGAAATTTTTTCACTTTATTTTGAATTGAAATTTTGTAAATTTTCTAATAGAGCATTAACATCGCCGTTAGCACTTTGGATGACTGAATTAAACTCTTCCTTCTGTGTTCTTGCTAAACTAAGTCCCTCTATTATTAGATCTCTAATTAATGGATTACTAGGATCTTTTGTATACACTCTCCAATCTATCTTAATTTCAGGTCTTTCGTCGGTTTTTACCAAAACTGATGAAACGATTGTATATTTATCGTTAATTACATTTTGTGATATTACATTAATTTTTGGATCAGAATATTGAGATAATCTACTTGAAAAACTTTTTAAGAAATACTCTCTAAAAATACTTTTATACTGTTCTAATTGATTTGTATCAATTGATTTTCTATGCTTTCCAAGAGAATATAAACCAATTCCATCAATATCAACATTTTGCTCAGCTATTCTAATTAGTTCATTGGCTTTTTCATCCATTGAAATATCCTTTTTCAAGATTGTGGATGCACTTTCAGTAATTTCAGAAATAAATACAGATGGATTTTTCGCAAGCGTATAAGTAGTTGATGATATTAAAAATAAAAATAAAAATAAAAATTTTTTAAAAATTTTCATTCAAAGATTATTGAGTTTCGATTTCTTCCCAGTCGCTATCGTCAAAAGTTTCTGTTATTTCATCAGCATTTGCTATTTGTTGCCTTCTTTCTTGAAGATATAGACTTTTAACAGACGCGTAAAAATCAATTGAATTTTCTTCAAGGTTATCAAGAGCCCCCAAATTCTTTGCTAAAAAATCAACTCCTCTAGCACCTCTTGAAAAATAGTAATCGAAGTCAGAAACATAATGAGTATCATTTCTTACTGTAACATTGTACCATGCATCTCCACCAGAGAAACTAGCTAAACTTGCAAAGGCATCTCTTGCTGTAGAAGGTCCTAAAACAGGAAGAACTATGTAACATCCTTCACCTACTCCCCACGTGCCCAAAGTTTGACCATAATCTTCTTTATCATAATCATTTAAACCAATTTTAGATGCTGGATCGAAAATTCCTAATATTCCAATAGTTGTATTTACAGTAAATCTTGCTGTATTCTTTGCAGCCAATTTAAATTCACCCTGAAGAACGTTGTTTGGTATGGTAACTACATTTGTCAGATTGTTTAACATATTTCCAGTACCAGCTCTAAGTGGGGCAGGCAGATATAAGTAACCTTTAGCAAGAGGCTCAAAAACAACTTTTCTTAAACCTTCATTAAATACAAATACACCTCTGTTTATAGTTTCAAAACAATCTTTTACTTCACCATTAGAATTTTTTGATAATTCATTTTCACCATCACTTCCTGCTAAGGAAGCAGAAGTTAAAAATAACGATATAATTAATACTTTGAAAATTCTACCCATATATGTGAATTTTATTGTATCCTCTATAAAAGTAAATCTATATTTTGTATAATAATTATTAAAAATGCTCATAAAAACCTTAATTAATTATTCACCTAATTTTTCAACCTACAGAAGAACAAAAAAAAAAGATAAAATATATTATCTATCACTACACTGGAATGAGTAGCGAAAGTAAGGCAATAAATAGACTAACAAATGTCAGATCAGAAGTTAGCTGCCATTATTTTATTAAAAGAAATGGCTCCATAATTTTGATGGTTCCAGAAGTTTATGAAGCTTGGCATGCTGGGAAATCTAATTGGAAAAGCGAAAAATCTTTAAATAAAAAATCTATAGGAATTGAGATTGCAAACAAAGGTCACCAGTTTGGTTATCAAAATTATTCTAAAAAGCAGATCAAATCTCTGATTAAATTATCTAAGTATTTGATTAAAAAATATAACATAAGCAAAAAGAATATACTGGGACATTCAGATATTGCATTTGAAAGAAAAAAAGATCCAGGAGAAAAATTTCCTTGGAAACTTCTATCGAAAAAAAACATTGGCATTTGGCATAAAGTTAATGAACAAAAATTAAAAAAAATAAGAAATAAAAATATTTCGAAGTTAGAAAAAGAGTTTTTTTTTAAATTATTATCTAAAATTGGTTATTTTGTTAAAGCTACAAAAGCATCAAAGAAAATTCTATTAGTAAAAAGTTTTCAAAGACATTTCAGGCAAAAGCTTATTAATGGAGAAATTGATCAGGAATGCTTACTTATCGCAAAAAAATTAAGTAAATTTGAGCATTGATTTAATTATCTTGAAAAAATCTAAATAATGAATATTTTAAGAATGCCAGATAAACGACTTATCGCATCAATTATTTGATGAGGAAAGTCCGGGCTCTACAAAGACACAGTGCCAGTTAATGGCTGGCGGGGGCAACCCTAGGGATAGTGCCACAGAAAATAAACCGCCTCAACAAGGCAAGGGTGAAAAGGTGTGGTAAGAGCACACCGGTTGGTTGGTAACAAACAACGCATGGAAAACCCCACTGAGAGCAAAACTGAGTAGAGATGACATTGTTAGAAATAACTAAAAGCTGTCTTTGGCTAGTCATCAGGGTTAGTTGCTTGAGCCTTAAAGTGATTTAAGGCCTAGATAAATGATAGGTTTAAATGACAGAACCCGGCTTATAGTTTATCTGGCATTCATAAATTGACATTTCTCTAAACCTGAATCGTTTCTTCTTTGTTCTAGGATCATTGCAATTTTATGCAAATTATTAGGTATTGACGAAGTTTAATAAAACCCATAATATCCCATAAAAACCCAAATATGGGTTATATTATGAATTATGTTTTTATCTACGTACGAAAACAGATTAGACAAAAAGGGAAGGGTGTCGGTGCCAGCATCTTTTAGATCATATTTATCTAATATCGGATACAATGGTATAATTTGTTATCCATCTTTTAATCACCAATGTATTGAGGCATGGCCTCAAGACAGAATTGAAAAAATTTCTAACAGTATTGATTCATTAAATCCTTTTGAGGAGAAAAAAGATTATTTTGCAACATCTATTTTATCAGAGAGTATAAATCTACAATTTGATAGTGAAGGAAGAATTTTGCTTACATCAAAATTATTAAAACATGCCAAAATCAAAAACAGCATGGTATTTGTTGGTCAAGGAAAAACATTCCAAATTTGGGAGCCAACTACATTTGAAAAATTTAAGATAACTGCCAAGAAAAAATCTAATATTTATAGAGGCAGCCTTAAATGGGAGCTACAACTTAATAAACAATAGTGGGGGGATAAAATGATAAACTTTAAAACACCAGATATAAGAGAATTAAAACCAAGAATATTAGTTCTTGGAATTGGAGGAGCTGGCGGAAATGCTATAGATGGAATGATTGATGCTGGACTTCAAGGAGTTGAGTTCATAGCAGTAAACACCGATGCTCAAGATTTAAAATTAAATAAAGCAAAGACAAAAATTCAATTAGGGGTTAATTTAACTAAAGGATTAGGTGCAGGAGCAAAACACGATGTTGGACAAGCATCTGCTGACGAGTCTCTTAATGAAATAGTTAATATTTTGCAGGGTGCAAATATGTGTTTTATAACTGCAGGAATGGGCGGAGGAACAGGTACCGGAGCTGCGCATGTAATTGCAAGAGCTGCAAAAGAATTAAATATTTTAACAGTGGGCGTTGTTACATTGCCATTTTTATATGAAGGCCCTTCTAGAATGAGAAGAGCACAGCAAGGCTTAGAAGAACTTAGAAGACATGTGGATACTATAATTGTTGTTCCAAATCAGAACTTATTTAAAATTGCAAATGAAGAGACAACTTTTGAATCTTCTTTTGAGCTTTCAAATGATGTTTTGTTACACGGTGTACAAAGTATCACTGATTTAATGGTAAGACCTGGATTGATAAATTTAGATTTTGCTGATGTTGAGTCAGTTATGAGTTCCATGGGTAAAGCTATGATGGGGACAGGTGAAGCAGATGGCGAAGGAAGAGCATTAAAAGCTGCAGAAATGGCAATTACTAACCCTTTAATTGATGACTATACTTTAAAAGGTGCAAAAGGATTATTAGTAAATATTACTGGAGGAAAAGATCTTAAACTTTTTGAAGTTGATGAGGCTGTTAACAAAGTAAGAGCAGAAGTTGATCCAGAAGCTGAATTAATAATTGGCGCAATAACAGATCCACAATTAGACGGTAAAATGAGAGTATCTATCGTTGCTACATCTTTAGATGGACAGCAGCCAGAGAGCAAATCTGTTATTAATATGGTCCATAGAATACAAAATAGAAATCCTGGATATTCTGACTTTTCAGGAATGAACATGTCTGACTCTTTTAATTTTCAAACCACAGCAAGTAATCCAATTTCTGAGGGAGCTACAGCTCTTAAATTAGAAAATGAAATTGATACAACTAATGAGTCTTTATTGAATGAAGCTCAATATTCAGACAAAGCCCATCAGTCAATAGCTCATGTTTCTGCTGATAATCTTGAAGAAATCTCTTCTCAAGAAACAAAAGAAATTGAAAATGAAGAGAAAAACCTTGAAGAGCCTTCTAACGGTCTAGAAAACTTTGGTTTGCAAGAGGAAAGTAGCTTTGAACTTTTTGATAATAATGAAGATCAAAGTTCTTTTGTCGATGAAGATAAAGAGACCGAGGAAGATGAACTAGAAATTCCCGCATTTTTGAGAAGACAAAAAAATTAATGTTCTTCAAAAAAATAGATGAGTGCCACTATAAATCTGGAAAAAAAACACTTTCCAGTATTACTTGATGAATTAATCAAGATCATTTCCCCTCGATATAGTGGCACTTTTTTAGATTGCACTTTTGGTCAGGGCGGATACTCAGAAAAAATTTTAGAAGATCCCAAAAATAAAGTTATTGCTTTTGATAGGGATATAGATGCAATTGAATTATCAAAAAAATTTAAAAAACTTTACAATGAAAGGTTTGATTTTAATCATAAAAAATTTAGCGAAATCAAAACAGATAATACACAAAATATTAAGGCAATAATATTCGACCTAGGTTATTCAACAGACCAAATTTTTGATAAAAAAAAAGGATTATCATTTAACTTTAGTGGAAAATTAAATATGAAAATGGGGTTAAATACTTTTTCAGCTCATGAGGTAATAAATAAATTAGATAAAGAGGACTTAACAAAAATATTTAAATATTTTGGTGAAGAAAAATATGCAAAGAAAATTTCTAGTTCGATTTTAAGAAAAAGAAAAAAACAAATAATTAAAACAGAAGATTTAGTTGATATTATCAATAGAGAAAAAAAAAATTATAATTTTAAAATAAATAAATCAACTAAGATTTTTCAATCGTTAAGAATTTTTGTAAATCAAGAAATCAGTGAACTGATTAATGGATTAATAAATGCATATAGATTATTACCGATCAATAGCTTTATAATAGTTGTTACTTTTCATTCTTTAGAGGACAAAATAGTTAAATTTTTCTTTAAAAATTATTCAGAAGATAAGGGTATTTCTCGATATTTACCAAAATCAAAAAATAAAAATAAAATTTTTGATCTAATTAGCAAAAAAGCAATTTTGCCTTCAGCAGAAGAAATAAAAATAAATCCACCTTCGAGATCAGCTAAACTTAGATATGCTAGAAAAATTAGTGAAGATGGGAATTTTGATGAATTTTTTTTAAAATTTAAAAAATTATTAGACATAGAAAATATAGGAAAAAAATTATGATTAGAAAAATCTTTGTTTTCTTTATTTTAGCACTGGTGATTTCAACAACTTTAATTAAAAACCATACAAAAAATTTAGATGAAAAAATATTTACAGCTAAAGAAAATATAAATTACTTAAATAGTTTAAAAGAAATGGTAAAATTGGAGCATGACTATTTAACCTCTCCAGAAAAATTACTTTATTTATATAGTTTATATTTTGATGATGAGCTTAATTATACCCTCAGAAAAAATATAATAATTATTGATGATATTAGTCAAATAAACATTAAACATTTAAATAAAAATGAGTAGAGAAAGCAACTTCATAAGTGATGAAAATAATTTTGATAAGTTAAGCAATAAATACAACAGGAATAATTTAAATATTTCATTTAATAGGGTTGCTTTTATTTTTTTTATTTTTGTCTTAGTTTCATTAATTTTTTCTTTAAAAGCATTTTATTTAACAGGAAAAAAACTTCCTACAAATAATATTGTTAGCTCTAAAAAAGAATTAAGAAGTAATATAGTAGATAGAAATAATAATATATTAGCCAAAACTATTATAACAAGAAATATTGGCATTAATCCAAATTTAGTAATTGATAAGCAAAAGTTAATATTAAACCTGAAAATACTTTTCCCAGACAAAAATTATAGTGACATTCAAGAAAAACTAGATGGAAAAAAATTTTTCTATTTTGCTGAAGAATTAAATCCAGAAAATTATGAAAAATTAATAATGCTTGGTGATAAGTCATTAATACCTGAAAATAGAATTACAAGAATATATCCTCAAAAAAATCTTTTTAGTCATATAATTGGTCAAATAGACAATGAAAATAATGGAGTATCTGGAATAGAGAAAAGTTTTGATAAAATACTTAAAGAAAAAAATGAAAATTTAAAACTAACGGTTGATCTTAATTTACAATATATAATTCGAGAGGAGCTTATTAAGTTTAAAGAAATTTTCAAAAGTATTGGAGCGGCTGGTATATTAATTGACTCAAAAAATGGACAGATACTCTCTCTCATATCTCTTCCTGATTACGATCTTAATAAACGAAATTCATTCGAAGATATAAATTTAATTAATAGAGCAACAAAAGGTGTATATGAACTTGGATCTGTTTTTAAGACATTTACATATGCGGTTGGTTTAAATGAAGGCATTATAAAACCAGATACAGAATTCAAAAATTTAGAAAAAAAAATTTCTTGCAGCAAATATACAATAGGAGAATATGATGAAAAAATTCCTTCCGATCTTACTGCAGAACAAATTTTAATAAGATCTGGTAACATCGGTTCTATTAGGATTGCTCAAAAAGTAGGAGAGCAAAAATTTGTTAAATTTATAAATACTTTGGGCTTACTTGATACTATAGATTTTGATATTGAAGAGATTGGGAAGCCTTTAAAATTTAAATGGGGAAAATGTAAACTTGCAACTAGTGCATATGGTCATGGAATTACAACAACATTATTACAATTAGCAAAAGGATATTCAATTATTTCCAACGGAGGGTATGAAATAAAACCTACTTTAGTTTTAGATGGAAAACAAAATAGTATAAAATATCAGCAAATAATTTCAGAGGATGCGTCAAAACAAGTGAACTTAGCTTTGAGAAAAATAGTTACTTCTAAAGAAGGAACGGCAAGTTTTGCAAACATAGAGGGTTATGAAATTGCTGGAAAAACTGGAACTGCGCAAAAATCTATTGCAGGAGGATATTCAAAAAATAAGATAAATACTTTTGCATCTATTTTTCCTGCTTCAAACCCAAAATATGTATTAATTGTAATGTTAGATGAGCCTAAACCTAACAAAGACTATATATATAATTATAAAGATGGATCTGGGTTGAAAATAAAGGGCACACAATTTAATACCGCAGGATGGACATCAGTAGAAGTTGCGGGAAAAATTATTGAAAAGATAGGACCTATTTTAGCCACAAAATACTAAGAATTTAAATTAATGTTATTAGGCAAAGTATTTAAAAACATAAAACAAGAATATAAATCTGTTAAATTTAAAAATATTAGATTTAACAGTAGAGAATGTAAATTAAATGATATTTTTTTTTCAATAAATGGTTCTAATTTAAATGGCAATAATTTTATAAATGATGCGATTAAAAACGGGGCCAAAATTATTATCTCAAATTTGAAATTTGAGGGTTTTGACAAAAATAAAATATTATTTATACGAAGCAAGGACCCAAGAAAACTTTTAGCCGAAGTTGCTAATAATTTATATGTTAAAAAACCTAAAAATATTATTGCTGTAACAGGTACAAATGGCAAAACATCTATAGCAAATTTTTATTATCAAATATTATCTTTAAATAATAAAAAAGTAGCTACAATTGGCACCTTAGGAGTTATATCTAAAGAATTCAATTTAAAAACTAAGAATACATCAATTGACTCAATAAACATTCATAAGGTTTTAAAAAAACTAAAGGATTTAAAAATTGAAAATGTTATTTTAGAGGCGTCAAGCCACGGTTTAAAGCAGCAAAGATTAAATAATATAAATTTTAGTACATCAATTTTCACTAATTTATCCAGAGATCACCTAGATTATCATAAGTCATTTAAGGACTATCTAAATTCCAAATTTATTTTATTTAATAAATTACTAAAAAAAAAAGGAAATATAATTTTTGAGGATGAAATTATTCAAGCAAATAAACTGAAAAATATTTCAAAAAAAAGAAATTTAAAAATATATAGTTTTGGAAGCAAAAAAATCGTTTATTCGTATAATTGATATAAAACGAATTAACGATCAAAAAAAAGTGGAATTTATAATTTCTAATAAAAAATATTCTTTCAAAACATCATTAATCGGAGCAGTTCAAATTAAAAATTTAATGTTTGCTATTTTAGCAGCATATTTATCAAAAATTAAAATTGGTGATATTTTAAATTCAATTAAAAAAATTAAACCAATATATGGAAGGCTTGAAAATATTGGAAAATTAAAAAATAAATCTAAGGTTATACTTGATTATGCTCACACCCCAGATGCATTAAAAACTGTAATATTAAATGTAAAAGAAGATTTTCCTCTAAGTAAAATTTCACTTCTATTTGGCTGTGGTGGAAATCGAGATAAAGAAAAAAGACCTATGATGGGAAATATAGCAGGTAAATATTGTGATAATATTTATATTACAGACGACAACCCAAGATTTGAAAATCCTAAATTAATTAGAAATCATATTAAAAAAGGAGTCAAAAAAAATAAATTCATAGAGATTCCATTAAGAGCTAAAGCTATCCAGACTGCTATACAAGATTTGAATTCTGGAGATATTCTAATTGTAGCCGGGAAAGGTCATGAAAATTATCAAGATTTCAAAAAAAGAAAATTTTTTTCTGACAAATTAGAAATTTTAAAAGCAATCCATAAAAAAAACCTAAATTTATCTAAATCTATTAAAAATAATATTTTGAGAGAGAATTTAAAAAGTAAAAAAATTAAAAAGAATACAAAAATAAACTCAGCTTCTATAAACTCAAAAAAGATAAATAAAAATTCAATTTTTATAGGAGTTAAAGGAAAAAGATTTGATGGAAATAATTTTACAAAAGAAGCGATAAGAAATGGTGCAGTTATAGCTATAACCAATAAAAATTATAAAAATTCAAAAATAATATTTAAGCAAAATCCATTAAGTGAATTGAATAAAATAAGTTCAGTCTTTAGAAAATCGTTAAATTCCAACAATATAGTGATTACAGGATCCGCCGGAAAAACATCGGCTAAAGAATTAACTGGTTTTTGTTTAAAAAAATTAACAAAAACATATTTCTCAAAAAATTCATTTAATAATAAGTATGGTGTTCCTTTGAGCATTTTCAATACTCCTGAATCAACAAAGTTTACAGTTCTTGAAGTAGGTATGGATAAGAAGGGAGAAATAGATTATTTGACTAAACTAATCAGACCTAATTTAGGATTAATTACAAATATATCTTATGCACATATCGAAAATTTTAAAAATTTAAATCATATTGCATATGCAAAAGGTGAATTAATAAATAATATAATTCCAGGAGGAACAATAGTTTTAAATATGGATGACAATTATTACAATTATTTTCTAAAGAAGGCGAGAAGTAATAAACTCAAAACTATTTCATTTAGTAAATTTAATCATAAAGCGGATATTGTTTTTTTAAACAAAAAAAAATATAAAAAAAATTATTTATGTGAATTCAATATAAAAAATGAAAAAAAATCTTTTTTAATTTCTAAAAATTTATATAATTATAAAGAAAATATTTTGTCTTCTATCGGTATTATAAGCAATTATTTTAGTATAAAAAAATTAAACAAAAATTTGTTTTATGGGTTTAAAATACCAACAAGCAGAGGATCAGTAATTAATTATAAAAGAAAGTCGAAAAAACTAACTATCGTTGATGAGAGCTACAACTCAAATCCACTATCATTTAAATTTGCTTTAGAAAAATTCGACTCAACTTACAACAACAATAAGAAGTATCTTTTAGTAGGAAATATGCTCGAACTCGGAAAATATTCAAAAAATCTACATATGAAAATAGCAAAATATATTAATAATTCAAAAGTTACCAAAACCTTCGTTTATGGAAATTTAACAAAACATACATTTAACAAATTAAAACCACAAATTAGAGGCAAAATCTTAAAAAGCAACGCAGAAGTTATGAATTTAATTAATAAAGATTTACCAAACAATAGTTTTTTAATGGTAAAAGGATCAAATTCAACAGGATTAAATAAAATAATTAAAAACTTATAAATATAATGCTCTATAATTTATTAACAAACTACTCAGATACATACACCTTTTTAAATTTTTTTAATTTTCTAACAGTGAGAACAGGTTTAGCTGTCATTACAGCAATGGTGGTCGTTTTTTTAATTGGAGATAAATTTATAAAGTTTTTTTCTACAAACAAAATCACCAATCCTATTCGTTCAGATGGACCTGAAGGTCATCTTATCAAAAAAATAGGAACTCCAACTATGGGGGGTGTTTTAATATTAATAGGTTTATTTTCTGGTGTTTTTTTATGGGGTGATTTATCAAACCCATATAATTGGCTATTAATTTTTATTACTCTTTCATTTGGAATTTTAGGAGCATTTGATGATTATAAAAAAATAAAAAATAATAATTCAAAAGGAATTTCTTCAAAATTTAAATTAATTATTCAAATTATTCTTGGTTTAATTTCTTTAGTTATTTTATATAACTTTATAGACTCAGACTTAACAACAAATCTTTATTTTCCTTTTTTTAAAAATTTAGTTATAAATTTAGGATGGTTCTTTATACCATTTTATCTATTTGTAATTGTAGGATCATCTAATGCTGTTAACCTTACAGATGGTCTGGATGGTTTAGCCACAGTACCAGTAATTTTAGTAGCTGGTTGTTTTGCTTTCATAAGCTACGTTTCTGGAAATATAATTTTTGCTGAATATTTATTAATACCTTATATTGAAGGAGTAGGAGAGGTTGCAGTTTTTTGTGGATCAATAATTGGAGCATCGATAGGGTTTCTATGGTTTAATGCTCCTCCAGCAAAAATATTTATGGGCGACACTGGTTCGTTAGCTTTAGGCGGATCATTAGGTGCCGTGGGTGTAGTCACCAAACATGAAATAGTTTTAGCAATAACTGGTGGGCTGTTTGTATTAGAGGCAGTTTCAGTAATAGTTCAAGTTATATCATACAAATTAACTGGCAAAAGAATCTTTATGATGGCTCCTATCCATCATCATTTTGAAAAAAAAGGATGGGCAGAGTCTACTGTAGTAATTAGATTTTGGATTATATCATTAATCTTGGCAATGATTGGATTAGCAACATTAAAGTTGAGATAAATGTTCGGCAAAGAAACTTTTATTAATAAAACAATATTAATTTATGGTTTTGGTCTTTCAGGAAAATCTTGTTTTAACTTTTTAAAAAATAAAAATGAAATTAAAGTTTTCGATGACAATTTTTCTTTAAGAAATTATAAAAATAAAAAATTTTTTATTAATAGGAGCAAAATTGTTAAATTTAATTTTGATTATATTATTTTAAGTCCTGGTATTGATATTAATAACTGTAAACTAAATAATTTTTTAAAAAAAAATAAAAAAAAAATAATTACAGAATTAGATATTTTTTATTTATCATTTCCAAAAAATAAAAAAGTTACAATTACTGGAACAAATGGAAAATCTACAACTTGTCAGATTTTGTACAAAGTATTTAGATCAAATAAATCTGATGTCAGATTAGTTGGAAATATAGGAAATTCACCATTATCTGAAAAAAAAATACAAAAAAAAACTATCTTTATTATTGAAGCATCTTCATATCAAATATCTTACAGTAAATATTTTAAAACTGATCATGCTGTGATTTTAAATTTAAGTCCTGACCATTTAGAAAGACATGGAAATATAGATAAATATGCAAAAGCAAAACTTAAATTAATTTATGATCAAGATAAGAATAAACAATCTTATATTGAAAAGAATAACCCAATAATTAATAAAAATATTTTAATTAAAAAAATAAAATCCAACCTCAATAAATTAAATTATAATAAAAGTAGTTTTTTTATAAGTAAAATTAAAAATACATATCTATTAGATCAAAATAACCTAAACAATATTCATTTTATTTATTTTATATGTAAAAAGTTTAAATTTGTAGATAAAAAAATTTTCTTAACTCTCAATAAATTTAAGGGTTTAAAATTTAGAAAACAATTAATTTATAATAAAAAAAATTTACAAATTATTAATGACTCAAAATCTACCAGTTTTTCCTCTACAAATGGACTTTTAAAAACTTATAAAAATATTCATTGGATTGTTGGAGGGATGTACAAAAAAGGTGATAAATTTAAAATTAATAAAAGTTATTATAAAAATATCACTGCATATATTATTGGAAATAACAAAAAATATTTTGAAAAACAATTTAAAAATAAAATTAAATACAAATGTTTTACTAATCTTAAAAACGCTATTTTAAAAGTAAAAAAACAAATCGAGGTTGATGAAAGTTATAAAACAATTTTGTTTAGTCCTGCAGCTGCTTCATTTGATCAATTTAAAAATTTTGAAGAAAGAGGAGAATATTTCAACAAATTAATTAAAAGATTTTTTAAAAGATAATATGATCAATAAATTAAATATTTATGATAGTTATTATAGTTGGTGGAAAAATATCGATAAAACTATACTATTACTAATAATTTCTTTTTTTGTTGCAGGACTATTTTTTTCTTTAGTATCAACTTCTTTGATTGCATCAGATAGACTAAACACAAATTCATACTACTTTTTTGTTAAACATTTGAGTTTTATTTTATTGGGACTTTCAATAATGTTTGTTTTCTCCTTAATTAAAGAGAGTTATTTAATAAAACTATCTACATTACTATTTATTTTATCTTTCTTATTATTATTATTGGTTCCTTTTATAGGGGCAGAAGTCAAAGGCTCTAAACGATGGTTAGACCTACCATTATTACCTAGATTTCAACCAGTAGAACTAATTAAACCTTTCTATATTGTCATTCTTGCTTCTTTATTAAATCTTCAAAAATATAATTTATATCTTAAATACTTATTAACTTTGTTTTTAATTATTCCTATTATTTTGTTATTAATATCTCAGCCAGATATAGGTCAATCAATATTGATTATTTTAACATGGTTGATATTGGTTTTTGTTTCAGGGATTAATTTATTTATTTTTTTTGGATTATTTGGAATCTTTATTTTAACTCTAAGTTATATGATTTTTTTTATAGAAAAATTCAATTATATCAAAATTAGAATCTCTTCTTTTTTTGACAATTCTCCAAACAACAATTTTCAATCTGAGAAAGCATCTGAAGCAATAATTGATGGTGGTTTTTTTGGAAAAGGTATTGGAGAAGGAACCTTAAATTCAAAAATTCCTGAGGCACATACAGATTATATAGTATCAGTCATTTCTGAGGAATTTGGTATAATAATAATTTTTTTAATAATGCTGTCTTTCATATTTTTTGCATATACTATTTTTAAAAAAATTAGAGATACAAATGATAAGGTATTAAAGATGATACTATTAGGATTAATATCGTTATTAATGATGCAGGCGTTTATACATGTTGGTGTTAATTTAAGAGTGATACCTACTACAGGAATGACACTTCCATATTTAAGTTATGGTGGATCTTCAATTATAAGTATTTCAATTATATCTGGTATTATTTTAAATTTAACAAAAAGAAGAATTTTAAATTGAAAAAAATTTTAATATCAACTGGTGGCTCAGGTGGACATGTAGTTCCTGCACTGAATTTTTATAATCATTTAAAAGAAAATTTTGAAGTTAAAATTTATACTGATAAAAGAGGATCAAAATTCATACCTAAAGAAATTAATAAAACTATTTTTGAAGTAAAACAAGTTCCCGAAAAAAAATATCTACTACCTTTAAAAATTATATTCTTATTTTTTGCTTTTATTAAATCGATTTATCATTTAGCTCATAATAAATTTGATATTATTTTAAGTACCGGAGGTTATATGTCTTTACCAATAGCTTTAGCAGCTAGAATATTTAACAAAAAAATATTTTTATTCGAACCTAACTCGGTACTTGGTAGATCAAATAAATTATTGCTTAGTTTTTCGTATAAAGTTTTTTGTTATGACAAAAATCTTAAAGGCTTTAACCAAAGATATTTAGATAAAATTATTGAAATAGAGCCAATTTTAAATAAATGTTTTTATTTCCAAAATAAAAATGACGTTGATAAACAAGTGTTAAAAATCCTTATTGTTGGTGGAAGCCAGGCCTCTTTATTTTTAAGTAAAAATATAAAGAATGAATTGATTGAATTATCTTCAAAATATAAAATTCGAGTATCTCAACAATTGTCAAAAGGATTTAATAAAAATGAATTTAAAGAGGAATATAAACAAAAAAATGTAGAGAATAATTTATTCTATTTTGAGGAAAATTATTTATGCAAAAACTATAATTATGATATCGCAATATCTAGATCTGGAGCCTCATCTTTAGCAGAACTAGCCCACCTTAATATACCTTTTATTGCTATTCCTTTTCCATTTGCAACTGATAATCACCAATTTTTTAATGCTAAAAGATATGATGATTTAAATTGTTGTTGGATATTAGAAGAGAAAAAATTTAATTCTGGTGATATATGTAAACTAATTAATCAAATAATGGTCAATAAAAAAGAGTATCTTGAAAAAAAAAGTAACCTCAAAAAAATTACTGAGGGAAATACTTGGGAAAATATAAACAAAAAAATAACAAAATACTTTGATGAAAATTAGTTTAGGAAAAAAAGAAATAATTCATTTTATCGGGGTTGGTGGTATTGGAATGAGTGGTCTTGCACTAATAATGAAAGGCTTGGGGTTTAATATTAAAGGGACAGATCAGCAAACTGGTAAAAATATAGACAGGTTAAAAAAACATAAAATAAATGTTCAAGTTGGTCATAAAAAAAAACATATATCTAATGCCACAATTGTTGTTATCTCTTCTGCAATAAAAAAAAATAATCCAGAATATTTAGAAGCAAAGAAAAAAAAAATACCAATCTATAAAAGAGGAGAAATGCTTGCAAATATTGTTTCTCTTTACAAAAATGTTGTTGTTGCTGGATCACATGGCAAAACCACAACAACATCTATCGTTTCAACAATTTTTTCAAAGTCAAAATTAGATCCCACCACAATTAATGGTGGAGTAATTAATTCAATTGGAAATTCAGCTAAACTTGGAAAAGGAGAATGGTGTGTACTTGAATCTGATGAGTCTGATGGTAGTTTTTTACAATTACCTTTTACATATTCTATCATTACGAACATAGATAATGAGCATCTCGAATACTATGGTTCAATTGAAAATTTGAAAAAAAAATTTATAAAATTTGCTGAAAAAACACCATCATTTGGTAAAACTCTCATTTGCTTAGATGATAAAAATAATCGATCAATACTCAAAAAAATTAAAAATCAAAACATAATAACTTATGGGGTAAGTGAAAAATCAAATTTCAGGATTAAGAATATTAAACTTCAATCTCATATCTCTAAATTTGACTTAGAAGTAAATTTACCTAATCAGGAAAAAAAAACATATAAATCTTTTCAAATACCATTAATAGGAACTCATAATATTAAAAATTCTTGTGCAGCAATTGCAATTGCAATAATGATGGGAATTTCTATTAATTTAATCAAAAGATCAATATTGCAATTCAAGGGAGTTCAAAGAAGATTTAATTTTATATTTGAACATAATAGTAGTATTTATTATGATGATTATGCACATCACCCAACAGAAATATTCGAATTACTTAAATCAACTAGAGAAGTTTTTAAATCAAAAAAGATTATATCTATTTTTCAACCACACAGGATTTCACGACTCAACTCGCTGAAAAAAGAATTTACAAAATGTTTTAAGTTTTCTGATCAAGTTATTTTATGTCCAATTTATAAAGCTGGGGAAAATCTTAAATTAAATTTTAATTATTTTAAATTTGCCAAAGATATTATTAAAAATTCTAATACAGATTTGATTATGATCAATGGAGAGAAGGAGCTTGCAAAGTTTGCAAAGCAAAATATTTATGGCGATAAAATAGTTATAGGAATGGGCGCAGGAACCATATCTAACTGGATAAGAAACTTGCCTGAATTGATTAAATGATATTAAATGATTTAGAAAAAATTGAATTTCCTAATAACTCACGAATAAATTTTGATTATGATATATCAAGATTTAATTGGTTTAATATTGGTGGCAAATCAAAAGTTTATTTACAAGCAAACTCATTGAAGGATTTAGCAATTTTTCTTAAAGAATATGATAAACGAGGAAAAATTTTTATTTTAGGTGCAGGATCTAATACGCTTTTTGATGATAAGATTTATGATGGTGTAGTTGTTAAGCTTGGAAAAAATTTCAATAATATTACTAAATTAGATGAAAATTTGATTATTGCTGGCAGCTCTTGTTTAGATAGAAAAACTTCAGAATTTGCAATGGAAAATAATATTGAGGGTTTTGAATTTTTATCATGTATTCCAGGTTCAATTGGCGGAGGGATTAAAATGAATGCTGGTTGCTACGGCAAAGAATTCAAAGATATAATTGTTTCAGTACAAGCCATTGATTTCAGTGGAAATGTTTCAACAATCCCAGCCTCCACAATAAATTTTAAATATAGATCAACAAATTTGCCTAAGAATTTAATTTTTCTAAGCGGAACTTTAAAAGGAAATTTGTCTAGCAAAGATTTAATTAAAAAAAAAATGAATGAATTAAAAAACAAAAAAGAATTATCTCAACCAATTAGAGTTAAAACTGGTGGAAGTACATTTAAAAATCCAATTAATCAGGAAAATAAAAAAGTTTGGGAATTAATTAGAGACTCAATCGATATCCAAAAGGCTAATAGAATGTTTGGAGACGCTATTTTATCAGAAAAACATTGTAACTTTTTAATTAATAAGGAAAAGGCCTCATCCAAAGATATGAAAAATCTTATCAATTTTATCAAAGAAAATGTATATAACAAAACTGGAGTTAATCTTGAATTAGAAATAATTTTAGCCTCATAAATATGAAGAAAAAAATATTAATATTAGCTGGAGGATATTCTAAAGAAAGAGATATAAGTTTTATTACAGGTAGAGCGGTTTATAAACAAATCAAAAATGATTATAAATGTAAAATTCTTGATCCTAAAAGTGGTTTTATTAACGAAATAAGAAAATTTAAACCTCACATTGTTTTTAATGCTTTGCATGGAAGATACGGTGAAGACGGATTTATTCAGCTAATTTTAGAAAGTGAAAAAATTAAGTATACTCATTCTGGAGTTATGGCATCATCTATATGCATAAATAAATTAATATCAAAACAGATATTTAAAAAAAATAAAATTTCTTCACCAAAATACCTTCTCCTTAGAGAAAATTCGGAACAAAATTATAAAAATATATATAAAAAAATTATTAAAAACTTAGGTTTTCCAGTAGTGATAAAACCTATAAATGAAGGTTCCAGTGTTGGAGTTTATATATGTAATAAAAAAAATTTTTTCAAAAATTTAAAAAAACTTAGAAGCGAAAAAGAAGTATTAATTGAAAAATATATCCCAGGTAGAGAAATTCAAGTAGCAATTATGGGAAATAAAAAATTAGGTACTATTGAGCTTGTGCCAAAAAGAAAATTTTATGATTACAAAGCTAAGTATGACAAGAAAGCAAAAACAAAACACATATTACCAGTTGAGCTACCAATAAATAAAATAAAAGAAGTTGAAAATATAGCTCTCAAAGCACATAAAATTACTGGATGCAGAGGTATCACGAGAAGTGATTTTAGATATAGTAATAAAAAATTCTATTTACTAGAAGTAAATACACAACCAGGATTAACGGAACTTTCTTTAGTTCCAGAAATTGCCAGGTACAAAGGTATAAATTTTTATAATTTAATAAGATGGATTATTAATGATGCGTCAATTAATAGATAAAAGTAAAATTTATTTATATATCTTTTTACTTTTAATTTTATTAAGTCTTCATAATATTAATTTAATAAGCAACATAGATAATTATTTTAAGATAGATAAAATAAATATTATAGGCAAAGTTGACAAAAGTTTATCTGACGATGTTTTAAAATCATTAGATAAGTTTAATTATACTAATATTTTTTCAATTAAGACATATGAAATAAAATCAGAATTAGAAAAATTTAAACTAATTAGTGAATATAAAATTAAAAAAGAGTACCCATCAGTTATTAAAATAGAACTAAAGCAAACAGATATTTTAGCTTACTACTATGATAATAATGTGAAAACTTTTATTGGAAACAACGGAAAAAAAATTAAACACCAAAACACAATAACTAGTGGAATAACACAAATAATTGGTGAAGTTGATATTAAAAAATTTTTAACTTTAAAAGAAATTTTGGAAAAAAATGGTTTCAGATTAGAAGATTTTAATAAAATTTACTCATTTAAATCATTAAGATGGGATTTAATGTATAAAAATAAAATTATTATTAAATTACCGATGGAAGGTTTTGATGATTCTTTAAATATATTTAAAGAATTTATTAATAATCAGTCCTTAAAAGAATTTAAAATTATAGATTTAAGAATTAAAAATAAAATTATTTTATTATGATTAAAATTAGTTCGCCTATTTCAATTTTTGAATTAGGATCAACTCATGTTGACTTATCAATTTATGATAAATCGATTCTGAATCAGAATTTGTTTTACGAGGAGAAATTAGATTATACAAGTAATAAAAAATCAACTAATGCCTTTAAAATTGATAAACTAATTCTTAAAGCAGAAAAAGATATTGGGAAACATTTAAATGAAGCTTTGTTATTGGTAGACTCTTCAACCATCTTTTCTCTAGATTTTTCAATAAAAAAAAATTTCGAAAAAAAAATAATTAATAAAAATGATTTAGACTATTTATTAATTGAAAGTGAAAAAACAATTAAATCTAATTATCAAGATAAAGTTATTTTACATAAAATTGAAATGGATATTTATATTGATAATAAAAAAATTGAAAATATAAATAAATTGAATATCGAAGCGAATAATGTTGTCCTTGAAGTTAAATTTATAATGATTGAGAAAAAAATCTTCGAAAATTTGAAAAATATTTTTTTTAAAAATCATATATCCCTGATTGATACATTTTGTACAACTTATATTAAGTCTTTAGGTTTTGTTAATAAAAATAACATCTCTGAAAAAACTGCTTTTATAGACATTGGTTTTAGTAAAAGCAGTTTAGCAATTTTTAAAAATCAGAAATTATTATATCTCAATAATATTCATATTGGTGGAGATCATATAACAAAAGATATTTCTAAAGTTTTGAAGTTAGATTATAGAAAAGCTGAGGCATGGAAAAAAAAATTTTCAAAAAATAAACAATTTGTTGGGGACTCAGATAGTCAAAATAATCTTAAACAAATAATTAATTCACGATTAGAAGAAATAATTGAATTATTATTTTTTAACTGCCCTTTAATAAATAATAAGAATTTTGAAACAGGTTTGAAATTAATTTTTACTGGAAATGGCTCAAGAGTATTGAACGAAAATTTATTATCTTTTGGACCTGAATTTTCTTTCATTAAAGATATGTCTATATTTGATGATGAAAGGAGGGAGACATGTGATAGCGCTTTAAGATTCAGTTTGAAAAATGAAGTCACCGAATCTCAAAAATCGCCTTTAAACTTAGATAATAAAGGTTTTTTTGAGAAATTATTTGAGTACTTCACATCAAAATAGCAACTTTTTGTAACATAAGTTGTTTTTTTTACTTAAATTAATTTTTGTATAAACTTGTGATGTCAATTCTTAATCAAAAGACTATTAATAATAAAATTACTTTTAACGGAATAGGTTTGCATACCGGCAAATCAGTTCAGCTAAATCTTATACCTTCTCCACCTAATACAGGCATAATATTCAAAAGAATTGATATTAAAGATAACAATATAGTTTTACCATCTTTTGATAATGTAGTTGATACTACATTATGTACAACTTTATCAAATGAACATGGAATTAAGGTTTCAACTGTTGAACATTTAATGGGAGCATTATATGGTTTGGGAGTGGACAATTTGGTTGTTGAAGTAAATTCTCAAGAATTACCAATACTAGATGGTTCTGCAAAAAATTTTGTTGAAAAAATCTTATCAACTGGAATTAAATCATCATCAACACCAATTAAATTAATTAAAATAGAAAAGAATATTTCTTTAGAAGAAGGGACAAAAAAAATCTCACTAGATAAATCCAAAGTAGCATCTGAAATTGATTTTGAAATAAGATATAAAAATAAGAATATTAGAACTCAAAGGAATAAAATTAATTTATTTAATGATGATCTAAAAAATATTTTTGAGTCTAGAACATTCTGCTTATTTAATGATGTAGAGATTCTTAAAAGCAAAGGCCTGGCTAAGGGTGGAAGTTTAGATAATGCAGTGGTTGTCGGTGAGCAAGAAATCTTAAATAAAGGTGGATTAAGAAACTCAAAAGAATTTGTAAATCATAAAATTTTAGATTGTATGGGCGATCTATATTTATCAGGATATAGAATTGTTGGATCTCTTAAAACTTCAGAGGGAGGCCACGGACTGACAAATAAGATTTTGAGAAAACTTTTTTCAGATAAATCAAATTTTACCGTTATAGAAATCAAGGAAAAAACTTTACCTTACCAAATTTTAGATAGATCCTATCTAAAATCTATTGCATAAAAATAGAAATTTTTTTTATTTCTGTTAATACATAGATATGCGATCAATCAATTTTTATTTAATATTAACATTCGTTTTTTTTCTGTCATGTGCAAAAGAAGAAAAAAATGTTGAAGTAATTCTAGAAAAAGAAATTAATTTACAAATGATTGACGCTTATGAGGAAGGAATTGAAATACTTGAAACTGGAGACGGACTTCTAGCAGCAAAAAAATTCTCTGAAGCAGAATTACTATTTCCACAATCAATCTGGGCACCAAGATCAGCATTAATGGCTGCATATTCTTATTATACAAATGAATATCATAATGACACTATTTATGAGATTGAAAGATTTTTAAAAACTTATCCAAAACATCCAAGAACTGATTATGCGTACTATCTTTTAGCTATTTCCTATTATGATCAAATTGTAGACGAAAGAAAAGATTTAGAGGCTATTTTAAAATCAAAAGAATATTTTGAATTATTAATAAAACTTTATCCTAAGACCGATTATGCAGAGGACTCGATGTTCAAACTTGAATTAATTAATGAAATATTAGCTTCAAAAGAAATGTATTTGGCAAAATATTATTTAGATAAACAAAAATGGATTCCTGCAATTAATAGATACAAATATGTAGTTGAAAAATATAATGACTCGATATTTATTGAAGAAGCACTCCACAGGTTAGTAGAAATTCATTATAGGATTGGCCTTCAAGAAGAAGCAAAAAAATATGCTTATTTATTAGGATATAATTATCAATCTAGTGAATGGTACGAAATGTCTTATAAAATTTTCAATAGCAGTTATAAACCCTTGGAAATTAAAGTTAAAAAAGATAAAAATAAGAAAACTCTTATTCAAAGAATTAAGTCGAAAATATTTTAATGGAAGATAAAACATCGATTAAAAAAAAATATATCGACAAAATCAAAAAATTAAAGAAACATAACGAATTATATTACTCAAAAAGTAAGCCAATAATTTCTGATAAAGATTATGATGAATTAAAATTATCAATAATAAACTTGGAAAAAAAATATTCTTATTTAAATCATAAGGACTCACCCTCAAAAATAGTTGGTTTTAAACCCTCAAAAAACTTTACTAAGCAGAAACATAAAGTTCCCATGCTATCATTGTCAAATGTATTTAATAGAGAAGACCTAACTAACTTTGAAAAAAAAATTAAAAATTATCTTAATTTAAAAAAAAACCAAATATTTGAATACAGCGTTGAGCCTAAAATAGATGGAATTTCTGCATCATTAACTTATAAAAATGGAAGTTTTGTTTCAGGACTTTCAAGAGGAGATGGTTATGAAGGAGAGTTAATTACAGAAAATTTAAGAACAATAAAAGATATTCCAAAATTTATAAATGCTAAAGATTTTCCACAAAATATTGAAATTAGAGGAGAAGTTTATATTGAAAAAAAAGATTTTGAAAAATTAAAAGAAAAATTTGCAAATCCAAGAAATGCTGCATCTGGTTCTTTAAGACAAAAGTATTCTTCTGAAACCAAAAAAATTCCATTAAAATTCATAGCTTATACATTTGGTCAATTTGATAGTAATACTTTTCAAAAACAATCAGATTTTTTAATTTTTTTAAAAAAAAGTGGATTTAAAATTTGTAAATATAATAATTTAATATCAAATATTGATGATTTAATTAAGAATCATGAAAACTTTGAAAAAAAAAGATATGAATTAGAATACGATGTAGATGGACTGGTATATAAAATAAATGATTTAAACCTACAGCAAAGATTAGGATTTGTTGGGAATGCACCGAGATGGGCCGCTGCTCATAAGTTTTCTGCAGCTTCATCTTTTTCTAAAATTTTGAAAATTGATATTCAAGTTGGTAGAACTGGTGCACTCACACCGGTGGCAAAAATTAAGCCAGTGAATATTGGAGGGGTTGTAGTTTCTAATGCAACACTTCATAATGAAGATGAAATAAACAAAAAAGATATAAGAGTCGGAGATATTGTTCAAATTGAACGCGCTGGAGATGTAATTCCCCATGTAATTTCTGTTGATTTAAAAAAAAGGCCTTCAAAATCCATTAGATATAAATTTCCAGACAAATGTCCTTCTTGTGGTTCACAAGTTGAAAAAGAATTCAATAATCAAACTAAAAAATATGATGCAGTAAAAAGATGTTCTTCAGAGGGATATAGTTGTGAAAAAATAGCAATTGAAAAAATTAAACATTTTGTTTCGAAAGATGCATTAAATATTGATGGTTTTGGAAAAAAAGTTGTAGAAAAATTTTGGGAAAAAAAATTTATACGTTTTCCACAAGATATTTTCAAGTTAGATTATAACAAAATAAAAGAATTAGATGGATGGGGACAACAATCTGTTAATAATCTAAAATATTCAATTAATAAATCAAAAAATATAACTTTAAGTAAATTTATTTTTTCTCTAGGCATAAGGCACATAGGCCAAGAAAATGCAAAATTAATTGCAAAGCACTTACAAAATAAGGAAAAATTTTTTAAAATAAATAAAAAATTTAATTTTAACCTATTTTTAAATATAGATGGCATTGGAGAAATACAGATTTCATCAATTAAAAAATTCTTTTCAATAAAGGAAAATTTAGAAATAGTAAAAAATCTTTCGTCTGATTTAAATATAGAAAATGAGAATTTAAATAATGAAGGAAAGTTTAAAAACTCTACTTTTATGATTACTGGGAAATTACAATCAATGAGTAGAGCAGAAATTAAATCTATAATAGAAAAAAATTCAGGTAAGATTTTAAGCTCTGTAAGTAAAAAATTAGATTACTTAATTGTTGGCGAAAAACCTACTATAAAAAAAATAAATCAAGCTAAAGAACTTAATATTAAGGTCTTAAATCAGAATGAATTAATGAAGCTATTAAATTGATTTAAGCCAATTTCTCTCTTTATTATTTAAAAACTTTGAAATATTATTGTAAACTTCCAGATTGTATTTAGATAAATAATCTTTTTCTTCAGAATTCAATAATTCTTTATTAATTAAATCTGAGTCTATAGGAGCCATTGTTAAATTTTTAAATTTTAACTTATTTTTATTTTTTTCAATGTAAATTAAGTTTTCAATTCTTATACCAAATTTGCCTTCCTCATAATAGCCAGGTTCATTACTTACAATCATTCCCTCTCTAAGTTCAACAGAATTAAATTTTGAAATAGCTTGGGGCCCTTCATGCACATTTGAAAAAAAACCTACTCCATGTCCAGTACCATGACCATAATCTAAATTGACTTTTCTTAATGCGGCTCTTGCTTTTTTGTCAATTAAAAAACCTTTTTTAATTTTATTCAGATTATTTGTGACAACTGCAATATGTCCTTTAAGTACTCTTGTGAATATATCTTTGATTCTTTTAGAAGGTTTAGTGAAGCAAACAGTTCGTGTTACATCAGTAGTTCCATATTTATACTGACCACCAGAGTCACATAAAAAAATATCATTTTTTTGTATTTTTCTATTTGTTTTTTTTGTTGATCTGTAATGAATAATTGCACTGTTAGGACCCGATCCAGCAATTGTATTAAAACTTGCGCAAATGTAATCTTTTTCTTTTTTTCTAATTGATTCTAATTTCTTTTCTAAGAATAACTCATCAAACCCGAAGTTTTTATCTTGTTTAATCCAATATAAAAACTTAGTAAGAGCAACACCATCTTTAATATGAGATGAAATCATATTTTTTATCTCAGTTTTATTTTTGATAGATTTAAGATGATAAATTGGATCTTCGAAATGAAGTATGTTAAATTTAGACTCTATTAAGCTTTGATAAAAAATTGAGCAAGATAAATTGTCAATTGTAAAACAAGCTGAATTTAACTTTGATAACACATTATAAAAATTTTCAAAATTATAATATTTTATTTTTTTATAATTTATTTCTCTCTTAATATTTTTTATTTTTTTTGGATTACTAAAGAAGAATATATTTTTGTATTTATCTATAATTAGTCTAGCATTTGGAATTGGGCTATTAGGGTTATCATTACCTCTTATATTTAGCAGCCATGCAACATTTTCTGGAGCAGAAATAAAAATTGAGTCTGTTTTATTTTTTTTTAAAATTTTAAAAAGTCTATTTATTTTAGATACTACGCTTTCACCAGCATAATTATCATTAATTTTAAAAAAATTTTTTATTTTTTTTTCTTTTTCAAGGTAGATTTGATCAACAAGATTCGTATTTATGGGAACTAATTGATATTTAGATTCAAAATACTTTTTTAGTGTTTTTAAAGTGAATAATTTTGGATCATATCCAATTTTATTGTGATAATCACTATTTAAAACATCTTTTGGGTATTTATATGGAATCTCAATAATTTTAAAATTTTTCCCACTTTCCAATTTACTTTGAATTAAATATCTTCCATCTACAAAAAGATAATTTAATGATTTTGTTATTATCGAAAAGCCTGCTGATCCAGAAAAATTTGATATAGTTTTGAGTCGATTAGGAAAAGCATACTCATTAAAAAATTCGTCATTTTTGGGAATTATATAAGCATCCAGATTATAGGTGTTTAAAAATTTCTTAATTTTTTTTATATTTTTCATGACTTTATTCTTTTTTGATATCTCAACCATCCTGGACTTTTAATTTCACTTTCATAGTCTATATCTTGATTAAATTCAAAATCATCATTCTCATCTTGTAAAAATTGATTATTCTTTTCAATATTTTTCTCAGGTAATTCGTCTATAAACCTAGATGAAATACTATCTATCCAGTCACCCTGATAAAATCTATTCATTGAAAAAGAAATATGAGCAATTTTTTTTGCCCTTGTAATTCCAACGTATGCCAGTCTTCTTTCTTCCTCTAGCCCACTTTGACCTTTTTCTTCCATTGATTTTTGGTGAGGAAATAACCCTTCTTCCCATCCTGGTAAAAAGACCACATCAAATTCTAATCCTTTCGAAGAGTGCATTGTCATTAAATTTACTTTTTGACCTTCCCAGTCTTGATCAATTGAGGTTGCTAATGCTACGTGCTCTAAAAAACTATCAAGATTATCAAATTCTTTCATCGCATTTAAAAGTTCTTTAATATTTTCAAGTCTATTTTCATTTTCTAAATCTTTTTTATCTTTAAGCATTTGACTATAGCCTGACTCATCTAAAATTATTTGAAGTAATTTTACATGATTTATTTTTTTTTTTAAATCAAACCTCCATTTTTCTAATAAATTAAGAATTGAACTTAAACCTAATTTAGATTTTGGCTTTACTAAATTTAATTCAATCATTTTTTTTGCACCTTCTTCAAGGGAGCATCTATTTTTTTTAGTGTAATCGTATATAGACTTTACTGTAGTTTCACCAATTGATCTTTTTGGAACATTGATAATTCTTTCAAAAGATAAATCATCTCTAGGCTGGTTAACAATTCTTAGATAAGCTATACAGTCTTTTATTTCAGCCCTTTCATAAAATTTTGTTCCACCAATGATTCTGTATGGTATTCCTATTTTAAGAAAACGTTCTTCGAATTCTCTTGTTTGAAAAATTGCTCGAACTAAAATAGTAATATTATTTAACTTAAATTCTAATTTGAGTTTTTCTATTTTTTCACCAATGCCGATAGCTTCATCTTTTCCACTTCTGTAACTATCTAAATAGACGTTTTCCCCCTCTTCACTATCAGTGAAAAGGGTTTTTCCAACCCGGTTTTCATTATTTGAAATTAGACTAGATGCAACATTTAGTATATTTTGCGTTGATCTATAATTTTTTTCTAGCCTTATAATCTTTGTATTCTCGTAGATTTTATCAAATTCTAGGAAATTTTTTATTTCAGCTCCTCGCCAACTGTAAATAGATTGATCATCATCCCCTACACAACAAATATTTTTATTTTCCATTGATAAAAGATTTAACCATCTACTTTGTATAAAATTTGTATCTTGATATTCATCTACTAGAATATACTTAAAATTTCTCGAATACATTTTTGTAATATCAGGATTTTTTTCAAATATTTTTATACAATGAAGAATTAAATCATTAAAATCACAAGCATTTAAATCAATTAATTTTGTTTGATAAATTTTATAAATATTCAAAAAAGCTAAATCTAGTTTTTCATTTTTTTTAATAATTACATCATCTGGATACCACCCTTTATTTTTCCATTTTTCAATAACATTGAGTATATAATTTGGAGATATTTTTTTTGTATCAATGTTTTCTGATTTACAAATATTCTTAATTAACTTTTTTTGATCATCTTGATCAACAATTGTAAAATTATAATTTAAATTAGCCGCAAGTGCGTGTTTTCTCAATATTTTTACACAAATTGAGTGAAAAGTCCCTACCCAAGGCATTCCAAATTTTTTTTTTTTTAAATTAAATAGAATTCTACTAAGCATTTCATTTGCTGCTTTATTTGTGAAAGTCACTGCTAAAATTTCATTCGGTGTAGCTTTGCCAGATAAAATTATATGGCAAATTCTGGAGGTCAGAACCTTTGTTTTGCCTGATCCTGCTCCTGCAACAATTAAAAGAGGTCCATCTAAGCTAGTTACTGCTTCTTTTTGCTCTTTGTTTAAATTACTTAAGTAATCAAATTTTACCATTTTTAATTTAAGTTGTATAAGTATTTTTTAAATAATGAAAAAAATTCCATTTACACTTCCTTTTAAAAGTAATTTTTTTAAAGAACAAGATCCTTTTCATCTAGTTATAGTTTTTTTTATTATCTTTTTTGGCACAGCTATCTTTTTTTCAGTGCCTACCTTCTATAATTATGAAAAATACAACCAACAAATTAAAAAAACTATAAATAATGAGTATAAGATAAATATTCATAATCTAGAAAATATTAGTTTTAAATTTATCCCATCACCACATTTACTTATAAAAAATGCAGATTTAAAAATTCAAGAAAATGAGAAAAGCATTATATCAAAACTTAAAAATATCAAAGTTTTTATTTCAATTACAGATTTATATAAAGATGAAAAGTTTAAAATTAAAAGAATTGAAATTAATAGAGCAAATTTCTATCTAAATAATTTATCTTTAAAAAATTTTGTTTTAAACCTTAAAAAAAATATTGTTAATGATTTAAAAATAAATAAAAGCACTTTGTTTTTTAAAGATAAAAAAGATGAAATAATTTTAATATCCAAAATTAAAAATTTTATTTATAAAATCGATTATGTTAATAATAAAAAAATTTTAAAGATAAATGGAAATTTGTTTGACTCCAACTATACATTTTCCTATCTAATTGATTATAACGAACCAAATGTACAAAATATTAAAATAAAATTTAATAATCCTGATCTAACAATAGAAAATATTTTAACTGAAGATTTTTTGTCAAAAAAACTTAAACAAGAAGCAAATTTGTCTTTAGAATTTTTAAATAAAAAAAATGAAATTAATTATGAAGTAAAAAATAATAATATAAAAATTTTCAATAAAAATTCGAAAAATTCTTATTTTGATTTGGAAGGTGATATTAAACTGAATCCCTTTTATTTTGATTTAATACTAAATATAAAAAGTATGAACCTCTTACAAATGGAAAATTTTGCCTTTTTATTATTTAAAAGCAGAAAAACAAATTTTGAAAATCTTTCAGGCAAAATCAAAATTAATTTTAATGATTTAAACAATAAAATAATTAATAAGGGTAGCTTTGAATCATCTTTTATTAACTCTAGCATTTATTTAGATAATAAAATATTTCATTTAAATAAGTTTGCAACTTTCGAAGTAAGAGATTATGAGTATTTAGAGAGTGGTGATCAAGTACTTCAGGCAAAAATCCTATTAAAAGTATTAGACCAAGAAAAATTTAATAGATTTATTTTTAATTATAGAAAGAACAAAAATATACCTAAAAAAATTTATTTTACTTACCAATTTAACTCAGATACTGGAGACAGTTTTATATCAACAATATCAAAAACAGGTTTTTCAAATTACAATGAATTCTATAAATTTAGAAATTTTCAACAATTAAAAAATTTATTAAGAGATGAAAACATATTTAAGTTGGACTAACCATATTCTTAGGATTAACAATTCTTAAGTATTCTTTTTCCTCAATTAAACCACTTTTAAGTGCTTCTTGTTTTAACGTTGTACCTTTCTTTAAAGCTAATTTTGCAATTTTAGCAGCGTTGTCATATCCAATTTTTGGGGCTAAAGCTGTGACCAACATTAGTGAGTTATCCAAATCTTCTTTTATTTTTTTTTTGTCTGCTTTAATTCCTCTAACACAAAATTTTGCAAAGTTCTTGGAACTATCTGCTAGTAAATCAATTGATTGAAGAATATTGTGAGCTATCAAAGGCTTAAATACATTCAGTTCAAACTGACCTTGTGAACCTGCAATTGTTATACCACTATGATTTCCAATTACCTTAACACAAACCATTGTTACTGCCTCTGATTGTGTCGGATTAACTTTTCCAGGCATTATAGATGAGCCTGGCTCATTAGCAGGAAGAATTAACTCTCCATATCCTGCCCTTGGTCCTGATCCAAGATATCGGATATCGTTTGCAATTTTCATTAAACAAACTGCTGCTGTGTTTAATGTTCCAGAAAAGTTAACAATCGCGTCATGAGCGGCTAATGAAGCAAATTTATTTTTTGCAGGTTTAAATTTGATTTTGGTTATTTTACTTATTTCATAACATATTTTTTTATCAAAATTTTTTTTTGTATTAATACCTGTTCCAACAGCAGTTCCTCCTTGAGCTAAAAAATGTATCTCCTTAACTGCATTTTTTATTCTAAAAATTGTATCCTCTAATTGAGACTGATATCCCGAGAATTCTTGCCCGAGAGTTAATGGTGTAGCGTCTTGTAAATGAGTTCTGCCAACTTTAATTATTTTTTTAAATTGAATAACTTTTTTTTTTAATTCTTTGTTAAGCAACATTAATGAAGGTAATAATTTATCTCTTGTTTCTAGAGCTATAGCAATATGCATTGCGCTAGGAAATACATCATTAGTTGATTGAGATTTATTTACATGATCATTTGGATGAACTGGTTTTTTTGAACCCAATTTTCCACCTAATATTTGAATAGCTTTATTTGCAATTACTTCATTGACGTTCATGTTCGTTTGGGTTCCAGATCCAGTCTGCCATACTTTTAGCGGAAAGTGATCGTCTAGTTTTCCTAATATAACATTTTCTGAGGCTTTTATTATTGAGTTTGCAATTTTTGTATCTATTTGCTTTTGTTTTTTATGAACAATAGCAGCTGATTTTTTAATAATCGCAATCGATTTAATTAATATTGGCCTTACTTTAAATTCTCCAATGTCAAAAAATTTTTTTGATCTTTGAGTTGAGGCTCCCCAGTACTTATCCACAGGCACACTTATACCACCTATGCTGTCGTATTCTTTTCTAGTTTTCATATTATAATTAAAGATATTAAAATGTTATACATTAAAAAAATCGAAAATCATAGTAATTGGAAGAAATGAGGAGGAAAAATGACAAATTTTGAAAAAGTAGGTTTATTTATGAGCACCTTTGGACAAGAAGTAAAAAAAAAATCAGAACTTTCAAGTGATAAGATAAATTCACTTAGATTAAGTTTAATTCAAGAGGAATTGGATGAGTTAAATAAAGCAATTAGTGAAAAAGATATTTTAGAAGTGGCAGATGCACTAACAGACATACTTTATGTTACATATGGCGCTGGGCATGCTTTTGGAATCGATTTAGATAAATGTTTTAATGAAGTTCAAAAATCTAATATGAGCAAGTTAGGCAAAGATGGTAAGCCAATTTATAATGAACATGGAAAAGTCATGAAAGGTCCAGACTATTTCAAACCAAATCTTAAAAAATTTATTTCGTAAAGTTAAGCCCAAAAGGGTTTTTTAACTTTTATTTTTGCTTTATCAGTATTTAAAATTTCATCTAATTTAAAATTAGGATCCTTAAATTTAAATAATCCAAAAGAATACTTTGAATTATTTACTATTTTTCCTATTTCGATATTATTAATTTTAATCGTATCATCATTAGCAATATTTCCTTCAATAATTTCAATAGGGTAAATTCTTCTACTTATTTTTTCTTTTAATTTCATTCTAGCTGTATTTTCTTGACCTACATAACAACCCTTTTTAAAGTCAATTGCATTTAATTCTTCTGAATTTGTTTCTAAACCAAATATTTTATTTTGAAAATTTTCTGTATCTGAGTTTGGGATGCCAAGCGAATGGCTTAAGTGATAATATTCATCAACATTTGAAATTTTTAAGTTTAATTTTTTTGATGATAAATATAGTTTCTCTAAATTAATTATTACTCTCACACCGAGTTTTATACATCTTGGATCTAAAATTATGGGGTCTTCTCTAAATTTAATAGTCATACCAGGTTTATTATTGCTCTCAAATTCAGGGAAATTCTCCTTTGAAATTGCCGCTACAACAAATTCATTTGAAAGATTAGTAATTTCAACTTTTGAACGTAATTTATAAACGACTAGTTGCTTATATAGATTTTCTATTTGGTATTTAGGACAATCTAAAAAATACCCATTTTTATGTTTAACAATTATAAATTCAAACAAGTATTTTCCTTGAGGAGTTAGTAAATATGAAAAACAACTTTGATTATCTAAAACTTTATTAAGATCGTTGCTAATTATATTTTGTAAATAATTAAAACAATCTTTTCCGTTAATATAAATTATACCTCTATCATCTAATATATAAATATTCTCTTTTTTCATAATTGATTATCAATCGAATATAATATAGTTACTTTTTCAACAAATGTTAGATCTAATAATTAAAAATGGACAATGTTACATTGATGGTGAACTGAAAAATGTAGATGTTTCTATAAAAGATGGAAAAATTTATCAGATTGGCGAAATTTCAGAAAAAGCTAAAGAAGAAATAAATGCTAAAGGTCAAATTGTTTTACCCGGATGTATAGATACACAAACGCATTTTAGAGAGCCCGGATCAACTGATACTGAAGATTTACATTCAGGAAGTAGAGCAGCAATTGTAGGCGGCATAACAAGCGTATTTGAAATGCCTAATACAAATCCGCCAACTTCAAATACCAAAGAATTCCAAAGAAAATTAGATCTCGCAAAGAATAGAATGTATTGTAATTATGCTTTTTATTTTGGTGCAACGGCTGACAACGCAAATGATCTAGCGAGCTTAAAAGATTTGGAGGGCTGCTGTGGTATAAAGCTTTTTGCAGGATCATCAACGGGTAACTTATTAGTAGCTGAAGAAGAAGATATTGATAAAGTTTTTCAAAACAGTTCAAAAGTTGTTGCAGTTCATTCTGAAGATGAGGCAATTTTAAATATAAACAAAAAATTAATCAAAAAAGGAGATGTTCATACTCATCCAGTTTGGAGAAGTATAGAATGCGCGATCTCGTCTACCAGAAGAATTGTAAAAATTGCTGAGCGTCATAATAAAAAAGCTCATGTACTTCACATTACAACAAAAGAAGAAATTGATTTTCTATCACAACACAAAGGAAATATTACATTTGAGATTACCCCCCAACATTTAACTTTATATGCCCCTGATTGTTATAATAAACTTGGAACTTATGCTCAAATGAATCCACCTATAAGAGATAAATCACATTATGACAGATTATGGTATGCAGTTAGAAATAATTTAAATGATACAATAGGCTCCGATCATGCTCCACACCTCAAGGCAAATAAAGATAAAGAATACCCTAATTCACCATCAGGAATGCCAGGAGTTCAAACTTTACTCCCAGTAATGTTGAACCATGTAAATGAAGGAAGGTTGACACTAAATCAGTTAATTAATTATGTCTGCGAAAATCCTATTAAAATTTTTGGAATTAAAAATAAAGGATTTATCAAGGAAGGTTATGACGCTGATTTTACAATTGTTGATATGAATAAAATAATTGAAATTAAAAATGAAAATATTGAAAGTAAATGTAAATGGTCTCCATTTAATGGAGATAAGTTTAAAGGAACTCCTGTAGCAACAATTATAAGAGGTGAAGTGAAAATGAAGGACGGAAAAATAATTGGAGATCCCGCTGGCAAACCTTTAGAGTTTAATTAATTACTTTTGAAGAAAATATATTAACTAATGTTAAACCAATAACAATTAGAAATAAACCTAGAATGACTTGCCAGCTTAATGTCTGGCCATAAATAAGGTAACCAAGTATTGCAACTGTAAAAATACCAAGCCCACACCAAGTTGCGTAAACTACTGCTAATGGAAGTTTTGTTACAACGATTGACAAACAAAAAAATGCGCAGGTATAAAATACAATAAGAAAACCAGTAGGTATTGGCTTACTAAACCCTTTTGTTACTGGTAAGAGCATTGTACCCGCAACTTCAAAAAAAGTAGCAGCAATTAAAAGTAAATATGTTTTAAGCATTATTTTATAATACCATTTTGCATTAAATTTTCTTTTATTTCATCTAAAATTGCTGGATCATCAATTGTTGCTGGCATTTTATATTCCTCTTTATCAGCAATCTTTCTTACAGTGCCTCTTAATATTTTACCTGATCTTGTTTTAGGCAACCTTTTTACAACAATAGTTGTTTTAAAAGCAGCAACTGGGCCAACTTTATCTCTAACCATTTGAATACATTCTTTTGATATAATTTCATTGTCCTTAGTGACACCGGCCTTTAATGCTATTAGACCGATAGGTAATTGACCTTTTAATTGATCTTTGATTCCAATAACAGCACATTCAGCAACTGACTGATGTTCTGACAAAACTTCTTCTATTGCTCCTGTAGATAATCTATGGCCAGCAACATTTATGATGTCATCTGTCCTAGACATAATCCAAACATAACCATCTTCATCGATGTGACCTGCATCATAAGTTTGATAATAACCCTCATAATTTGTCATATAGTTTTCTTTATATCTTTGATCAGCATTCCATAGTGTAGGAAAAGTTCCAGGAGGCAATGGAAGTTTTACAACTATATCACCCATTTCATTTGGTTTTGCCAAATTATTATCTGGTTTAATTATTTTTACGTCATAACCTGGTACTGGCTTGCATGCAGAACCATATTTAGTTTTTTGCATTTCGATACCTGTACAATTTCCACTTATTGACCAACTAGTTTCAGTTTGCCACCAATGATCAATTACAGGAACATTTAATAAATTTTCAGCCCACTTAATCGTATCTGGATCAGCTCTTTCACCAGCCAAGAAAAGGGATTCAAATGAGCTTAGATCATATTTTGAAAAAAATTTTCCTTCTGGATCCTCCTTTTTAATTGCTCTAAAAGCAGTTGGAGCTGTGAACAGAGATTTTATTTTATATTCAGAAATAATCCTCCAAAAAACTCCTGCATCAGGTGTGCCCACAGGTTTTCCTTCAAATAAAACTGTTGTACATCCTTTGAACAAAGGGGCATAAACTATGTAAGAGTGACCAACAATCCATCCAATATCGCTTGCTGACCACCAAACATCATTCTCATCGATATTGTAAATATTCTTCATGGTCCACTTGAGAGCAACAATATGCCCTCCTATATCTCTAACAATTCCTTTAGGGACACCAGTTGTTCCTGAGGTGTATAATATGTAAGCAAAGTCATTTGATTTCATTTCAACACAATCTTTATTTTTTGCATTTGAAAGAGCTTCATCCCATGAAATTTCTAATGGAGCATTTAAATTGATCTCGTGTCCTTTCCTTTGAAAAAAAACTACTTTTCCTAATTTATGCTTTGCAAGCTTAACAGCTCCATCTACAAGAGGTCTGTATTCCACTGTTCTACCTGGCTCAAAACCACAGGATGCTGTAATCAAAATTTTTGCTTTACTGTCATCAATCCTACTTGCAAGTTCATTAGATGCAAAACCACCAAATACAACAGAGTGAATTGCTCCAATTCTCCCACAAGCTAGCATTGCTATTACAGCTTCAGGTATCATTGGCATATAAATAATGACTCTATCTCCTTTTTTAACTCCTAAATTATCCAAAGCTCCTGCAAATTTAGAAACTTTTTCTTTAAGTTGATTAAATGTGAATTTGGCTTTATTTCCTGTTATCGGACTGTCGTATATTATTGCAATCTTTTCACCTTTTCCTTGTTCAATGTGATGATCTAATGCATTGTAACAAGTATTTGTTACACCATCCTCATACCATTTATAAAACGGTGGATTAGATTTATTTAAGATTTTAGTTGGTTTTTTAAACCAAAAAATATCTTCTGATATATTTTTCCAAAAATCCTCAGGATTTTTTATTGAATTCTCGTAAATTTGATTAAACTTTTGACCCATTATGATTTGTTAATAAGAACCATTTTAATATAGATTTTATGTTACAGGTTGTATTTAATTTTAAAAAGTAAGTAAAATCAATACTTTTTAATGTCCAAAAAAACTTTTAATACACAAGTAATTTTGTTATTAAGCCCCTAACTTAGGAATGACCATAATGGTCATTCTGTAGTTTAAATTTAAACTATAAATAAACAAAAGAGGGAGTTTTTAATATGAAAAAACTTAAACTTTTTGCGCTAGCAACTGTTGCCCTATTGGGTTTTTCAGGTGCTGCAAACGCAGAAACTGTTCTCTTGGCTGCTGATGACTTCGTTGGAATTTCTTTCTGGGTAATTTCAATGGGTATGTTAGCTGCTACTGCATTCTTTTTCATGGAAAGAGGATCAGTTGCATCTGGATGGAAAACTTCAGTAACGGTTGCAGGTCTTGTAACTGGTATTGCATTTATCCACTATATGTACATGAGAGGTGTATGGGTGCAAACTGGAGAGTCACCAACTGTATACAGATACATTGACTGGCTAATCACTGTGCCACTACAGATGATTGAATTCTATTTAATTCTTGCAGCTGTAAGAAAAGTACCAGGTGGTATTTTCTGGAGATTGTTAATTGGATCTTTAGTAATGCTAATCGGTGGATACTTAGGAGAAGCAGGATACATCAACGCACTACTTGGTTTCGTAATCGGTATGGCTGGATGGTTCTACATCTTATATGAAGTATTCTCAGGTGAAGCTGGTAAAGCGGCAGCTAAAAGCGGTAACAAAGGTTTGTCTACTGCATTTGGTGCAATGAGAATGATCGTAACAATTGGTTGGGCGATTTACCCATTAGGTTATGTATTTGGTTACCTAACTGGTGGTGTAGATGCAAACTCACTTAACGTGATTTACAACCTTGCAGACTTTATTAACAAAATCGCATTTGGTTTAGTTATTTGGGCTGCAGCGATGCAAAATACATCTGCTAGAGCAAGATAATTAAATTTATCGAACTTTAATTAATAGGGCGGGTATGTTTTTACATACTTGCCCTATTTTTTTTAATCACTATATAACCTGAATGGCTAAAATTACTTATATAGAACACACAGGGAAATCTTATACTATTAATGTTGAGAACGGATTAACCGTTATGGAAGGAGCAGTTCAAAACGATATTCCAGGAATTGATGCAGATTGTGGAGGAGGAATGGCTTGTGCAACTTGCCACGTTTATGTCAAAGAGGATTGGTTTAATAAAGTTCCATCCAAAACTGAGGGTGAGGATGATATGTTGGACCAAGCTTATGAACCCAAAACAAATAGTAGACTTAGCTGTCAACTAGTAATTACTGATGAGTTAGATGGACTGATAGTAAATTTACCAGAGAAACAAGTTTAATGATAAAAACTGATGCATTAATTATTGGAGCAGGACCAACAGGGTTATTTACTGCTCATCAACTAAAATTGATTGGTTTAAATTGTGAAGTAGTTGATAATTTGGATAAAATTGGCGGGCAATGTATCGAATTATATCCTGATAAACCAATTTACGATATTCCAGCTGTACCAGAATGTACTGGTGAAGAATTGACAAATAATTTAATCAATCAACTAAAACCATTCGATATAAAATTCCATTTAAGTGAAAGAGTTGATGAAGTAAAAAAAAATAATGGTAACTGGAATGTTAAAACTAACAAAGGAACAGAATTTGATACACCAAATATAATTATCGCTGGTGGAGTAGGGTCTTTTGAGCCAAGAAAGTTTAATCCTAAAGAATGTGAAAAATTTGAAAATACTTCAATTTTTTATTCAGTTAAAGATAAGTCCATTTTTAAAGGTAAAATCGTCTCAATATTTGGCGGTGGTGATAGCGCATTAGATTGGGCAATAGAATTATCAAAAGACTCTAAGGTAAATTTAATACATAGAAGAGATGAATTTAGAGGCGCACAGTCAACATTAGATAAAGTATATGAATTACAAAAAAAAGGAACTATTAATCTTTACACAAAATATCAACTCAAGAATGTAAGTGGCAGCAACAAACTAGAAAGCGTAGATATTATTCATGACAATAAAGAAAATAAAACCCTGAAGACAGATTTTGTGCTTGGTTTTTTTGGATTAATTATGCAATTAGGACCTATTGCGAACTGGGGGTTAAATTTAGATAAAAAAACAATAAATGTGGATACTGAGAAATTTGAAACTAACCAAAAAGGTATATACGCGGTTGGAGATATATGTACTTATCCAGGTAAATTGAAACTCATTTTATCAGGTTTCCATGAAGGTGCTCTTGCTGCAAGAGCTTGTTTCAAATTAGCAAGACCAAATGAAAAATACCGATTTGAATTTACTACAACATCAACAAATCTTCTTAAGAGGTTAGGCAAGAAAGAGTGATCGATTTATTTTCTTCTGACACACCTAACGGAAAAAAAGTAAGTATTATGTTGGAAGAGATAGGTTTAGATTATAAAGTAACAAAATTAGATTTGTCAAAAGGAGATCAATTTAAATCCGAATTTAAAAAAATTAGTCCTTTTTCAAAAATACCAGCTATCATAGATCATTCAAATAATAAAGAAGCCGTATTTGAGTCTGGTGCAATTTTAATTTATTTAGCTGAAAAAAGCGGGAAGTTCTACGGGTTGGAAAATAAATTAAAAATTGATCAATGGCTTATGGCGCAAATGGGATCGATAGGCCCTTTCATCGGTCAGTATCATTTTTTTTATCGTTTTAATAAAGGTTTAAGTGAAATTAGCGAAAAGAGATATTTTGATATTACAAAAAGCATTTACAAAGTTTTAGATGATCACTTAAAAAATAATATTTTTTTAGCTGGAGATGAGTATTCAATCGCAGACATAGCAACATGGCCCTGGATTGCAAGACATCATTGGCATGATATTGGATTAAAAAATTATCCAAATTTGTGCAAATGGTATGAAGTAATTTCAAAAAGGCCAGCAGTTGTAAGGGGTTATAAGTTTATAGATGAGTCCTCAGAGATTCCGAAACCCTAATCGTCAGCGTATACTTTCTCTTCTTTTTCATGTTTTTCTTGGGCAGCGATGCATAATGTTGCTACTGGTCTAGCCATTAATCTTTTCAAGCCTATAGGCTCACCTGTTTCTTCACAAAAACCATAAGTTCCATCTTGAATTCTTTTTAAAGCAGATTCAATTTTTGAAATCAATTTGATTTGTCTATTAATAGCTCTCAGTTCTACGTTTTTTTCAGTATAAGAACTAGCCTGATCTACTATATCAGCTGAGGTACTATTATCATCTAAAGAACTATTGTAAATTGCTTCGTTACTTGTCCTTTTTAAATCAGTCTTCCAGTCTTGTAATTTCTTTTTGAAAAATGCCAAATGCTTAGGGCACATATATTTCTCTGTCTCTTTAGGAATGTATGTTTTAGAAATTTTAACCATCTCAATATTTAAAAATCCGGTGAATATATTCATCAATTAAGTGGTGTCAACAATGCATTATTTGTATAAATTGTTAAAAATGGCACAAAATAAAAAAAAAATATTAAATTTATTTTATATTTTTTTAATAACTCATCTAGTTCTATGGACAGTTGTACCTACATTTGTAAATCAAAATTTACCCCTAGATACAATAGAAGCTTTAGCATGGGGAAGTAATTTAGATTGGGGTTTTAATAAACATCCTCCCTTAAGTGCTTTTTTTTCAGAAATATTTTTTATTATATTTGGATCAAAGGATTGGGCATTTTATTTATTAAGCCAGATATTTGTTATTATTTCTTTTTATTTTGTTTTTAAACTTTCTAATTTATTAATGAACGATTTTAAACTGAGTTTAATATCAGTTTTATTATTAGAGGGGATTTACTTCTATAATTTTACCACTCCAGAATTTAATGTTAACGTTGCCCAATTACCATTTTGGGCAATAGTAGTTTACTTTACATGGAAAATTTTTGATAAAAAAGAGCCAAATGTTATAGACCTGATTTTATTAGGATTTTTTGCTGCAGCTGGATTTTTATCAAAATATTTATTTTTATATTTATTGATCTCTATTGATTTATTATTTTTTTATCTAATTTTTATAATTAAAGATAGGAAGTTTCAATTTACATACTTAATTTCTTTGGAGGTATTTTTATTATTGTTAATTCCTCATTTAATTTGGCTAACAAATAATGATTATGTAACTATAGCTTATGGACTTGCTAGAACTGGTGCAAACGACTTTCAAATCGCAAATCATTTAATTAATCCAATTTTATTTGCATTAAAACAAATTGGTATTTTGATCCCTTTATTAACTTTGTGCTTCCTTTTAATTAAAAAAATAAAATTTAAAATAAACTTGAAAGATAAAAAATTACTTTTTTTAATTTTTATAAACATGGCTCCAATTATATTAATTTTACTGACATCACTTATTACCGGTTCAAAAATTAGAACTATGTGGATGACTCCATTCTATTTATTTATAGGTTTACTTTTTGTTTATGTATTTAGAAAACAAATAAATTTTAAAAATATTAAAAAATTTAGTATCTGTTTTGGATTTTTATTTTTGGTTTCACCATTAATTTATGGATATATTTCAATTTCTAATGACAATAAACGAACAGATTATCCAGGAAAGCAAATAGCAGAAAAAGTTCAATTCGAATGGGATCAGAACTTTGATGAACCAATGGGATTTGTAATTGGCGATGAGTGGAAGGCAGGAAATTTATCTTATCATCTAAAGTCTAGACCTAAGTGGGAAGGTTTTATCAATAATAATAATATACTTAATGAGGCTAAAGAATATATTTGTATCGATGAAATTTGTGTAGGAACTTATAAATAAAAGATGAATGATACAGAAATTATAACAAATTATATACAAAATACTCCAAAGACTGAATTGCATTTGCATATCGAAGGAAGTTTAGAGCCCGAACTGATGTTTAAGTTATCAAAAAGAAATAAAATTGAAATTCCATTTAAATCTGTAGATGAAATAAGATCTGCTTATAATTTCTCAAATTTAGACTCTTTTTTAAAAATTTATTATCAAGGTTCAAATGTATTGATTACAGAAGAAGATTTTTTTGATTTAACATGGGAATACATTTTAAGATGTAAAAAAGATAATATTGTACACACCGAAATTTTTTTCGATCCACAATCCCACACAGAAAGAGGTATAGAATTTAATACAATCATAAATGGGATATACGGAGCTTTAAAAAAAGCAAATGCTGAATTTAATATTACTTCAAAAATTATTATGTGTTTTTTAAGACATTTGGATGAAGAACCTTGTTTTGAAATTTTAAATCAAGCTTTAAAACATAAAGATAAAATTATAGCAGTTGGTTTAGACTCATCAGAAAGAGGCAATCCACCTAAAAAATTTAAAAACTTATTTGAGACAGCAATTAAGGAGGGATTTTTAACAGTTGCTCACGCTGGAGAAGAGGGTCCACCAGAATATATTTGGGATAGTTTAAAGCTACTTAAAGTAAAAAGGATTGATCATGGCGTGCAATGCTTAAAGGACAACAAACTTGTAGACTTACTTAAAAAAAATCAAATTCCTTTAACAGTTTGTCCTTTATCAAATATAAAGCTTTGTGTTTTTGATAAACTTGAAAATCATAATTTGAAAAAAATGTTAGATAAAGAGTTAAGGGTAATGGTAAACTCTGATGATCCTGCTTATTTTGGAGGATATTTAAATTCAAATTTAGTTGAAACATCAAAAGCACTAAACTTGGGTTTAGAGGATGTAAAAATATTAATTAAAAACTCTTTTAAATCATCATTCCTAGACGAAAAAAGTAAAAATATTTGGTTAAGTAAGATATAATTCTAAATATTTCAGATGAAGATTAAAATTTTAATTCCTGTTTACAATGATTTTGAGTCAGTTTCAAAATTACTAGTAGATATTAATTCTATAGTTTTAAATAATGATAAAGAATTTTCTGTTATAATTATTAATGATTCTTCAACAGATAAAGTTGAAATTAATCATTCAAATACTGAAAATATAAAATCAATCAAATTAATTAATATGAAAGAAAATAAAGGACACGCTAGGTGTAATGCGGCGGGACTAAAATATATTTTTGAAAATGAAGAATTTGATTATATTATTCCAATGGATGGCGATGGTGAAGATAGACCAGAGGAAATTAAAAAATTTATTGAGTTTTTAAAATACGATAATTCAAAACCAATAGTAGGTGAAAGAATTAAAAGATCTGAAGGTATTTTGTTTAAATCATTTTATAACATTCATAAATTAATAACTTTTATGTTTACTGGACAATCAATTAAGTTTGGAAATTATACTTGTTTACCTAAATTAACTGTTGAAAAGATGATAAATGAAAAGGCTACATGGAGTAGTTTTTCAGGATCTTTAGCAAAAGTAGAAAAAAATAAATCTACAATTCCATCAATAAGGGGAAAAAGATATTTTGGTCCATCAAAAATGAGTTTCTTTAATTTAGTTAAGCATTCTCTATCTATTATAGCAGTTTTTAAAACAAATGTGATTATTAGATCAATTTTATTCTTTTTAATTTATCTATTTTTAATTTCTGAAAATCTAAGTTATGTAACTTCAATTCCTTTAATAGCAGTTTTAGCCTTAGTAATTTCAGTTTTAGCAATTTCAAAGAGAGAAAATATGAGTGAACTAAATGATTCTTTATCTAATATTAAAAATATAGAGGAAATTAAATCAAATTAAATCTTTAAAAAAAAACAAAAAAAGATACTATTTTTTTAAATTAAGTGTGGTTGTGCTCACTTGTAAAAAAAGGGACAACAAAAAAAGGAGCATAATCTATGAAAAGAATATTATCCATTTGTGTATTTTACTTATTAGCTTCAAGCAATCTATTTGCTGAGAGTTTTAAAATTAATGAGTTTAATCTGTGGCTTTCTGATAATGGATATCATCAATATTTAAATTTGGAACAAAACCCAGTATGTAAAGAAGAACCAAAATATAGTAATCTTTGGTACTATAATAAATGCGATCAATTTCAGGGATCTAACAATCTAGATATCAAGATAAATAATAAAGAATTATCAGGTACTAATATTGCCTATGATTCTAACCCAAATAGAGACTCGCTAATTTATTATTTATGGAAATACTCACACAAAGATAGAGGCTTCAAAGAGTTTAAATCTACAAATAATTCGTACGATTTTAAATTTAACTTAATTGAAGATAAATATGTAAAAAAACAAATGAAAACTAAAGGTATCCTAAGTTATCTATATTACCAAGATGGTGAAGTATTGATTGATGAATTTTCTCCTAAAGAAAGACTAGGAGAGTTTTTAGATAATGAAACAAAATTCTATTCAATGTCAATGAGCAAGTCACTAGTTTCTTATATGTTAGGTCATGCTATATGTGATGGCTACATTGATGGAGTTGATGCAAGAATAAATGACTGGCCTGTAATAAAAGATTCGCTTTATCATGATCAAAAATTAATTAATTTTTTGAATATGAATACTGGAGATCAAAAATATGTCGATGAATTTGCGGGGAGGGGTACCAGTTCATTAGGTAATTATGAAGATAAAGATATTGAAACAACTATGCGCTTACACTTTAGAAATAAAAATACAAAAAAATCTAAGGATATTTACAATTATAATGGATTTGTTACTCAGTTAATTTTTAACTATATAAGATTTAAAACTGGTGAAGACTATGAAAAACTTTATAGCAAGATTTTCAATGATAAAGTAAAGATCGAACATAGTATTCTTTATGGTGAAACTAGTCGACGAGTAGAAAATGGAAATGGACATCAAAACATAAGTGCAACAAGATTTGACTATCTTAGAATTGCAAAAGCCATAATGGATGATTATCAGAATGATACTTGTGTTGGAAAATATTTAAAAGAAATTTATAAAAGAAGAATACCTAAAAATTTAACCAAAGAAAGAACCGAACCTGGATTTAATCGTTCCAAAACTTATGGAGGTCAGTTTCATTTTGATTATCCAGGATTAAAAGATAAGATTGTCTTCGGCATGAATGGCTATGGTGGTCAAGCCATTTTAATTGATATGGAAAATTCAAGAATAGTGGTTCTTAACTCACTTCATTATAATAATACTAAATATAAATATGGTTATAAAAAACTTTTATTTGATCCAATTAAAAATGGTAAATAAATAATATTAATGAAAAAAATTATAACAATAATGAGGACAAATGAAGAAAATATTATATTTAATATTTTTAAGTTTATTTTTTAATTTACAAAGCTTTGCTGATGAATGGAAAATAAAAAACAAATGGAAAATTTCTTGTGGTATTGCTGATAAAGAGTCATTGGTTATCAATGGTAAACCAAAAAAAAGTTATAATAAAAGAGAGTTTAAACTTGAGAGCGTAGTTTTTAAACTTGATAAAGGAGATGTGGGTAGCTGTCCAACTGATAAAAAACCTGCCGGAGGATATCCTTATTCAGGTAGACAGGAAATTACTCATAGATTGCCAGTTGGACATACAATCTTTGAAACTGATTTAATAGTTGAAGGTGCACCATCTGCTAGAACTACAATTTTTCAAATACACGATGGTCGTAACAAAGGCGCACCACCTTCGTGGATTGGAGTTGGAGGAGATTGGAAAATAAAACATAAGTTTCCGAAAGGAGAGTGTTCCCCAGAAAATTGTAAAATGATAAAATATTTATATTTAGAAACAGGTAAAAAATATAAATTTAAGGCAGATATAAAATATGAAAAAAAACGCTAAAAATTTGTCGATTAAATATTATCTTAATAATGTTTTTATTCTTCAACATTTAAATGTCCCTCTATCATCAAAAAAAACTGATGGACCTTATGGACCTAGTAAACCATATATTAAAATTGGAATTTACAGAATAGGAGAGACTGGTACAACAAGTTATTCGTATAGCAATCTTGTAATAAAAAATAAGAAATTGTGAAAAATAAAATTAATAAAAATGTTTTAATTAAACTTAGAGGTTTGGATAAAGAAAGTTTAACTGAAAAAGCTATGAAAGAATGTACTAATAAAAATAAAGATGGATGTTATGTTCACTATTCTAGCCAGGTAGCTTTTGGTCAATAATTTAAGCTCTAATTGTGGGCAGGCAATAAAAATCAGCCGTATCTATTTTAGAAGAGTATTGCCTTCTCATGTTCCATCTTTTTTGAACACCTGCACTTGCAAGACTTAAAGTTGATCTTCCATATCTGTAATTAGTGTTATCAATTGATCTCATTAAACTATTTATCTTTTCATCCTTTTCAGATGAAAATAAATTTTTCTTTCCCTCTGCATTTGATAGGCCTGTAAGCATCACGCCTGCTTTTTGATAACGATATCCATTTTTAAAAATACTATCTAAAATTGACATTGCAACTTTAACAGTTTCAATACTATTATTTGTTGCAATTGGAAAATCTACTGTTTTCGAATTTGAATAGTAACCAAAGTTTCTTTGAAAAGGACTTGTTCTAACAAACACCGTGATTGCTTTTGCAACCAAAGACTCTGATCTGATTTTTTCAGATGCATTCAAACAATAATTTGCAACCGCTTCCCTTAGTTCTTGAAATTTTTCTACTCTTTTTCCAAATGATCTTGATACTACACAACTTTTTCTTTTTGATGTTGTAGTCTCAAGATCAATACAAGGAATTCCCCGTAACTCCATAGCTGTTCTTGAACTCAAAACATTTGAACTTTTTTTAATCCAAGTGTTTGATTTATTTTTAAGTTGTTTGGCGTTATAAATTCCGTGCTTTTGATAAAATTTAGTTAATTGTTTGCCAACTCCCCAAACATCATTAATTTCAACTTTTTCTAAAATTGGATCAATATTTTCAATTCCAATTAAACTAGTTACTCCTGATTGTGTTTTTTTTGCAATATGATTTGCAACTTTACTTAAAGTTTTTGTTTTGGCAATTCCAATACTAGTTGGTATTCCTGTCCACTGTAAAACTGTAGCTCTGATTTCTTTTCCAACTTTCTCTACTTCCTCATCGGTAAAATTAGACAAATCTAAAAAAGCTTCATCAATTGAATAAATCTCAATATCAGAATTAAATCTTTTTAGAGTTCTCATAACTCTTCTTGAGATATCTCCATATAATGAATAGTTAGATGAAAAAACTTGTACATTATTTTTTATGATAATATCTTTGCCCTTAAAATAAGGTTCACCCATTTTAATACCTAAAGCTTTTGCTTCGTTGGATCTTGAAATAATACAGCCATCATTATTCGATAAAACAACAACAGGTTTTTTTCTTATTTTAGGATTAAATAATCTTTCACAAGAAACATAGAAAGAATTACAATCAACTAATGCTATTTTTTTAGTATACTGAATGGATGACATAAGTAACTACTCCCCATATAAAAATATCTTCTTCTTCATTAATTAAAATCCGATCGTTGAAATTTTTAGAGCCTGATGTTAAAAATTTTTTATCTCTTTCTTGAACCAAAGTTTTAACTACAAGTTCGTCATGAACATTTGCAATGACAGTTGAAAAATCTCTCGGTGTTAAACTTTTATCAACAACTAATAAATCTCCATCATTAATCCCTACATCAATCATTGATTTTCCCTGAACTCTAATAATGAAAGTTGCAGGAACATTTTTGATTAGATGAATATTTAAATCTATATCCTCTTCTATATAATCCGTTGCAGGCGATGGAAAACCCGCGCCAGCCTTATGTAAATAGTATGGTATTGTTAGTTTCATAAATGTTCTTATTTTGTTCTCTTATACTATTACAGAAGTTATCCACTAGTGTCAATTAGGTTGTATTTTGAGTCTGTAAGTGAATCAAAAGTGAATCAAAACGTGAACATCTGAACTACATATTGTGCTATTGTGGATAACTTAAACCAAGGATAGTTTAAAAACATATTAAAATGAAAAAAATTTTAACAGTTATTATCTTCAATTTAATTATAGTTTCTAACTCTATGGCCACTGAGCAACTAAAATATGAAACAATAGATGTAAATGAAGTTTATGAAATTAGAAAATATTCTGATCGTTTAGTTATTGAAACAGAAACTTCTAATCAAAATAGCAGCTTTAGAAAATTGTTTAACTACATTTCTGGAAGTAATGAAAAAAATCAAGAAATTAAAATGACAGCACCCGTTACTCAAATAGAAAAAAATGGCAATATGACAATGCAATTTTATTTACCATCAGAATTTGACGAAAATAATGTGCCAAGCCCTTCTAATTCGGAAGTGAAAGTTTTAAATATGAAAGGGGGTTACTTTGCTGCCATTACTTATTCAGGTAGAGCGTCTGATAAAAATTTTATAAAACATAAAAAAATTTTAGAAAATCAATTAAAAAAAGATAAAATATTAATATTAAGCCCACCTATAAGAGCAACATACAATTCACCATTTACTCTACCTATGTTAAGAAGAAATGAGGTAATGTTTGAAATTAAAAAAAATACTTAAGGAGAAACTATGAAAAAACTATCTTGTCATTGCGGAGCAGTTGAAGCTGAAGTAAATGTACCAGAAAAATTTGAAAAGGTGATGAGATGTAATTGTTCGATATGTAAAAGAAAGGGATATGTAATGTCCCCAGTAGGTGAAAACGATATGAAAATTATAAAGGGTGAAGATAAATTAACTTTATATCAATACTATACAAATACAGCTAAGCATTATTTTTGCTCAATCTGTGGAATATTTACACACACAAGACCAAGAATTAATCCAAAAATTCATATGATTAATATAGCTTGTATAGAGGGAGTTGATCCTTTTGAATATGAAAATATTTCAGTAAACGATGGCAATAATCATCCATTAGATCAAAAAAAATAATCGTATTATGAAATCTGTAGAACACTGTTATATAAAGACAAAATCTGATTGTTTTAAATATATTTTTTCACAAGAAACAAAAGAAAATAAATTTAAAAACAAAGAAAGGATGTTAAAGAAATTTTTAATTCCTCTTTGTTTTTGGATAAAATCAAAAATAAATAAAAAAAAACCTTTTATTTTAGGTTTAGCAGGCGGGCAAGGTACCGGCAAAACTACAGTAACGTCAATTGTCACCATAATATTAACTAAATACTTTAATTTAAAAGTATTTAAGATTTCAATTGACGATTTTTATAAAACAAGAAAAGAAAGATCAAAACTGTCAAAAAAAATACATCCTTTACTTATAATAAGAGGTGTTCCAGGCACTCATGACACCAAAATAATTTCAAAGTTTTTTACAAACGTTAAAAAAAATAAATTTACAAAAACTAGTGTTCCAAAGTTTGATAAATCTATAGATGATAGATCGTCTAAAAATAACTGGTACAAAATAAGGTCAAAACCTGATGTAGTGATTTTAGAAGGATGGTGTGTTGGGGCCAAAGTTCAAAAAATTTCTCAACTAAGAAAACCTATTAACTCATTAGAAAAATACGAAGATTATAATTTAAGATGGAGAAAATTTGTTAATTTAAAATTACAAAAAGAGTATAAAAAAATATTTCGTAATTTAAATTCATTGATTTATTTAAAAGCGAAAAATTTTAAAATTTTACAGCAATGGAGGTTAACACAAGAAAAAAAACTAAGACTAAATTCAAAAAAGAGAAAAAACCTTAAAATTATGAGTAAAGATGATGTATTTACTTTTATGCAAACATATCAAAGAATTACTCAAAATATGTTTAAAGACGCGCCAAAATATGCCTCGATTATTTT
>CACGOM010000005.1 GCA_902574705.1 uncultured Pelagibacteraceae bacterium | reverse complement strand
TAATTATAAATCTAGATATTTTTTTATTTGTTGGTGGTACTGAACTAACCAAACTTTTAGTATAAGTTTCTTTGGGTTGTGTTAAAATCTCTTTAGTAAAACCGATTTCTACAAGATTTCCATTTTTCATCACAGCCACTCTATCTGTTGTCTCAGCTATGACGCCCATGTCATGTGTAATCAAGATAACAGCTAGATTTCTTTCTTTTGTAAGTTTTTTAATTAAATCAAGTATTTGTGATTGTATTGAAACATCTAATGCTGTTGTTGGCTCATCCGCAATTAGTAGTTCAGGTTCACAACATAACGCTAATGAAATAACCACCCTTTGCCTCATTCCACCTGAAAATTGATGTGGATAATTATCAAATCTCTTTTCTGCATCTTTTATTCCAACTTCTTTAAGTAAATTTATTGCTCTAACTTTAGCTTGTTCATTGTCCAAATCTAAATGAGTTTGAATTGTTTCAATTAATTGCTCACCAATAGTAAAAATTGGATTCAATGATGTTTGTGGATCTTGAAAAATTAAACCTATTTTTTTTCCTCTATATTTAATTATATTCTCAGGATCATTATGAATATTAATTTCACCAAGATGAATTGTTCCATTAGAAACTCTACCTGGTTCATCGATAAGATTAATTATGGCATTTCCAACTGTACTTTTTCCAGATCCAGATTCACCTACTAAGCCTAAAATTTCACCTTTATTAACTTCGATATTAATATTTTTAGCAGCATGGATAGTTTCTCTTCTCATCTTGTAATCAACACTAAGATTATTAATTTTTAAAAAACTCATTAATTTAATTTCGGATTAAGAGTATCTCTCATCCAATCTCCTAAAAGGTTAATTGAAAATGCTAATAACACTAAAAAAATTGCTGGAAAAAATGTTATCCACCATTCACCTGAAAACAAAAAATCATTTCCTAATCTTATTAATGTTCCAAGCGATGGTGTTGTTGGTGGTACGCCTACCCCTAAAAAACTTAATGTTGCTTCAGCTAAAATTGCCAACGCAAGACCAATTGTTCCTATTACTAAAATAGGTCTCATTATATTTGGTAAAATGTGTTTAAACATAACAACTAAGTTTGAAACTCCAATAATAGTGGATGCAGCAACATAATCTTTATTTTTTTCTACAAGCGTTGCTGCTCTTGAAACTCTTGCAAACTGAGGCCACTCTGAAATTCCAATTGCAAAAATTAAAACATATATTGCCATTTCATCATGCATTTCTCTAGAAATAATTCCTCTGGCAATCCCATCAACAAGCAAAGCCATTAATATACTTGGAACTGTTAATTGAACATCTGTTAATCTCATTACAAACATTTCATATCTACCGCCGAAATATCCAGCTGTTAAACCTAGAGTAACACCTAGTAATAAACTAAATATAATTGCAGAGAAACCAACTATTAATGATATTCTCGATCCATAAAGAATTGTTGATAACATATCTCTTCCTTGACCATCCGTTCCAAGTATAAATTTAGAAAGACCATCCTCTGTCCAAGATGGTGGTGTAAATGCTTCCATCAAAGATAATGATGATGGATCAAATGGATTATACGGAACAACCAATTCTACGAAAAAAGAACAAAAGAAAATTATAAATAATATAATTGATGAAACTATGGCTGTTGGCGATTTTTTATAACTAAAATATACATCACTGTTTCTAATTCTGTTTAGTAAATTTGATTGTTTATTATCCACTTGCTGCCTCCGCCTTTACTCTGATACGTGGATCAATAAAATAATATAATATATCTACTATAAAATTTATCATTACAAAAACAAAGGCAATAAAAAACAGATAAGCTGACATAATTGGGATATCAACAAATTGAACAGCTTGAATAAATAAAAATCCCATACCTGGCCATTGAAAAACTGTTTCAGTGATTATTGAAAATGCAATTAATGTACCAATATTAATTCCTGCAATTGTAATTACTGGTATCAATCCATTTTTTAAAGCATGTTTATAATAAATACTTTTTTCACTTAAGCCTCTTGCTTTTGCAAATTTAATGTAATCTGTTTGTAAAATTTCCATCATTTCTGCACGAACTAATCTAATTATATATGTCATTTGAAAAAGGCTTAGAGTAACAGATGGTAAAATTATTGCCTTTAGTCCTGTTATAGTTAAAAATCCTGTAGACCAAAAACCAAAGTCTACGACCTCACCCCTCCCAAAAGATGGTAAAACTCCAAGAATTACTGCAAAGAGATATATAAATAGTATTCCAATTACAAAGGTTGGAAGCGAAACTCCTAATAAAGAAATTGCTAATATTGTATCACTTAAAAACCCTTTTCGATTTATTCCAGTATAAACTCCCAATAAAGTTCCAGAAACAAGAGCTATTAAAGCTGAAATTAAAACTAACTCTATTGTAGCTGGTAATCTTTCTGTAATTAATTCTGAAACTGGTCTTCTTAATTGATATGATATACCAAATTCTCCTTTAGTTGCATTTACCACAAATCTTGAAAATTGGATATGTACTGGATCATTTAAACCCAAAGATTCTCTTAATTGAGATCTTTCTTCATCTGATGTTTCCTCTCCAACCATATTATTTATTGGATCGCCTACAAAGTTAAATAATGAAAATGAAACGAAAGCAACAATCAACATAACTACTGCTGACTGAAACAAACGTTTAAAAAAATATTTTATCAATTTAGGAGAACTTAAGTTACAAGCCCTTTTAAAAAAGGGCTTGTAAAAGATTAATTTAATTTACTCTAGAAAACCTAAATAATGGTTCATTATTTGGTCTAATAGGAACATCAACATTTGATTTAGACGCCCAAGATATAACTTGATGGTGTAAAGGAAGATAAGATATATCATCTCTTACAATTTCCCAAGCTTTTGCAATTGCAGCATTTCTTTTATCTAAATCAACTTCACCTTCCATAACTCTTATAGCAGCATCAACATCTGCGTTACTAAAGTTCACTTTATTCCAGCTAGCTCCAGTTTCATATAAGTAATGGAAAACATAGTGACTATCTAAAGTAGGAACACCCCAACCTAACATGTAAAAATCACCTTGGTCGTCTTTTAGTTCTTTAAAATGTTTACTTTTTGTTTGAGCAAATAGATTTACTTTAACTCCTATTTTTCCAAGCATACCAACAACAGCTGTACAAATAGCTTCGTCATTTACATATCTGTCATTTGGACATCTTAACTCTACTTCAAACCCATCAGGATATCCAGCGTCTGCTAATAATTGCTTCGCAGCATCAACATCGTAAGGAAGTCTTTTATCAAGTGCTTTTGTATAACCAGTAACTCCCGGAAAAGTAATAATTCCCGCAGGTTCACTTAAACCTCTCATAACTTTTTTCTTGATAGCTTCAATATCAATTGCTTGGTATAGCGCTTGTCTTACTTCTTTTTTCTTAAATGGATTATCACCAGTATTTCCAGATCTTAATTGATCAGCAGCTTGATCCATTCCAAGGAAAATTGTTCTCATTTGTGGAGTACTTTCAACCTTGTGACCAGCAGATGAAGATATTCTATTCAAGTCTTGTACTGGAGCATCAGTAACAATATCAATTTCTCCTGATAATAAAGCAGCAACTCTAGTAGCAGCATTTTTAATTGGCAACAATTGTATTTCAGTTATATTATGTTCTACATTTCCCCACCATTTGCTATTCTTTTTAAAAACAGTTTTTGTATTTGGTTCTCTTAAAGTTATTTTGAATGGTCCTGTTCCCATAGCGTTGACTGCTGAAAATGTTTCTTGTCCAGCATCCCAATTTTGAGGAACAACCGCAAAGTTTTTAGTAGACCATTCTTTAGACATTACAAAAATGTTTGATAATTGGTTTAAAAGAATTGGATTTGGTTTACTTGTTTTTATTTGAATAGTGTATTTATCAATAGCTTTGACTGATGAAATTGTACTAATGTATTCTTTAAAGTCTGAAGTTGGTTGTTTTGCTCGTAGAATACTAAAAACAACATCTTCAGAGGTCATTTGTTGACCGTTAGAAAACTTTACATCTTCTCTTAAGAAAAAGTACCATGTATTTGGATCAACAGCTTTCCATTTAGTTGCCAATTGTGGTCCTATTGACATATCCAATCCTCTAGTAACAAGAGCTTCATAAACTTGCCTTGATACTTGAGTAGTTGGACCTTCGTTTTGTGCATGAGGATCTAGTGTTAAACTATCTCCTTGCATTGACCATTTAATTGTTTTTGCAAATGAAGTATTTGAAGCAAAAATTAACAAAATGGCTAAAAGAATTTTTGATAGTGATCTAAAATTCATATTCCCCTCCAATATTTTTTTTTTAAAGTGTATTTAGAAATATTTAAAAAGGAAAGCTGATTTATTCAGCCAATTTTTTGAAATTATTGTACAAAATTTGCGAATATCTATTCATATCTGCCATATTTTCTTTAGCTGAATTGTCAAATGCCTTTAGAGCTCCAATTCCGAGTTGTTCTTCTAAGGCTGACTTATATTCAGGTACACATCCCCATTCATTAACTGTTGTGTCTTTAATTTCTATATGGAACTGTATCCCATAAGCATGATTTTTATATTTGAAAATTTGATATTTTGTAATATTTGAAGATGCAATTAATGTTATATCTTTATTATTTTCTAAGTTCCGCACTTCATAAGAGTGCCACTGTAAAGATTTAATTTGATTTGGGAAAGAGGAAAATAAATTATCGTGATTTTTAGTTTTAAGAAAATTTATATCCATTATACCAATTTCAGAGGGTTGAGATCTAACAACATGGCCACCAATAACTTCGCCAAGCAACTGACATCCTAAACAAAAACCCAAATAAGGTTTTTTAAGTTCTACTACAAATTCTTTTATTCTTTTTTTCTCCTCTTTTAACCATGGATATTCATTTTCCATCCAAGTATCCATTGGACCACCCATGCAAAACATTGCATCAAAGTTTCTTAGATCATTTGGAATTTTTTCCCCTGCATCTAATTCAATAGTAGTTAAATTTATATTATCCTTAATCATTAAATCTTTTATATAACCAGGATCTTCTATTTTGATATGTTGTAAAACTATTACGTTCTTCATTATAAAGCTGGCTTAAGTAGTTTCAGAATTTTTGTATGATTTATTTTATTATTTGAGACCGCAATATTTCCAGCCAACACTGGATCTCTATTATCCCAAGTCGTAACCACTCCTCCTGCTGCATTTATAATTGGTATCAAAGGATGAATGTCCCAAATTTTATTTGCACACTGAACAACTACGTCTACTCTTCCCTCTGCAAGTTGGGCATAAGTCAATGCATCAAAACATGGGAACTGCATTTTATTTAAGAATTTTTTTATTTTTAATTGTTTTTTAATTGGTAACCATCCATGAAAAGCTGCGGCTAGTTTTATATTTTTGAATTTAACTTTTTTGTTTACTTTTAATCTTCTTTTTTTCTTGTTTTCATAAACATAAGCTGTTGATTTATTTGTATTCATATAAAATTTTTTTAATTTAGGAAAATTTGCTAAACCTAAAACTGGATTACCTTTGTAATTTAGTGAAATCAAGTTGCTCCAAGTTGGATTTCCTATTACATATGATCTTGTACCATCTATAGGATCAATGACCCATGAAAATTCACTTTTACTTTTGCTTTTCCCAAATTCTTCTCCAATAATTTGGTGAGTCGGAAACTTTTTTTTAATCTCTTTTCTTATAAATTTCTCAAAAGCCTTGTCTGATGTTGTTACAGGATCATAACCTTTGCCTTTAAGCTTATTATATACTACAAAGCTTTTATCCAATTTTTTATAGTAAAATCTTGTTAATTTAAGGGATAAAGATTTTAAAAAATTTGAATATGTTCGATAACTTTTAGAGTTCATCTTTACTTCTTACTATTTAATTTATCTTGATTAAAGCGAAATTTTAAATAATTCTTAGAGTTAGATGAAAATTGAACTTATAAATAATAAAAAAGTTATTTTAGATATCGGTGGATCAAAAAAAGAGATACATCCATTTTGGTTAAGAGAAAGAGTTTGTGAAAGTGAACATCTGGACCCTGGTACCCAACAAAGATTATTTGATCCCGCGACAATGAATTTTAAAATTGATATTGATGAAGCTAATTTAGATGGAGATTATTTGAATGTTAAATTCAATGACGGTATTAGCTCAAAATATGAGATTAAAAAATTGTCATCTGAATTTTCTGGAATTGATAACGAAATAGATACAATAGAAAAAGTTCAATGGGACTGTAACTTAAAAAATATTAAAAATTTTGAATATAAAGATGGTTTTTTTGACTCTAAAGAAATGTATGAGATGCTAATCGCTTTTTATAAATATGGTTTCGTAATAATAAAAAATATTCCAATAGAAAATAATTTTCTAATACAATTTGGAAATTCTATAGGAAGCGTAAAAAGAACAAATTTTGGAGAGCATTTTGATGTTAAATCTAAACCAAATCCAAATGATTTAGCATACACGGGCCTTCATTTAACGCCTCATACTGATAACCCGTATAGAAATCCTCTTCCTCCTTGTATTCAAATTCTTCATTGTATTGAAAACGAAGTAAGCGGTGGTTATTCAACATTAGTTGACGGTTATACAGTTTCTGAAATGCTTAAGAAAGAAAAAACAGAATATTACGATATTCTTTCATCAGTAAAAGTAAGATTTAGATTTATTGATAAAGATGTTGTTTTAGAAAGTTGGTCAGAACTAATTCACCTTGACCAAAATAAAAATTTCAAAAGTGTAAGATTCAGTACTCGCTTAGACTATGTTCCAATTTTAGAAAAGAAAGAATTAGAACTATATTATGAAGCAAGAAAATATTTATCTGACTTATATAATTCAGATAAATACAGAATAGAATTTAAGTTAATGCCTGGTGATCTAATGATGATGGATAACCATAGATTATTACATGGAAGAACAGCATTTAATCCCAATGAAGGAAGAAGGTTTTTACAAGGATGTTATCTAGATTTCGATAGTACTGAAGGTAAATTAAGACATCTAAAAAGAAAGTTTGGAATAAATTAAATATAATTTATATTTTCTTAAATGCTAATGTTTTAGAAAGATAAGCGTTCTTAGAATAATATATTTTTAAACCAAACTTTTCAGCATTACTCACTAAGTCTTCTCTTATATATTTAGAATAATACGGTTCATGCGTTGAATACGGAAAAAATTCCAATAAAGGATCAAGAATATAATTATCTCCAAGCTGGAGCGAGTCTGTTAAAATGAAAACTCCATCCTTTTTAAGCACTCTTGATATTTCTGAAAAAATTTTTGATCTTATTGTTGATGGTACCTCGTGAAATAAGTAAACTGAATTTACAATATCGAAAGACTCATTTTCAAAAGGTAAATCTTCACCTTTGCAATTTTTATAGTTTATATCAGTAAATTTTTTTAATTTTTTTTTTGCTACCTCTAAATATGCTTTGGAAATATCTGAACAAGTAATATTTAATTTTGGAAAATTACATTTGATTGTTTTAATAAATTCACCAGATCCTGTTCCTATATCTAATAAATTTAAGTTTTCATCTTTAGATTTTAAAAATTCAATAATTGGTAATAATGAAAATCTTCTCATTGTGGCTGCTGATCCAGAAAACAATGTTTCTACTTGAAATTCGTATAAATTAGCTGAATTTTCACTAAGATAACCATCAGTTTGATAATGAAAGTTTCTTAAAAAGTATTTTGGCAAATCCTCATTTTTTTTATTTAAGTCATTAAATTTTTTTTCAGTTCTTCTTTTGTCAATTTTAGGAAGATCTATAAAAAAGTTGAAACTTCCTTTAACTATATTGGCAAAGTCATTAACATTAGTTTTTGGAATTTTGTATTTTTTTTGATTTATATAATTTCTTTCCTCATTAAATAATTTTAACATTTCATAGAATAATTTTTTACCTGATGGCATTTTTTTAAAAAAAGGCGGAGGATTTTGACGATCAATTTTAATTGGTGTTGCATATTTAAATGAAATTAAATAATGTGTAGAGTACCAAACAAACTTTGTTGACTGACCAATTAAATAGCTCAAAGACATTATTAATTATAACGCTTAGCCAAGTTTTTGTAAAATAGGAAAATATTCAATTAAATAAAAACCTAATGCCTGTAACTGATTTGTTAAAATGAGAACTCCTGTTACTAAAAGTAAATATCCACTTATATTTACAATTAATCTCATTTTTGATTTCAGTTTATTTGAAACGCCTATAAATTTTTGTATCAATAGCCCTGAAAGAATAAAAGGAATTGCTAAACCCAATGAATAAAAACACAATAAAATTACACCTCTGACTAAAGACTCTTCTGTAGTTGCTAAAACTAGTATTGATCCGAGTATTGGTCCAATGCAAGGTGTCCAACCAAACCCAAAGGCCATCCCTAACAAAATTGGAGTGAAAAAACTTTTATTATTTGATATTTGAAATCTTTTTTCATAATTAAATACTTTTAGATTTAAAAAACCTAAAATATGTAATGAAAATATTATTATTACTACACCTGCTGTAATTCTTAATTCGTTAGCAAAATTTAAAAATAATTGGCCTATAAAAGTTGCTGCTGCACCAAAAAGAACAAATACGATTGAAAAACCTAGTGTGAAAAAAATTAATGGAGACAATTTTATTCTTGTTTCCATTAGGTCATTATAAGTAGTTCCAGAAATATAGGATATATATCCAGGTATTAAAGGCAAAACACAAGGTGACAAAAAACTAATTAATCCTGCACTAAAAGCTATAAATAGTTCGGTCATATTAACCTGTATTTTTCATAGCAGCAGATATGCCGGCTATTGAAGTCATTAGAGCATCGTTTAAGTATTTTTTATTTTTCAAATTATTTTTTTCTTTAAGTTTTTTTATTACAATTGGCTGTATTATATTTAATACTTCTGAATATATATTTCTTACTATGACTGAGGTTCTATATTTTTTTCTATTATTCAAAATTTCTTTAGGAGTAATATTTTTGTTTAGTTTTTTTATTTGATCAAATTGGAATCTTAGTTTCTTGCCAACTCTTTTTAGATTTTCATCTGCTAAGTAATGTTCATAAATCTTAGAAATATTTGGATCAACTTTCGAAATTACCATATCTAAAATATCAAGCATAGAATTAAAGAATGGCCAGTTTTTTTCCATGTCAAATAAAGTTTTTCTAAATTGCTTGATATACGAATACCTTAAAGCTTCAGCGCTACCAAGCCAGGCAGGTAACATTAATCTTATTTGTGTCCATGCAAAAACCCACGGAATAGCTCTAAGACTTTTTATATTGTCTGTTTTTTTTCTTTTTGATGGTCTTGATCCTATTGATAATTTACCTAACGCAATATGTGGTGTTACAGTCTTAAAATATTTAATAAATTCAGAGCTTTGATTTATATTTTTTCTGTAAGAACTTTTAGAAATATCTGACATTTTTTCAATCAAATTTCTCCACTCTGTTTTTGGCATTGGTGGAGGATTCAATGAGGCTTCTGTTACTGCGCCAATATAACTACATAAATTATACTTAGCTAATGGTTCGTATCCATATTTTTGTTGTATGACCTCACCTTGATCGGTAATTCTTATCTTACCGTTAACTGAATTTGGAGGTTGCGATCTCAAAGTTGCCTGAATTGGTCCACCTCCTCTACCTGCAGATCCTCCTCTTCCGTGAAAAAATGTAACATTAATTTTATATTCTTTTCCTAATCTTACTATTTCTTCCTGTGCTTTATATTGGTGCCAACTTGCACACATTTTACCAGCGTCCTTACTAGAATCGGAATATCCTATCATTACTTCTTGATTATTTTTTATTAATCTTCTGTACCAATTTTGAGAGAATAATTTTTTCATTATTTTTTTTGCATTTATTAAATCATCTAAGGTTTCGAATAATGGCACTACTCTTAATTTATCTTTTATCTTTGCTTCCTTTTGTAAAAAAGATACTGTTAGAATATCTGATGCAGATGTAGTCATTGAAATTACATATGCACCAAGACACTCTTTTGGTTCCTCAGATAGAATTTTAAAAGTATCCCAGACTTCTCTGTTTTCTTTATTTTTAAATTGAATGTTATTAATATAATTTTTTTTAGATGTTAATGAAGATTTAAAAAATTTTAATTTTTCATTTTCTGTCAAAATAGAATATTTTTTTTTATATTTTTTTATAAAAAATTCATTCATTATTTGACTGTGTCTTGATGACTCTTGACGAATATCTAATCTAGCTAAATTGATACCAAAACATTTTGCTCTTCTCATTAGATCTAAAAGTTCACCACTAGCAATGTTTTCGCATTGATTTTTTTCTAAAGACTCTCTAACAATTCTCAAAGGTTTTAAAATTTCCTCTTTTGTTTTAAGTAATTTAGATTGGTCAAGTGGTTGGCCACTCACTAAATGTTGTTCTATTGATCTATGTGTTAAACGCATTTTATTACGTAGAGGTCTCAAAAAAACTCTGTATGGTTCAAATGATTTACCTGTAACTTTTGTTATTTTTTTGGAACACTCAATCATCGAATATGATCTTATTATTTTTGTTAATGTTTTTTCATATAGTTTAGCAGCTTCCCATCTAGATAATAAAATTACCTCTTTTGTTACTTTTGATGTTACATTAGGATTTCCATCTCTATCTCCACCCATCCATGAGCCAAACTCAAGTGGATTAAAATTTTTTGGGAGCCCTTTTTTCATATTTTTCGTAAAAATTGAATTTAATCTTCTATAAACTTTAGGAATTGTATCCCATAAACTGTCTTCTATGATTGCAAGTCCCCATCTTGCTTCATCAAATGGAGATGGTTTAAATCTTTTAATATCATCTGTGTTCCATATTATTGTTAATTCATCATACAATTTTTTGTTTAATTTGATTATCTTTGAAGGGTAGTTTTTTAATAAATCCCTTTGTTCCAATATTTCTGTTATATTATGATATTTTTGTATCAAAGTTCTTCGTTTAACTTCTGTTGGATGTGCTGTTAAAACAATTCCTATTTTCAGATTTTTTGCAAAATTGTAAATTTTATTATTTGAAATTTTTCTATTTTTAAAAAGTTTTTCAAAAATCTCTTCAATAAATATATTTTTATTATTTATTATTTTTTTGTTTTCATATTCATCTAAACTTCTCGATGCATCCACTATTTCAGCAAGATTTAACAGATTCATAAAATGAGTAAAAGCTCTTGTAATTTTAAAAGTATTTTTTGAATCAAGCTTGATCAAAATTTTTGATATATTTTTTTTCGATGTATCTGAATTAGAATTATACTTGTTTGTCTTTGAAAGTTTTCTGATTTTTTCTACTAGTCTGAAAAATTGTTCTCCCTCTTGATCTTTAATTACCTTTCCAAGAACAAAACCTAAATATCTAACATCTTCTCTAAGTGATTTTGTAGGTATTCTATCGTAATAAAGATCTCTTTTAATCATTAACAAATATTAATAATAACCTTAATCTTTATAGGCAACAACACTATGTTTTTGTTGACCTAATTTATCAATACCTAAAATAACTTCATCACCATCTTTTAAAAATCGTGGTGGTTTCATATTTTCACCTACTCCGGGTGGGGTTCCGGTACAACATATATCTCCCGGATGTAAACTCATACAAGAACTCATATAAGATACTAAATGCTTAATATCAAATATCATTTGCTCAGTATTTCCAGTTTGCATTCTTTGACTGTTAACATCAAGAAACATATTTAGTTTTTGATAATCCATTAATTCATCTTTAGTAATTATATAAGGTCCTATTGGACCAAATGTATCAAAACCTTTACCTTTGTCCCATGTGAGCCCTTTATTTTTTTGATAATTTCTTTCACTTACATCATTGACTAAAAAAAATCCTAGAACGTAATCGAGAGCATTTTCGACAGAAATATTAATTGCTCTTTTTCCTATTACAAAACCTAATTCAACTTCCCAATCAGTATGTTGAGATCCTTTTGGTATTATAATTTGGTCATTAGGGCCAATTAGACAACTTGTGAACTTAGAAAAAATTATTGGCTCTTTAGGTATTGGTAAGTTTTGTTCTTCTGCGTGATCTTTAAAATTTAATCCAATTCCTATAAATTTTGATGGTTTTGAAACACAAGCGCCAATCCGTAATTTTGAGTCTAACTTTGGTAAACTTAAAATATCTATTTTTTCAATTTTTTTTATTAAATTAAAATTTAATGTGTCAGGATTTAAATCGTTAATTATTGAGGATAAGTCTCTATAATGTCCATCTTTATCTATTGTAGCTGGTTTTTCTTTTCCGATATCGCCTAATCTCAATAATTTCATTAACCTTTAATCCCTAAATGAGTATACTTCACATTTAAATAATCTTTTATTGCATTTGAGCCACCTTCTCTCCCATATCCACTTTGTTTAATTCCACCAAAGGGAGCCTCCGCAATTGCTACTACACCAGTGTTAACCGCAACTGATCCAGTTTCTAATTGTTCTGAGGCTAAATGAGCTTTCTCCATAGAATTTGTACAAACATAGCTGCATAAACCAAGTTCATGATTATTGGCTCTTTCAATTACTTCGTCAAATGATTTAAAAGAAAGCATAGGAACTAATGGTCCAAAAGGTTCTTGTTTCATAATAGTAAAATCATCATTGACATTGTCAAATATTGTTGGCTCGTAAAAAAAACCTTTATTAAAACCTGCTGGTCTTTTGCCCCCAAACAAAACTTTCCCTCCTTCTTTTTTTGTTTTTTCAACTAATTCTTCAACCTCATTTAGCCTTTTCTCTGTTGTAAGTGGACCTAATTGAGTATCAGCGTCCATTCCATTCCCAATTTTTAACTTCTTTGTTTTATCGACAAATAAACTTATAAATTCACTTTTTTTACTTTCATGAATATAGAACCTGTTTGGCGAAATACATACTTGACCATTATTTCTAAACTTTGCAGCAATTGCTATATCTGTAGCTTTTTTAATATCTGCATCTTCAAATACAATAAAAGGTGAATGACCTGAAAGTTCCATAGTTACTCTCTGAACTTTATCTGCTGCTTGTTTTAAAATAAGTTTTCCAACACGTGATGATCCTGTAATAGAAATTTTTTTCACTATATCAGAAGAAATTAATTGTTGTGCAATACTAGGTGGATCACCTGATAAAAGATTTATTACACCTGGTGGTACACCACATTCCCTGCAAATATCTACCATTTCCATAACAACTCCTGGAGTAATAACATCTGGTTTTATAATAACTGAACAACCAGCAGCCAGAGCTGTTGAAATTTTTCTTGCAGATAATACTGCTGGAAAATTCCATGGTGTTAATGCAGCAACTACCCCGACTGGTTGATAGTAAACATGTACCCTAGTTTCTTCAAATCTACTTTCTACAGTCTGGCCATAAATTCTTTTTGTCTCTTCGGCATTCCATTCGAATATGTCCGCTGCTCCGCCTATTTCACCTTTTGCTTCAGCCAAAGGTTTTCCAACTTCAAGGGTCATCCACTTGGCAAGTAAATCTATCTTTTCTCTCATTTTGTCTGCGATTTTTCTGATTATGTAAGCTCTTTGCCATGGCGCAGTTTTCCTCCAAACTTGAAGTCCTTTCTGTGCTGAATTAAGAGCTTTATCGACATCAGCTGGAGATGCTTTAGATGCTTTGCCTAAAATCTCTTCTGTTGCAGGATTAATAACTTCGTAAGTTTCTCCAGTAGATGATGGTAGCCATTTTCCATCAATAAATTGTCCAAATTTTTCGTACATTTCCTAATCTAACATTCCCATAGGTTGTGTCTACTATGTAATTTTAACACATTAAATTTTTATAATTCATGTTAGCATTAAATTTATAGAAAGGAGTTAAAATGAAAGCATACATAATGGGAAACTACACCGAAAATGCTTTTCAGGGTTTTATTAAAGATCCAACAAGTGATAGAAAGACAGTAGTAGAACAACTTACAAAAGCTATGGGAGGTACATTTCATAGTATGGATATTGTAAGAGGTTCATATGACTTTATAGTCGTTAGTGAGGTTACAAGCTTTGATGATTTTGCGGCAATTAAATTAGTTGTGGAGGCCTCTGGTGCAGTAAAAAATTTAACTATGTTAGAAGCGATTGATTTTACTAAAGCCACAACAAAGGCTAGTAAAATTGGTTACAAAGCACCAGGACAATAAATTTATATTTAAACTTCAATTAAAATTGGAAGTTAAATACTGATATATAGCGTTGGAAAGATATTTCCTTCTATGCTAGTCTAATAACTATGAAAATGCTTAGGGACAGCTTTGGAAGAACCTTTCCGTATATAAGACTCTCAATTACCGATGTTTGTAATTTTAAGTGTGGATATTGTTTGCCCAATGGATACATGCCAGATAAAAGTGACAATAGAAAATTTCTTCACTTAGAGGAAATAAGACATCTTGCAAAAGTTTTATCTAAATTAGGTGTATGTAAAATAAGACTAACAGGAGGAGAGCCCACTGTAAGAAAAGATTTTTTTGAAATAATAAAAGTTTTAAAAAATGAAGCTGGTATTAAAAAAGTTGTTATTACAACAAATGGTTATCATTTAGATCAAAAAGCAAAAATGCTTGTAGATAGTGGTTTAAATGGAATCAACATCAGTATTGATAGTCTTGATAAAAATACCTTTAAAACCGTCACAGGTCACGATCGACTACCAGAAATTTTAAAGGGAATAAAAATTTTACAAGATTTAAATTTCGATAATATTAAAATTAATGCAGTTCTTTTAAACGGTATCAATGCAACTAATAGCGATTTTGATTCTTGGGCTGAATTTATAAAAAAAAATAAAATAGATTTTAGATACATTGAATTAATGCAAACTGGAGATAACTTAGATTATTTTAAAAAATATCATATCTCATCGAAAATTTTTAAAGATTATTTGAATAAAAATAATTGGATTTATCAAACTCTTGGCAAAGATGCTGGTCCATCATTAAATTATATTAATCCAGAATTTAAAGGAAAATTTGGAATTATAGCTCCATACTCAAAAGATTTTTGCAAATCATGTAATCGTTTAAGGATTACTTCAAGAGGAGATTTAAGATTATGTTTATTTGGAAATACAGGAATAAGTATCAGGCACTTATTGCAAAAAGATGATCAAATTGAAGAATTGCAAGACCTAATACTTAAACAGATGAAATTCAAAAAAGAGTCACACTATTTGGAACTTGGTGAGACAGGATTAACAAAAAATTTATCAACTACGGGGGGTTAATTGAGTAAATTGAAATTAATAAACCGAGATGATCTTAAAGATTGGGCAAAAGAAATTTTTCAAAAAAATTCTTTTAATATGATTGATGTATCCTCTAAAAAAGAAACTTTTAGAAGAGCTTTGGCATCTGGTAAAATATATGTAGGAAAAGAAATTTTTGAATTAATAAAAGATAAAAATATGCCAAAAGGTGATCCAATAGCTCTTGCAGAAGTTGCTGCTGTTTTAGGGGTTAAGAAAACAAGTGAACTAATTCCACTATGCCATCCACTACCAATAGATCATACAGCAACTAAGATAATTATGAATGAAGCAGATAATTCCTTAGAAGTTTTTTGTGTAGTATCTGCAGTTGCTAAAACAGGAGTTGAGATGGAAGCAATAATGGGTGTAAACGCAGCCTTAACAACTATTTATGATCTAAGCAAAATAGTAAATCCACATCTAAAAATAGATAATGTTAAATTGCTAATTAAAGAAGGTGGAAAAAGCGGTGTTTGGAAGAATCCAGATGGTTTGCCAGATTTTTTAGAAAATATAATTTAAACTATGAAAATAACAGTAGAGTTATTTGGTGCAGCAAGAGAATTTAGCAATAAAGATTTTATTGAGTTAAATCTATTACAACCAAGTTCAATTAAAGATTTGAAAAATGAACTAGTCAAAATGATCGATGATAAGTTTAATGGAAATCAAAACTTTAAAAAAATTGTTATGTCATCTGCATTTTGTTCTGAAAATGATAATATTGTCTCGGACAATTTTAAAATAGATAAAAATCAAACATTTGGCATAATACCACCTGTTGGAGGTGGTTAATGTTACATGCAAAGGTAATTGATTCTGAAAATCAAAAAATCGAAATCAAAAACGCAGAAGAATTTTTAAAATCATCTAAATTTGGAGCGTTAATATATTTTGTTGGAACCGTTAGAAATAATAATGAGAACAAAAAAGTAACTGGAATAACCTACGACTCTAAAGATAGTCTAGTAATAAAAAGTTTTGAAGAAATATATAATGAAGCTGACAAGAAACTTAATATAAAAGATAAAGCTGTATTTATTGAGCATATTAAAGGTTACGTAGGTTTAGAAGAAAAAAGTATATTGATTGGTGTTGGATGTAAACATCGAGATCAAGCTTATGTTTTATCAAGATACATAATTGAGGAAATTAAAAAAAGAACGCCTATATGGAAAAAGGAACACTACGAAAATCAAGATAGTGAATGGTTAAAAGGAACAACTATTGAAGCTAATTAATGAAAATATCTAGCAGACAAATCACACCAGAAAAAATTTACAAAAATAGAAGAAAATTTATTAAACAATTAGGATTAACTTCATCAGTATTTTATTTTGCACCTGAATTGTTTGGTACTGCCAATGCGTCAAATAAATTGACTGAATACAAATATATTACCACTTACAATAATTATTATGAGTTTGGTACTGGTAAAAATCATCCAGTTGAAAGATCTCAAAATTTTATAACAGATCCGTGGAGTGTTACAATTGATGGAGAAGTAGAAAAAAAAATAACTCTATCAATGGACGATATGAAAAAAATGTTTCCTGCCGAGGAAAGAATATACCGTCTTCGATGTGTTGAGGGTTGGTCTATGGTCATACCTTGGTTAGGTTTTCCATTAAATAAGCTTTTAAAAAAAGCTAATCCTACCAGTAAAGCTAAATTTGTTAGATTTGAGTCTATTTTAGATCCAGAACAAATGATTGGTCAAAGATATCCAATTTTAGATTGGCCATATAAAGAAGGTTTGAGAATTGATGAAGCAATGCATCCCTTAACTATTATGGTAACAGGCCTTTATGGAAAAGAGCTTCCAAACCAAAATGGTTCACCAATTAGATTAATGGTTCCATGGAAGTATGGTTTTAAAAGTGCAAAAGCAATAGTTAGAATTTCTTTTGTAGAAAAGATGCCTACCACCTCATGGATGAAAGCTTCACCAAGGGAATATGGTTTTTATTCGAATGTAAATCCAAATGTTGACCATCCAAGGTGGTCGCAAGCAACGGAGAGAGTTATTGGCGAAGGTATAATGTCTCCGAGAATACCTACGCTTATGTATAATGGTTATGAAGAAGAAGTTGCTTATCTTTATAAAGATATGGATCTAAGAAAATATTATTAACCTTGCTTAGATATTCAAAAATTTTTGTATTTTTATTATGCCTGTGGCCACTTTGTTCAATTATTTATCAAATTTTTTATAATAAGTTAGGCGCAGAGCCGGTCGATAAAATAATAAATCATTTTGGTGAATGGACTTTAATTTTAATATTTTTAACTCTCTCCATGTCACCACTGAAAAAAATAACTAATTCTACAATTTGGATTAAATATAGAAGAATGTTAGGATTATTTGTATTTTTTTATGCATCAATACATTTATTAAGTTACGTGGGTCTTGATTATAGATTTGATTTTCAGCCAATTGTTAATGATGTTTTAAAGAAAAAATTTGTATTTGTTGGTTTCGCAGCTTGGTTACTTTTAATACCACTTGCTATTACATCATCAAACCAAATGATGAGAATTTTAAAAAATAATTGGAAAAAAATTCATAGATTAATTTATGTGATAGCAATTTTTGGTGTTTTACATTTTATATGGTTATCAAAAACTATATTTTTTAAACCATTAGTTTTTTTAGTTATTTTAATTATTTTATTACTATTTAGAGTAAATTTAAAAAAATCAGACAACAAAATCTGATGATTTATCAAAATCTTTAAAAACTTTATTAGATGATACTTTTATAAAGTTAGTATTTTTTTTTAATCTTCTAACTATATACTTCGCTCCAACATTTCCTTCAATTTTTTTAAATTTATTTAAAATTGAAATATCAAATCCTATTGGGTTACCTATTCTATTTTTATATTTTAAAGCATGAACTAAATATTGTTTTCTTTTTATAGAGTTATAAATCTTATTAATATCTGAAGTTTTTACAAATGGCATATCAGATTGAAGAATTATGAAACCTTTATCGTTTTTACTTATTTTTTTTAAACCTGTTTTAATTGAACTTGATATTCCTTGTTTGTATTTTTTGTTAATAACAAACATAAGTTTTTTGTTATATTTAATAATTTTTTTAGTTTCTTTAGATTGATAACCAAGCACAATAATTATTTTTTTTATTTTACTTTTTTGAATTGATTTTAACACATGGTATACAAGGGGTTTTTTTTTGAATTTTTTTAATAACTTATTTTCATTTTTCAGTCGTTCCGATTGACCTGCAGCTAATAAAATTCCTTTAATCATTAAAGTATGTTTTCAAGAAACGAAATAAGGTAATTATTTTCATCGATAAATTTTGTAAAACATTTTGATTGTGGAATATTATGTCCTTTGTTTGATGGCATTTTTTTATTAACATCAGCCCAAGTACATTTAGTTGGTTTTAATTCACTATAGTCAATAAATTTCATTCCTTTAAAATTCTTAAAAAAAGATAAAGTTTTAGGATCTTCAAATACATCATCTTTATGCGCAAAAATAATTGCATTAATTGTGTCTGCTTTATTAAAAACATTTATTTGATGCTCTCTAAAAGCGCCCCATTCAGGAAATTTTTTTTGCCACTCATTTTTAGGTCCTGCAAATGCTGGGTTAAAAGCAATTGTTCCCAATATTTTATCTGGATATCTCGATTGTAAGTTTAGAGATGACCACCCACCTGCTGACCATCCGGATAGGATAATTTTTTCAAATCCAAGATTTTTCAAATTATCTACTTCTTTTAAAATTATATTTTGTCTTTTAATATTTTTAAATTCATCTACCAAATTAATTGTACCTTTTGCTTTTAACTCTTTTCTATATTTTTTTTGATCTTTTGTAGACATGCCTTTTACACCAGAACATAAACGATAAATTTTTACCTCTAGTCCATTTATTTTTTTGTTGTGAAGTTTTAAAATAGCAGGCACTACAGCAGCATCCCAAATATATCCAAATTGAGGTTTTGCTTTACATGGATCTTGCTTTACATCTTGAATGCTTCCATGATTATAAATTATTACTAATGTATTTTTTTTATCAGATATTTCATCAATTGAATAAGGTTTACCTTTATCGTCCATAAAAGTGTTATATTTAGATAATTTTTCTAAACCTTTATAGCCCAATGTATTGGCTAATAGATTATTTGAAATTAGTAAAAAAAATATAAAGATAAATATTTTTTTCATTATTTATTATATGTCTCTGAAACTAATTGAGCAATAATCGATAGTGCAATTTCTGGTGCAGATTTCCCTCCCAATTTGATTCCAATAGGTCCATAGATTGAATTAATTTGTTCATCTGTAAATCCTGCTTCTTTTAATCTTTGGCATCTGTTCTCGTGAGTTTTTTTACTGCCAAGGGCACCAACATAATAAAATTTTTTATTTAAAGCATATTGTAATGCTGGATCATCAATTTTAGGATCATGTGTTAGAGCTATTAAAGCAGTAGTTTTATTAGTCTCTATTTCTTTAAAAGCTTCGTCTGGCCACTTATTTATTATTTTTAAATCTGGGAATCTTTGTGATGTTGCAAAATAACCTCTTGGATCAATTATTAAAATTTCAAAATTTAAACTTTTTGCAAAGTCAACCAAGTATTGAGCTATATGAACTGCTCCAATAATTATCACTTTTATTGGCCTAACATATGTCTCAACAAAAATCTCAGAGTTTTCAATTATTCCATTTTTTTTTGAATTAAAAAAATTTTCTACTTGTTTATTAAAATTTTCAAATTCTCCAGTCAATTTTTTTCCTGGTTCAAACACTTGGCTCTCGCCGTTTTGAAGATTTGTAACAATTGCAAATTCTGTTTTGGATGACTTATTTTTAATAATTTGTTCTAGAGTAGTAATTTTCATTAATTAACTTGTTCTAAATAAACTGCGATCTCACCGCCACAGGCAAGTCCTACTTCCCATGCGCTTTCATTCGAAACTTTAAATTCAATTTTTTTGCAAAGTTTATTTTCTTTTATTAAATCTATACTTTCTCTAACTACAGCTGTTTCAACACATCCCCCTGAAACAGAGCCTGAGAAGTCTCCTTTTTCATTTACTATCATCCTGCTACCAACTTGTCTTGGTGAAGATCCCCATGTTTGGATTACGGTTGCTAAAACTACTTTTTGATTGGTTTTAATCCAATCATAAGCTTCATCTAAAATTTTTTCATCAAATGAATTTCGCATCTGATAAAATATAAATCTTATCTAACAAGCATCAACGGCTTTTTTAGCCTGTGTTACAACTAAACTAGCCCTATATTCTGCTGAAGCATGAATATCCGAGTTCATATCTGAACTGTCTAGTTCCATATTTTGAATTGCTGAAGTTGAGAAGTTATTAGAAAGTGCTTTTGATAAATCTTTATCATTGTAAACACAAGGTTTTGCACCTGTTACCGCAACATTAATATCTTTTTTGTGCTTCGCCACATAAACCCCTACTATCGCATATCTTGATGCAGGATTTGGATGTTTTTGATAGCTAGATTTTTCTGGTATTTGAAACTCAATTGCTTCGATAAGTTCACCTTTTTTTAAAGCTGTTTCAAACATGCCTTTGAAAAACTTTGACGCCTCAATCTTTCTATCATTGGTATGAATAGTTGCATTCAAAGCTATACAAGCAGAAGGATAATCGGCAGATGGATCATTATTTGCAATTGAGCCTCCTATTGTTCCTCTATTTCTTACTTGAGGGTCACCTATCCCTTCAGCTAAACTTGCAAGAGAAGGTATTGTTTTTTTTAATTCCTTAGAGTTAGCGACCTCTACATGTTTAGTGGTTGCTCCTATTGTGACTGATTTACTGCTAACCTTAATTCCTGAAAGTTTTTTTATATTTTTAATATCAATTAAATCTTTATAAGAAGCTAATCCTAACTTCATTGAGGGAATTGTTGTCATTCCTCCGGCTAAAAAAGCAGAGTTTGATGAAGATAATTTTGATGCTTCCTTAATATCTTTTGCTGAGTGATAATTAAAATTTTTCATATTCCTCCTATGCTGCTTTTGAATTTGGTTTTTTTAGATTTTTACATGCTTTCCAAACTTTTTCAGCTGTAGCTGGCATTGTAATTTCTTGTCCACCTAATGCGTCTATTACAGCATTCATAACTGTTGGAGGTGCCGCTATTGCACCTGCTTCACCACATCCTTTTACACCTAGTGGATTTGTAGTTGCGTGCGTACAAGTGTATCCAATATTAAATTCTGGAAAATTATCTGCTCTTGGCATCGTATAATCCATATATGAACCGGTCATCAATTGTCCTGTTTCATCATATTCAGCATTTTCATACAAAGCTTGACCTATGCCTTGAGCTAAACCACCATGAACTTGACCCTCTACTATCATCGGATTAATTATTCTTCCAAAATCATCACACGCGGTATATTTTTCTAGTTTAACTTCACCAGTCTCTGGATCAATTTCAACTTCAGCAATATGAGTTCCTGCTGGAAAAGAAAAATTTGAAGGATCAAAAAATGCAGTTTCTTTTAAACCTGGTTCTTCACCTTCAGGTAAAGGAGATTTCATTTCATCTCTAACACCTGGGAGATAACAAGCAAAAGCAATTTCACCAATTGTTTTTTTCTTATTCGATTTTGCAACAATGAATTCTCCATCCTTAAATTCAACATCATCTGGACTTGACTCTAACATTTTTGCCGTTACTCTTTTTCCTTTTTCTACAATTTTCTTGCAAGCATTTACGATTGCTATACCACCTACAGTAAGTGATCTAGAACCATAAGTTCCCATGCCAAAAGTTCCCTTGTCTGTATCTCCGTGAACTATATCAATATTTTCTATAGGTACACCTAACTCGTCAGCTGCAATTTGAGCGAATGTAGTTTGATGACTTTGTCCATGACTATGTGATCCTGTATAAACAGTTACTTGGCCTGTAGGATTAAATCTTACCTCTGCAGATTCCCATAACCCAACACCACAACCTAAAGACATTACTGCTGCTGATGGTGCAATACCACATGCTTCAAAATAAGATGAAACTCCAATTCCTCTAAGTTTTCCTTTGGACTCTGACTCTTTTCTTCTTGCTTCATAACCATTGTAATCTGCCATTTGTTTAGCTTTTTCCATTCCAGCCACATAATCACCTGAGTCTACAGTGTGAACTAATGTTTGTTTAAATGGAAAAGCTGTTGGAAAATTTTTCATTCTTAATTCCGTTTTATCTATTCCAAGTTCCATTGAAGCTTTTTCAACTAATCTTTCAATTGTGTAGGTTGCTTCTGGTCTTCCCGCACCTCTGTAGGCATCAACAGGAGCTGTATTTGTAAAAACAGCTTTAACGTTACTGTATGCAGCAGGTATTTCATAAACACCTGTCGCACAAGGTCCAAACAAATATGTAGGAGTTACTGTTCCAAAAACTCTTGCATATGCCCCTAAATTAGCAATTGTTTCATTTTTAAATCCTAAAAATTTACCGTCATTTGTAACAGCTAACTCAGCATGAGTAACATGGTCTCTTCCATGTATATCAGTTAAAAAAGATTCAGATCTTTCAGCTACCCATTTTATTGCTCTATTAATTTTTTTTGCTGCCCAGCTACAAACTATATCTTCATTATAGACATTAATTTTTGATCCAAATCCTCCCCCAACATCTGGAGCAACTACTCTCAATTTATGTTCAGGTGAAACATTGCCAAAAGCAGACATTATAAGCCTAGACAAATGTGGATTTTGACTCGTTGTATACAAAGTTATTTCCTCTGAAGCTGAATTATAATCAGCAAGACAAGCTCTAGGCTCCATTGCATTTGGAATTAATCTATTATTAATTATATCTATAGAAATTACCTTATCTGCTTTTTCAAAGGCTTCTTTAACTTTTTGTCTATCGCCAAGTAACCAATCAAAACATAAATTTTTATCTATGCCCTCATGAATCGTATCTCCATTCATTGCATCTGCAGTACTTGTGACAGCTTTAAGAACCTTGTAATCTACTGAAACTTTTTCAGCAGCAACTTTTGCCTCTTCTAAACTTTCGGCTATAACAACAGCAACTGGGTCACCTACAAAGTTTACAATATCTTTTGCTAATGGTGGATTAGCGGGACATTTCATTTCTGTTCCATCCTCACTTCTAATCGCCCAACCAGCAATTAAACCTCCAATTTTGTCTTCAGCAATTTCAGATCCGGTCAAAATACTAACAACACCCGAAGATTTTTGTGCTTTTGAAATATCTAATTTTTTAATTTGAGCTCTTGCATGTGGAGATCTTACAAAAATAGCATATGTTTGGTTTGCAAGGTTGATATCTGATGTATACCTTCCTTTTCCAGTTAAAAATCTTTTATCTTCTTTCCTCTCAACTCGTGAACCAACTAGACTTGCCATTGTTAAAACCTCCTAAATTATTACATTTTTGTTGCTGCTTCTTTTACTGCTGCAACGATATTTTGATATCCAGTACATCTACAAATATTGCCTTCCAACCAATCTCTTATTTCTGTATCAGAAGGTTTTTTATTTTTTTGTAATAGATCCACTGCACTCATAACCATGCCAGGCGTACAAAATCCACATTGTAAACCGTGTAACTTTTTAAATGCTTCTTGCATTGGATGCATTTTACCATTTGTTGCCAGTCCCTCTATTGTGGTTACTTTTGATCCATCAATATCCGCTGCTAGGGCAGTACAACTTTTTAATGAATTTCCATTTACATGAACTACACACGCTCCGCATTGACTAGTGTCGCATCCAATGTGTGTGCCTGTTAGATTTAAATGGTCCCTTAAAAATGAAGACAATAAAGTATTATCATGAACTTCTTTAACAACGGTTTTACCGTTGATTTCTAGTGTAACTTTTCTCATGCTTCCCCTTTACATAATTAATTACAATTATATTTGAGTTAAACATTAAGAAGCTCATTGTTCAACTGACTAATGAAAATAAATTCTACTAAGAGTAGTAATATTAATTAAAGAAAAACCATGCTATTCCCACTGAAACTACAATCATTCCTGCAATAATGTAAATATATTTTTTTTCACTTTGGGTTTTTTTATTTTCTTCATCCGGTTTGGATTCATCTTTTTCAACTCCAGAAGTTTCACGTGAAATCAGTTCTGAAAATTTACCAAAAAAAATATCAGCCATTTTTTTTGCTGTCATATCAATCAATCTTGATCCAACTTGAGCAATTTTTCCTCCAACTTGTGCATCAACAGAATAAATTAACTTTGTTCCTCCATCGCTATCTTCTAGTTTGACATCTGCTTCTCCTTGCGCAAAACCAACTGGCGAATTTCCTGATCCAGTTATTTTATAACTATTTGGAGGATTCAGTTCTTTTAACTCTATTTCACCTGTAAAAGATGCATTAAAAGGTCCAATTTTATTGGTTGCTTTAGCAGAAAAATTGGTGTCTGAATTCTTTATGAAGTCATCGCATCCCGGGATTGAATTTTTTAAAATCTCAGGATCATTTAAAGCTTCCCATACTTTTTGTTTGTCTAAATTAATTTGATATGAACCTGATAATTTCATAGAATAAGCATATACCAAATATTATGGATGAAAATACAAAAAAAGAATTACAATCAGCAGCATTTGAAAGGTTAATAAATCATTTAAGAGAGAGGAAGGATGTTCAAAATATCGATTTGATGAATTTAGCCGGTTTCTGCAGAAATTGTTTATCTAAATGGTACCGTGAAGAAGCTCAAAAAAAAGGGATAGAAATAACTGATCCAGAGGCAAGAGAACATGTTTATGGAATGCCTTATTCTGAATGGAAAGAAAAATATCAAAAATAAATATTTTTCTTTTCAATGATTAAACTTTTTCCATTTATTTTTATTTTACTTTGGTCTTCAGCATTTATTACAACTAAACCGATAGTAGATAATAGCGAACCTTTCTCTGCCTTAGCCTTTAGATTTTTGATTGTGGCAATAGGTTTTTTTATTTTTTCATATTTTAGTAAAAAAAATATTATTGTTTCAAAAAAGAATATGATCCAGTCTTTATTGACTGGAGTATTATTTCATGGTTTGTACCTAGGAGGTGTTTTTTTTTCAATTTCAAGAGGAATGCCAACAGGTATTGCAGCACTTATAGTTACATTGCAACCAATTTTAACAAATATTTTAGCAGGTCCATTATTAAATGAAAAAATAGGCTGGAAAGAGTGGATAGGTATTTTATTAGGATTTATCGGGGCAGTGCTAGTGCTAGGTTTAGATGTTGGTGAAAATATTCCAATTTCAGGGGTTGTAGCTACTTTTATTGCTTTATTTGCCATTACTGGTTCGACTATTTGGCAAAAAAAATTAAGTCATAATATTTCTCTACCAGTAAATAATATGTATCAAGCTATAGGAGGTTTTCTATTTCATTTATTAATAATTATATTTTTTGTTGAAGCATTTATAGATTTTAATACTACATTTGCAATTGCAATGGCTCATCAAATTATATTAGTTTCTTTTGGCGCTTTTACAATTTTAATGTTTTTAATTAAGCATAATTCAGCAAGCAAAACTGTTTCTATTTTTTTTCTTATACCTGCCACATCAGCTTTTATTGCTTGGATATTTCTAAACGAAAGTTTAAATTTTATAGATATTTGTGGATTTATTATTGCTTCGGCTGGTGTTTTTATTGCTACAAGAAAGTAAATTATTTTTCTTTTAATCTGGGGAACAACTCAACAAAATTACATGGTTTATGATTTACGTCTAATTGGTATATCAAAATTTTATCCCATGCATCTGTAACTCCACCAGATGAACCTGGTAATGCAAATATATATTTTCCATTTGAAAGTACCGCACATGCTCTTGATTGAATTGATGAAGTTCCTACAGTCTCTAAACTAAAATATCTAAAAATTTCACCAAATCCAGGTATATGCTTATCTGCTATTTCGTCCAATGCCTCTGGGGTAATATCTCTTCCGGTTAAACCAGTCCCACCCGTTGTAATTATCACATCTAAATTTTTTTTACTGGTCCATTCTTTCAGTATATTCTTAATATCTTCTTTGTTGTCTTTGCAAATTTTTCGTTCTACTAAATTGTGATTAGCTTTCTTAATTTTCTCAACTAAAATATTTCCAGATTTATCTGTTTCCAATGTTCTGGTATCAGTAACCGTTAAAAGTGCTATATTTACATGCATAATTTATAAATGATTATATTACCAATTTTATTTTTTGTAACAGCAATATTATATTCAAGTGTTGGTTTTGGTGGAGGGTCAACATATCTTGCTTTATTGCTAATATGGGAAATTCCATATTATATCCTTCCCGTTATAGCATTAGGATGTAATATTGTCGTAGTTTCAGGAAACTCTTTCAATTACATAAGAGCAGGAAACTTAAATCTAAAACTGTTGATACCATACTTGATTGGGTCCGTACCTATGGCTTTTGTTGGAGGAGCTTTAGAAATAGAAAAAGATATTTTTGAAATATTATTGTTCTTGGTACTTCTTGTTTCAGGTTTTTTGCTATTGTTTAATTTTAAATCTTATGATGATAATAAAAATAAATACAGAAAAGTAAAATACATATATTCATTATTCATTGGATCAATTCTTGGTATTTTGTCAGGGATCGTTGGCATTGGTGGGGGTATATTTTTAAGTCCAATATTGTTTTTGTTAAGAGCGGGCTTGCCAAAACATATTGTTACAACTTCATCTCTATTTATATTAATAAATTCTTTTGCAGGAATTATAGGCCAATTAACAAAATCATATGTGCTTAATGATATTTTAGATTATTGGTATTTATTATTTTTTGTTTTGATAGGCGGGCAATTTGGAAATTATTTAAACTTGAAAATTTTACCTACGAGATTTTTAGCATTAATTACATCTTGTTTAGTTATATTTGTAGCAGTAAGAATGGGTATAAAAATTTTTTGAAATGGATTTGAATTTTTTTAAAAAAACGAAAATTTTAGATGGTGGAATGGGTCAAGAGCTCCTTGCAAGAGGATTAATATCAAAAGGAACTTTATGGTCTGCAAGTGCACTTCTTGAAGAGAAATTCCATCAACTATTAATTGATGTACATGTATCTTTTATAAATGCAGGTGCAGATGTGATTGTAACAAATAATTTTAGTAGTAAAAAAATAAGATTAATTGAAAATAAGGTAGAAGAAAAATTTGAATATGTTAACCAAAAAGCTTGTGAACTTGCAAATAAAGCTAGAGAGATCTCAAAAAAAAATATACTAGTTGCTGGAAGTCTTCCTCCGCAAAATGGCACTTATGTAATTGATGAAAGAGACATTAATACAATAAAAAAAGATTTTAAAGAACAGGCAGAAATTATTAAACCGTATGTCGATTTTTTTTACTTAGATGTAATTAGTAGTGCTAAAGAAATAGAGGCTGCGTGTGAAGTCACAGAAAAAATGAATATGCCAGTACTAGTTGGGTTGCATTTAAAAAAAAATGGAAAAGTTGCATCTGGAGAAAGCATTACAGAAATACTTAAAAAATATAGGTCAAATAATTGGATTGGTTTGATTGGAGCTTGTGTGTCGCTAGAAATTATTGAAAAATCCTTACACGAAATGTCCAATCTAAATATTCCCTTTGGATTTAAAGCAAACCTCTGGAAGGTGGAAGAACCACTTCCTGTTAATAAATTTAATACTGCAAAATTTAACGAGATAGGAAAAAATCCAAATGATACATTAGGTAAAAGAGACGAGATAACAAATGAAATTTTTTACAATTTTGCAAAAAACATTAAAGATAAAGGTGCAAATATTTTAGGAGGATGTTGCAACATAAGCCCTGAACACATTAAATCATTGTCATCTTTAAAGTAATCAATTTCCCCAAAAATTTTTAGAATTTGTCGATTTTTTTACAAAATAAATACCTACAATAACGGCAACTAAAGAGATTATTACTTTTGAGGTTATTAGTTCATTTAATATAAAATATCCAAGTATTACTCCAAAAATCGGAATTAGATAAGCCACCTGAGCTTGAAAGACTAAACCATTTTTTTTCAAAATAGTAAATCTTAATAGCCATGCAACACCTGTCGGAAAGATTCCTAAATAAATTAATGCCAATGTAGAGTCTAAGCTAGGGGATAAGTTCCAAGGTTGTTCAAAAAAAAGTGAAATTGGGCATACAATTAAAGTTCCCCAGATAAGTATAGAAGCTGTAACGTTTTCATTTTTCTTATGGCTTATCTTTAAAGTTAAAATTCCACCAATTACATAAAAAGTTGAACCTAATAAAATCATCAAAGCATATAAAAAATTAGAATTTGTAATTAATAAGTTGTCAGAAAATAAATAAACTATTCCTAAAAAACCTGAAAATATTCCAATTATTTTAAATAAATTTATTTTTTCTTTATCTACAAAAAAATGAGCTAATATTGTAGCGCTAATAGGTGTTGAGGACATAAGTATTGCTGCGAGATTACTTTGAACTTTTTGAACGCCATAAGCAATTAAGAAAAAAGGTATAACTAAATTTATAATTCCAATTGATGCATACCAAAACCAATCTTTTGAAAATGCTTCAATTTTTATATTTTTTGCTAAACATAAAATTACAACTGGTATTGCTCCAAATAATATTCTTAAAAATGCAATTGTAATTGGTCCATAGGAATAAGTTGCAATTTTAATATTAAAAAAAGCTGAGGCCCAAATTAAAGCTAAAGTTGTTAATAAAAAGTAGTCTATAGTCTTTGGAGATTTCATTCTGTAATATTTTCTATTGAACCTTTAGTGATTTTTTTAAGGTTGTCAAAATTTATTTTAAAAATACAATTTGGATGACCTGCCGCAGCAAATATATAATTAAATCTATTTAATTCTTCGTCAATAAAAATTTCTAGTTGTTGCAAGTGTGCAACTGGAGAAACCCCTCCAATAGAAAATCCTGTAACTTTTTTAACCTCATCCGCATTTGCCATTGAAACATTTTTTTGATTTTTGATTTTTTTTAAATTATTTAAAGAGCATCTCTTATCCCCAGAAACTAAACAAAGTACAAAACCATCCTCAGTTTTAAATAACAAACTTTTTACTATTGATCCAACTTCTGTATTTAAACTTTCTGCAGCTTGTTGGGCTGTTTTAGCAGATGAATTTAAAACTGTTACCTTTAACTCATTGCTAAATTCACTAAGTTCTTTTTGAACTCTTTTAACTGGCTCTTTATTTAGAATATCTTCCATATATATTTGTAATTGTTTTTTTTAAATTTTTAATTAGGTCTTCTGCTATAAGTCCCTTTTTTAATTTAATTGCAATTTTACTATGTATCCAAACTCCCGCTGATGCTGCTTTTATTGGACTCATTTTTTTATCACCAACTAAACTTGATATTAAACCTGCCAACACATCTCCTGTTCCAATAACAGCAAGCTCGTTTGAGGTTTTGTTATTGATTATTAGTTTTTTTTGATTTCCTACTAATGTATGGTTTCCTTTTAAAACAATTGTGGCCTTAATTTTTTTTAAAGCAGAAATAATTAGTTTTTTGTGATTATTTATCTTTTTTAAATTAGGAAATATTGCCCGAAATTCTTTTATATGTGGTGTTATTATTTTATTCTCATCTAAAAGCTTATAAAGATGATTAGTTTTATTTTTAAATGATGTCAGAGCATCAGCGTCTAAAATAACATATTTGACATTTTTTAGAAGATAAATGGTTTTTTTCATTGTAACTCGCGAAACTCCAGCTCCAGGTCCAATTAAATATACAGAATCTTTATTATCATTTATGAAGGTCTTGAATTCACTAAAATTATTTATCTTTTTTTTAAGCATTGAAGGAAATTTCAAAGCAAATAGTTTGAAATTTTTTTTTGAACAAATCATTTTTACTGAACCTACGCCTGTCCTAAGAGCTGCCTCAGCGCTTAACATGGAAGCTCCTACTATCTCATTTTCTCCAGACACAACTATTAATTGACCTCTATTATATTTATGGCTTTTGCTATTTTTGAAGGGGAAATCCTTTGCCCAAAAACCCAAGGAATTCTTAATAATTTTCATATCTAATTATCACAGTTATGAGCAAATTGCATAGCTGATATCGCTATAATCTTGTTCTTATTGCTGTAGTTTTTGATATTCACTTGGAGAATTTACACAGGAGAAAAAATGAGTGCAAGCGATGTTTTAAAATTGATGAAAGATAAAGAAATTGAATATGTAGATTTAAGATTTACAGATCCAAGAGGAAAACTTCAACATTTAACAATGGATTCAACAGTGGTTGATGAGGGAATGTTAAATGATGGTGTATTTTTTGATGGTTCATCAATCGCTGGATGGAAAGCAATTAACGAGTCAGATATGATCTTAAAACCTGATCTTAGTAGAAAAGTAGTTGATCCATTTACTTCTCATAATACACTTGTTTTATTCTGTGATATTTTAGATGCTATAAAAAAAGATCCTTATGAAAGAGATCCTAGAGGTATAGCTAAAAAAGCCGAAGCTTATTTAAAAACTACAGGAATTGGTGATAAAGCATATTTTGGACCTGAGCCTGAATTTTTTGTATTTGATGATGTGAGAATTAAAAACGATATGAACGAAACTGGTTTTATAATTGATAGTACAGAGGGACCTTACAATTCTGGAAAAAAGTATGAAAATGGAAACATGGGTCATAGACCTGGGATAAAAGGTGGATATTTTCCAGTCCCACCAGTTGATAGTGCTCAGGATATGAGAGGTGAATTCTTAAAAGGACTTAGAGATGTTGGTATAACTGTTGAAAAACATCACCATGAAGTAGCGCCAAGTCAACATGAATTAGGAATGTTGTTTGGAACATTAGTCAACCAAGCAGATAATGTTCAACTGTATAAATATGTAGTTCAAATGGTAGCTCACTCATTTGGTAAGACAGCAACTTTTATGCCTAAACCTGTCAAAGGAGATAATGGTTCCGGTATGCATATTCACCAGTCAATTTGGAAAGGTGATACACCGCTATTTTCAGGAGATAAATATTCAGGATTATCGGAAACTGCGTTGCATTATATTGGTGGTATACTTAAACATGCAAAAGCAATTAACGCTTTCTCTAATGCTACAACCAATAGTTATAAAAGATTAATACCTGGTTTTGAGGCTCCAGTTCTTTTAGCTTATTCTGCAAGAAATAGGTCGGCATCATGCAGAATTCCAGTCACACTAAGTAAAAAAGGTGCAAGATGTGAAATTAGATTTCCAGATGCTGCTGGAAATCCATATTTAACTTTCTCTGCTATGTTGATGGCAGGTTTGGATGGTATAAAAAATAAAATTCATCCAGGAGAGTCATTTGATAAAGATCTTTATACTTTACCTGAAGAAGAAATAAAAAACATTCCAACTGTATGTGGATCGTTAAGGGAAGCAATGGAAAGTCTAGATACCGATAGAGATTTTTTAAAACAAGGAAATGTATTCACTGATGATCAAATAGATGCATATATAGCTTTAAAATTTGAAGAGATTTACAATTTAGAGCATACTCCTCATCCAATTGAATTTCAGATGTATTACAGCAGCTAAATAGTAAGAATTTATTTTTTACTATTTTTTATTTTTTATAAGTTGCGCGTCAGCTATTTTAGATTTGTTTACACCTTCTTTTATAGTGTACTCCAAAGTTCCATTAGCACCTGTATTGACTGCTTTTCTTTGTGATCTAAAAAGAGCTTTCTCTTTTATATCTTGAGCAAGTTTTGCTGCATTTGATTGTAGATGTTTTAAATCTCTCATGATTCAGTAATTTATCATAGATATGCAAACAATGCAATGCAGATATGCACTAAACTAATACTAGATTTTAAATGACTCCCCACAACCACATCTCTCCGTTTCATTGGGATTTTTAAATACAAATGATGATGAAAATTCCTCTGTTTTATAATCCATTTCTGTTCCTAGTAAGTACATAACAGCTCCAGCATCAATGAAAACTCTGACTCCTTTATCTTCTATAACTTCATCATTTGGATTTAAGTTTTTTGCGTATTCCATAATGTAAGACATACCAGCACAACCACCGGCTTTTACTCCTATTCTTACTCCAATAGAGTCTTTTTGAGCTCCAGACATAATCTCCTTAATTTTGTTAGCAGCATTATCACTGAGTTTTATTATTGGATTTGTCATAGATTTAATTCTAATTTTGCTGCCTCCGACATCATTGATTTATCCCAAGGTGGATCCCAAACTAAATCAAGATCTACATCTTTTACTTCTTTAATCTCTTTTATACTATTTTTGACTTCATTAGGTAAACTTTCAGCTACGGGACAATTAGGTGTGGTTAAGGTCATTTTAATATAAACTTTATTATCTTTATCTACTGTTACATCGTAAATTAATCCTAATTCATAAATATTAACAGGGATCTCAGGGTCATAAATTTTTTTAATTTCAGTAATTACTTTTTCTTTAATTTCCATTAGTCAATATTCTCACTATTTATTTCCTGTTGTGTGTTATCTATTGCAGATGTCAATGTATGCCAAGATAAAGTTGCACATTTTACTCTCATTGGATATTTCTTTACACCAGATAAACACATGAGTTTAGTTTTTTCGTTTTCCTCTAAAATTTTATTATTGAGCTTATCTTTTTCTTTAATCATTTCTAAAAAATCTTTAACTATTTCTTTTACTTCATGTTCTTCTTTGCCTTTAACCAAGTCAGTCATAATAGATGCTGATGCCATTGATATTGCACATCCCTGTCCCTCAAAAGAAATATCTTGAACTTTTTTATCTTCATCTAATTTGAGATAAACGTGGACTTTATCTCCACATAAAGGGTTATGTCCTTTCGCGTCTTTATTAAAATTCGTTGTTTTTCTTAAATTCCTAGGATTTTTCCCATGATCTAAAATAATTTCTTGATATAATTCTTTTAAGTCCATTATTTATTAAATATTTTTTTACATTTATTTATTGATTCATTTAATTTGTCTATATCATCTTTTGTATTATAAACTCCTAAAGATGCTCTTGCAGTTGCTGATAAACCCAATTTATCATGAAGAATTTGACAACAATGATGACCAGCTCTTATTGCAACGCCGTCTTCATCTAAAATTGTTGCAATATCATGTGCATGAATCCCATCTAAGGTAAATGATAATACTGAACCTTTGTTTTTGGGGCTACCTACTAATTTAACAGAATTATTTTTTCTTAAAACTTCTTCACCATACTTGGTAAGTTCACTCTCATGTTTTTCAATATTTTCAATCCCAATTTGATTTAAAAATTTTATTGACTCAGCAAACGCAATAACTTGAGCTGTTGCCATAGTACCTGCCTCATATTTGTTTGGCAAATCTCCAAAAGTGATACCATCTTTTTTAACTTCGCTGATCATACCTCCTCCACCTTGATATGGAGGAAGAGTTTCTAGCCATTTTTTTTTTGCATAGAGAATTCCTAAACCTGTTGGACCATACATTTTATGACATGAAATCGCATAAAAATCACATCCAATTTCTTGCATATCAAGTTTTAAATGCGGAGCGCCCTGACATCCATCTATAAGAACTGGTATATTTTTTGAGTGAGCTAGTCGTGTGATTTCTTTTATTGGAAGTATTGCCCCAGTTACATTTGATAAATGAGTAATAGCTATCATCTTTGTTTTAGACGTCATCAATTTTTCTATACTCTCAAGAGAAATTTCTCCCTCTGAATTAATTTCTGCAAATTTAATTTGAATCCCTTTAGATCTTCTTAAATAATGCCATGGAACATAATTCGAGTGATGCTCCAGTTCTGTGAGTATAATTTCATCACCTTCTTTTAAAAATTTCTGTCCAAAAGTATTAGCAACTAAATTGATTGCTTCGGTTGCCCCTTTTGTAAAAACAATCTCATTAGGATCTTTTGCATTAATATATTTTTGCATTAAACTTCTTGTCTCTTCATATAAATTTGTAGCTGCAACCGCTAAATAATGAACACTTCTTCCAACATTTGAAAATTCTTTTGTATAAAAATCGTAAATTCTATCAACAACAACTTGTGGTTTCTGAGAGGAGTTTGCGCTGTCTAAATATACAAGATCATTATTATGAACTTTATTATTAAATATCGGAAATTGTTTTTTTATGTTTTCAATATTCAAGTTGATAATCCCATTGTAGACTTAATAATATTTTTTATTTCTTCATCTGTAATTTTTTCAATCACATCTAGCAAAAATCCTTTAATAAGAAGATTTTTGGCCTCCTTATAGTTTAAGCCTCTAGATCTAAGATAAAAGATTGAATTATCGTTCAAGCTACCAGATGCTGATCCATGAGAACATTTAACATCATCTGCATAAATTTCTAACTCTGGTTTTGCATTAAATTCTGAATTTTCATTTAGCAAAATTGCCTTGCTTAATTGATAACCGTCAGTTTTTTGAGCATCTTTATCTACATATATTTTTCCCTGATAAACAGCTTTTGATGAATTATCTAAAACACTTTTAATCAACTGATAACTTTTAGTATTTTCAATTAAGTGATTAATATTGGTTTTAATTTCATGATGTCTATTTTCACTCAAAGAAAATATACCATTAACAAAAGCGGAAGAATATTTTCCTTTTAGATTACAATTTATTTCATTTTTAAAAAATTTAGATCCGGTCGATAAAATAAATGTTTCTGAAACACTATTAGTTTCTTGATCAATATTATTGAATGAATATTTAATGTTATTATTGATTAGATTATCTAATTTAAAATTTTTAAGAACAGAATCTTTTTTTAATATAAAATTATAATAAATATTTATAAAATTTTTATCTGATATATCATTGAATGTATCAATGAGTTTAAGAGAGCTATTTTCTCCTAATAAAAAATTAAGCTGAATATTTATATTTGTGGAATTTAATTCACTATTGGTTGTGTGGTAAATTACTACTGGTTTTTTGACATTATAACCATCTTCAACATGAATTTTATAATTGTAAATTGCAAAAGCATTATTTAGATCTATAAGCGCATTATCTTTAAATAAATTATCATCTATTTTTGTTTCTTTAGAAATTTTTATCTTATTATTATCCTCATGTTCAAATTTAATTTCTTCTAGTTTTCCATTTATAAAAACTATTTTGTTATGTTCTAAATTTTTTAAATATAATGACTCATCAATTTTGTTTGATTTTGTTATATCATTGTAAAATATTAAATTTTCAATATTTTTATTAATTATTTGATTTAAATCAGAAAATTTCCAGCTCTCTAATTTTTTTGATGGAAAACCTTTTTCAATAAATTTATTTAAAAATTCTTTTTTAAATCTTACATCATCATTTAATGATGAGTTTTTGTATGTATTTTCAAAATCTGTTATAATTTTTTTTTCCATTTAATTAAAATTTTCATATCCTTTTTTTTCAAGCTCTAAAGCTAATTCTGGACCGCCAGACTTAATTATTTTTCCATTCATTAATACATGAACAAAGTCTGGCTTAATGTAATCTAGCAATCTTTGATAGTGGGTTATAATTAGAAAAGAATTATTTTTTTTTCTTAAAGAATTTACTCCATCAGCTACTATTTTAAGAGCATCAATATCTAATCCTGAATCTGTTTCATCTAAAATCGAAAGCTTTGGATTTAAAATTGACATTTGTAAGATTTCATTTTTCTTTTTTTCACCACCTGAAAACCCTACATTAAGCTGTCTACTTAATTTTTCTTCATCAAACTTTAATTCTTTTGATTTATTTTTTACCAGATTTAAAAATTCAATTGCGTCTAGCTCCTTCTCTCCTCGTGCCTTTCTAATAGAATTTAAAGATGTTTTAAGAAACGTATTCGTATTGACGCCGGGGATTTCTAATGGATATTGAAATGCTAAAAAAATACCTCTATGTGCTCTTTCTTCAATCTCTAAATCAAAAAGATTTTGATTTTCGTATAAAATCTGACCACTAACTTCATACCCTTTTTTACCTGAAAGAATGTTGGATAAAGTGCTTTTTCCCGATCCATTTGGGCCCATAATTGCATGAACTTCTCCCTCTTTTATTTCAAGATTGAAACCATTCAATATTGATTTTTTTTCAACGTTCGCTTTTAAATTATTAATTTTAAGCATTAGCCTACGCTTCCTTCCAGGCTTATCCCAACTAACTTTTGAGCTTCTACTGCAAACTCCATTGGTAGTTGCTGCAAAACTTCTTTACAAAAGCCATTAACAATTAAACTTACAGCTTCTTCAGAGTTTAATCCCCTTTGCTGGCAATAGTACAACTGTTCCTCACTTATTTTAGAAGTAGTAGCCTCATGCGCGATTGTTGAGTCTGAATTTTTATTCTTAATGTAAGGAATGGTGTGTGCTCCGCATTTATTACCCATCAATAAAGAGTCACATTGTGTATAATTGTTTGAATTTTTTGCTTTTTTGAAAATATCAACTAAGCCTCTGTATGTCATATCTGATTTTCCTGCACTTATTCCTTTTGAAATAATTTTACTTTTTGTATTTTTGCCGATGTGAATCATCTTGGTACCAGTATCTGCTTTTTGATGGTTATTAGTTATTGCAATTGAGTAAAATTCTCCAATAGAATTATCACCCTTAAGTATACAGCTTGGATACTTCCAGGTTATTGCTGATCCTGTTTCTACTTGTGTCCATGAAATTTTAGAATTATTTCCTTCACATAGACCCCTCTTAGTTACAAAATTATATATTCCACCCTTGCCATCTTCGTCGCCGGGATACCAATTCTGAACAGTTGAATATTTAATTTCAGCATCATCTAAAGCTATTAATTCAACGTTTGCGGCATGTAATTGATTTTCATCTCTCATTGGAGCTGTGCAACCTTCTAAATAACTTACATAACTTCCTTTATCAGCAATAATTAAAGTTCTCTCGAATTGTCCAGTGTCTGATGCATTAATTCTAAAGTATGTTGAGAGCTCCATTGGGCATCTAGTATTTGGTGGAATATATACAAACGAGCCATCAGTAAATACTGCTGAGTTTAGAGTTGCAAAAAAATGGTCAGTTAGTGGTATTACTGTTCCTAGATACTTTTTTACTAATTCTGGATGTTTTTGTACTGCCTCAGATATAGAGCAGAAAATAATACCTTTCTCAGTAAGTTTATCTTTAAAAGTTGTCGCAACTGAAACTGAGTCAAAAACTGCATCTACCGCTATATTGTTCAGTCGTTTTTGCTCTTGTAATGGAATTCCAAGTTTTTTGTAAGTTTCTAAAAGTTTTGGATCAAGTTCATCAAGGCTTTTTGGTTTTTCCTTAAAACTTTTAGGTGCAGAGTAATAATATAAATCCTGATAATTTATTTTTGGATATTTAGGTTTTTGCCAATCTGGTTCTTTAAGAACCTTTAATCTTTCAAAAGCTTTGAGTCTCCAATCTAACAACCACTTTGGTTCTTTTTTTATTTTAGAGATAAATCTTATCACCTCTTCGTTTAAACCTTTGGGAGCTTTAAAATTTTCTATATCTGTAGAAAAACCATATTTATAATCTTTTAATTTTTCTAATTCTTTTTCTCTCATTTTAATTTCTAATTAAATCCTCTAAATTTTTATTTTCAAAAAAAGCATTAATATGTAAATCTAGCTCATCCCATAAATCATGCGTTATGCATTTGGTTGATCTACCGTTGCATCCTTTTTTTGAATTTTTATCGCAACCAATTGTTTTAACATTTTCATTTAAAGCTGAAAAAATCTCTGACAATTTTATATTGTTTGAATTTTTTGATAACACATATCCACCGTTGGATCCTCTAACGCTTCTAACTATATTGTATTTTTTTAATTTTAAGAAAATTTGTTCCAAATATTGCAGTGAAATACTTTGTCTTAGAGATATATCTCTTAAACTTATTGGCTTATTTGGATTAAAACTGGCCATGTCAGCAAGGGCCATAACCGCATATCTTGATTTAGTATTTAACCGCATATTTATTAATTTTTTTTGACTTATATATATACCCGACTAAATTAGTCAAGTATCCTATTTTTTTTAGTACTTGCAATTTGTCGCTCTATTTTGGTAGAAAAATATAATTTTTTTTTGAGATTAATTATCAATAACAATGGAAAACAAAGTAGTAGAAATATTTATTCCGGGTCCTGCAGGTAGATTAGAGGCAAAATATTATAAAAGCAAAAAAAAAACTTCTCCAGTTGCATTAATTTTACATCCACACCCACAATATGGTGGAACCATGAATAATAAAATTGTTGTTGAAACTTTTAATACTTTTATGGACAATGAGTTTTCGATTTGCAGGGTCAATTTTAGAGGTGTTGGAAAAAGTGATGGAGAATTTGATAATGGACAGGGCGAGTTAGCTGATGCTGCTGCAGCTCTAGATTGGATTGAAAGAGAAAATTTTGATAACTCTCAATGTTGGATTGCTGGTTTCTCATTTGGATCATTGATAGCTATGCAGCTTTTAATGCGTAGACCAGAAATAAATAGATTTGTGATTATTTCTCCACAGCCTAATGTTTATGATTTTAGTTTTTTGAGTCCATGTCCAACGTCTGGAATGGTCATTTATGGAAAAAAAGACGAATTAGTACCAGTACACTCTATTAATGAACTTAAAACCAGGCTTATGAACCAAAAAGGTATAAATGTCCAATTTGATCAAATTTCAGATGCAAATCATTTTTTTGCTAAATCTGAAGAAAATTTAAAAAAAACTTTAAACAAATATATTTCAAAAGAGTCTGCTTTATTTTAAGTATAAACAATTAATTCTCCTCCTGTAATAGGTTTTTTAACTCTAGTGGTTTGTGGAAATGAAATATTTTTTTTATAAAGTGATCTTATACTTAAATATGCAAATGCCTGAGATTCTATAAAGTCTCCATCAATATTATAATCATCTATATTTAATAATTTATTAACTAGCAATTTTTTTAAATTAAATATTAATGTTTTATTTTTTCTTCCTCCTCCACATAAAATAATTGGAATATTAGAATTAAACTCTTTCTTAATGTTTTCAGATATTATTTTAGCGGTAAAATAATTAAGATTGGCCAAAGCATCTTCAATTGATAAACCTTTAACAAAATTTATATCAAAATCTTTAATATCGAGAGAATGTTTACTAACAGAATTATAATATTCATGATCTAAGATATTATTTATCAATGAATTATCTATTTTCCCCCTTGATGCTAATTTACCATCTATATCATAATCTGTTTTAATTTTTGTTTTGGTATAATTATCCATTAAACAATTTCCAGGACCAATATCTTTAGCAACAAGACAATTATTGTTTATAAAGGTAAAGTTTGAAATTCCTCCAATATTTAAAAATATAATAGGTTCTTTTAGATTTAATTTTTTTCTTAAAGTATGATGAAATATTGGTGTAAGGGGCGCTCCTTCACCTCCATTATTAATATCTTTTTTTCTAAATTGATAAATTATATTATTTTTTAATAACTGAGAGAGGAGTTTAGCATTACCCATCTGAATAGAAAATTTTTCACTAGGCTTGTGTAGAATTGTTTGTCCATGAAATCCAATTATATTTGGTTTTATATTAAATTTATTACTTAATTTTAATGCAATTCTTGAATGTTCTACGGTTATTTTTCTTTCAAGAGACTCGTATTCAGCCTCATTTTCCTTAATATTCTTTAACGAGTTTATTTTATTACAAAAGTTATGGAGTGAATTTTTCAATTCTGAGTCGTATTTTAGGTACAAATTTCCAATTAAATCAACATATCCTTCTCCATCTGATTTTATTAAAGAAGCATCTATACCATCCATCGATGTACCGCTCATTAAACCTAATGCAATTATAGTTTTATCCATATTGATTGTTGATTAAATATAAATAAGTATAAGTTAGTTTATCTATATGAATAAATTTTTACAAGAATTCCATGAAAGAGGATATTTTTATCAATGCACAGATGAAGACAATTTAAGCAAATCTTTATATAACGGAAAAATTAAAGCTTATATTGGTTTTGATTGCACTGCTGACAGTCTTCATGTTGGAAGCTTGCTTCAAATCATGTGCTTAAGATTGCTTCAAAAACATGGTCATCAACCAATAGTATTGCTGGGAGGCGGTACTACAAGAATAGGTGATCCATCTGGTAAAGATAAAACAAGGCAAATATTAGAGGAAAAAACGATTGAAAATAATATTAAAAATATTGAAAAAATATTAAAGAATTTCTTAATCACCAATAATAAAGATACGTCTCCTTTATTTGTAAATAATTACGATTGGTTAAAAAATTTAAATTATATTTCTTTTTTAAGAGATATAGGAAAACATTTTACAATTAATAAAATGTTAAGTTTTGATAGCGTCAAACTAAGATTGGAAAGAGAACAATCATTAAGTTATATGGAATTTAATTATATGATTTTGCAAGCATATGATTTTTTAGAATTGAATAAAAAACATAATTGTGCTTTACAAATTGGAGGATCCGATCAGTGGGGAAATATAGTCAATGGTGTAGATTTAATAAAAAGGTACTCATCTAAAGAAGTATTCGGTCTTACTACTCCACTTATAACTTTAGCGTCAGGTGCAAAAATGGGGAAAACAGAAACTGGAGCTATATGGTTAGATAAAAAATTACTTTCCCCATATGACTATTGGCAATTTTGGAGAAATGTAGATGATAGAGATCTAATCAAATTTTTGAAAATGTTTACCGATATATCTCTTGAAGAAATAGAAAAAAGAAAAAAAGAAAACATTAATGATTTGAAAATATTATTAGCAAATCATGCTACAACATTACTTCATGGAGAAGTAGAGTCAAAAAAAAGCTTTGAACAGGCAAAAAAAATTTTTTCTGAAAGATCCTCTGATGAAGGATTACCTGTAATAAAAATAAATAATAATGAATTTAAGACTAAAAATTTATCGGACTTAATTTTACGTGCTAAATTAGAAGATTCAAAAAGTGAAATTAAAAGACTAATTAAAAACAACGGTATAAAAATAAATGATTCTAAAATTGATAAAGACTTATTGGTTTCTGAGATAAATTTAGAAAACAAAAATTCTTTCAAACTCTCAATTGGTAAAAAAAAACATTTTAAAATAGAAATTAATTAGATTTTTTTAATTTATCTAAAGTTCTTGTTATAAATCTTGGAGTTAAAGTTTTAATTGGATTTACTTTTGTCTCTAACTTATCTGGCGGTCCTTTTATTTTAAAACTAACACCAAAAACCCCTTCTCCAGATTTATCACCAACCAACAACTCTCCCAACAAAGGAATTTTTGCTATATTTTTATTTATAGTTGTTGCTGGAACTAAGGTTCCTCTTAAACTAACAAGCTTATTTTTTTCCACATACCCCTCCATCAAAATTGAGATTGCAGGGCCTAATGCATATATCTCATTAATTTTGATTAAATTTTTTGAGTTTTCAAAAAACATTTCGAATTCGTTAAATCTTATACCTTCTCCTGTTGCAAGATCTGCTATACCTTGGAGAGAGGCTAAAGACAAAAGTTTTGTTAATACAGGCATATCTTTAAGTTTAAAATCATAAATTCTTAATTCGGACTTTTCAGTATTATTTTTAAATTGTGTTGAGGTATAATCTAGTTTTCCATCTTCAAAACCTTTTATAAAATCAAACTTTTTTACAAATGGTTTTGCATGATCTGAAAATACAGTGGTTACTTTGCTTCCGTCTAACTTATCTTTAGTATAATTAAAAATTCCACCTCTTTTGAATTTAGCAGATAAATTCACATTGTTAATTTTATTGTTTTTAATTTCTACATTCCCATTAAAGTTATTGAAGTAATAATTATCATCAAGTCTTGCCAATTTTATATTTAAACTAATTTGGGAATTAATATTCTCAAAAATTTTGAAAATATTAGCATCTTTAGTATCTTTAAGATTTTTTTCTATATCAGAGCTGATATCAAAAGAAGGTGAAGTTACTTTTATTTTATTCTTTTTCTTAGTTATAGAAATATTATTGTTGAAACCATTTATATTGAAATAGTTTGCATTCAAACTATCAAAATCAATTATTTTAAAATTTTTGGACAATTTAAAATTGTTTATTTTGAATTTATTTTTAGAGTTAAAAAGCTCTAGTTTTTTAATTTGATATAAATTTTTTTTCCTAGTCAGAATTAGATTAAGATTAAATTCTTCACCTTTTTTTTTTTTGAAATTGATTTGATTAAAATTTATTTCATTTTCTATTAAATCAATATTTAGATCATATAGTTCATTAGAACCATCCATTGAATAGTTAATTGAAATTTCCTTTGGTTTTTGTTTTTTATTTAAAATATAATTTGAATTGAATTTAATACTAATTTGTTTTTTACTATTTATATTAAAATCTAAAAAACCTTCGCTTAGCAATAACTTTTTATCAAATCCTTTAAGGTATTTTTTTGCATTTATATTTTTTAAATTTATTATCAAATCTTGAAATCTGACTTTGCTTTTAAATTTATATTTTTTTATTTTAAATTTTTTATTAATTTCAAATTCAAAAATTGAATTTGCTGACAATAAAATCTTTTCATCAATATATTTTTTTATATCCCGATTTAACAAATTTGATAATAATGCAGAGTTGAATAAATTTTTTAGATCACCTTTAAAACTAATAATTTTATCACCTATAATAGTTTCAATTTTTTTACTGCTAAAATTTAAGTTTTTATATTTGAATTTTAAATTTGAAATTTTTAAATTATTATTTTTAAAATTAAAATCTAAACTTATATTTTCATATTTGTGTTTATCTAGGATATTTAATTCGGTATTATTGATTTTTCCTTTAAGCTCAATTTGATCGAAATTATTATTTTTTAAATTGATAGTTACATTATAAATGATCTGTCCTCTCTTAATGCTATTTTGTAAATACAAAACAGGAATATTTATTTTATAAATTCTAATAAAATTTAATAAATTTCTTATTTCATTACGATCTGAATTAATAATTATTTTTTTTATTTTATTTTCTCCTGTGATTAACGATAAGGCGTCTATTAATATATCAACATTTGCTATTTTTTGTTTTTCTTTAAGAATAAATATATCTATATCTTTACTATTTAAAGACAGGCTTGTTTCTTTAATATTTAATTTTATAAATATATTTTTTATATCTATATTTAGTCTTTCATCTTCTTTAATAATTTGTGTTTTGATAAACTCATTAAATCTGTCTGTTTTGAATCCAAAAAAACTTAAATATGCTAAAATAAATATGAAGATAAATGCAAGAATTGCAAAAATTCTAAAAAAAGTTCTAAACATTTAATTTGTATAAGCTGCTTTCTAAAAAGCTATCTATATCTCCATCTAAAATTTTAGTTGGGTCTGAGCTTTCCTCGCCTGTTCTATTATCTTTTACAAGTCTATAAGGATGTAAAACATAAGATCTAATTTGATGACCCCATCCAATATCTGATTTAGAATTTTCAATACTTTTATCTTCTTTTTCTTTTTTCTTTAACTCATGCTCGTATAATCTTGCCTTAAGCATTGTCATGCATGTTTCTTTATTTTTATGCTGAGATCTCTCATTTTGACATTGTACAACAATGTTTGATGGTAAATGAGTTATTCTGACTGCACTATCAGTTGTATTAACATGTTGCCCGCCAGCTCCGCTAGATCTATATGTATCAATTCTTAAATCTTTTTCTAAAATTTCTACCTTAATGTTATCATCTAATACTGGATAGACCCATACACTTGCGAAGCTTGTGTGTCTTCTAGCTCCTGAATCAAATGGAGAAATTCTTACCAGTCTATGGATGCCTGACTCGTATTTTAAATATCCATAAACATAATCTCCATTTATTTTTATTGTAGATGATTTTATTCCTGCCTCATCACCTTTGTGTTCACTTATTAGATTGAATTTAAAGTCTTTATTAGACGTCCACTTAATGTACATTCTTCTCAACATTTCTGCCCAATCTTGACTCTCTGTGCCTCCTGCACCGGCGTGAATTTCGAGGAAACAATCCATTTTATCATTTTCATTTGATAAAAAGCATTTAATTTCATTTTTCTTTACTTTAATTTTTAGCTCTTTAATTTTAATTAAAACCTCATCTATTATTTGTTGATTTTTTTCTTCATTAGCTAGTTGATGCAATTCTATTAAGTCATTAAATTGATTTAGATTTAGTTTGTAAGAATCAACTAGATCTTCACAAGATTTTTTTTCTTTAATTATTTTTTCTGCTTCTTGTTTATTTTGCCAAAACTTTGGGTTTTCAATTTTTTTATTTAAAATTTCAATTCTATTAAAAAAATTCTTCTTATCAAAGAAACTCCTTAACTTTAAGGTTGATTTTTTCTATTTCTACCTTTTCTGACTGAAAATCATTTTCCATTAATAAAAATTATATATATTTTCTTTTGAAGTAAATTCAATATTACCATATTGAATTTCATTATTAACTAAATCTTTTTCTTTAAAAGCCTCAATTATAATTGATTCATCATTGTAAGAAGCTCTTTCTCCAGTTTTAGAATTTACTACTAGCATCTTGATTCCTTTTGGAATTTTGAATGGTCTCGCCTCTTCTTTTTTAATTGCATTTTTGACGAATTCTTTAAAAATTGGCATTGCAGTTCTTGCTCCTGTTTCATACTTTCCAAGTGAGGAAGGTTCGTCATATCCAACATAAACCCCAATAACATAATTAGACGAAAAACCAATAAACCAAGTATCCGTATTTTTATTTGTAGTTCCAGTTTTTCCACCAAGATCTAGATTGAGTTCTTTAAGACCTTTTGCGGTACCTCTCTTAACTGTCCCCTCTAATATTGAAGTCATTTGATAAGCTGTTTCTTTGCTAATTACTTGTGTAAAATTATTTTTAATCTTTGGAATTTTATTGCTCAAATATGAAATTTGATCACATCCATCACAAATTCTTTTTTCAGAATTAAATATAGTGTTCCCTTCACTATCTTGTATTCTGTCGATAAATTTTGGATTTATTAGTTTCCCTCCGTTTACAAAACTACAATATGCACTTGTTAATTTTAATAGTGATGTCTCGCTCGATCCTAAAGATAATGACAAAAGTTCTTCTGGATTATTATATATGTTTAATTTCTCAGCCAAACTGGCAATTTTTTTTATACCAACATTTTGTGCAATTCTAACTGTCATTAAATTACGAGATTTTTCAACACCAGTTCTTAAAGTTGATGGACCATAAAATTTTTTTCCATAATTTTCAGGTTTCCATAGTTTCAAATCTTCACCTTGATCAAATACTATGGGAGCATCTAATATTAAAGTAGCTGGTGTATAACCATTTTCTAAAGCTAAAGCGTAAACGAAAGGTTTAAATGCAGAACCAGGTTGTCTCAAAGCTTGAGTTGCTCTATTAAATTCACTATTCTTAAAACTAAAACCTCCACTTAATGCTAAGACTCTTCCAGTAAATGGATCCATGACAACTATTGCACCGTTAACTTTTGGTAACTGTCTAAGATTAAATTTATTATCTTTGATATGCTCTACATAAACCATGTCTCCAATTTTAAACAAGTCATCAAAGCTTTTTTTTGTCCAATCTATAGATGAAATTTCGATTACTCCATTAATGCTGTCTTCAGTTTCAATTTCAACATTGAAACGATTTATTTTTTTAATTATTGATAATTTCCACCCAATCGACTCTTCCAACTTATAATCTTGAATATTTTTTTTCCAATTCGAATCAAATTTCGTATTTATTAAAGGTCCTCTCCAGCCTTTTTTTTTATCAAATGCAATTAAACCTCTTCTAAGCGAACTTGTGGCAACATTTTGTAAATATAAATTTAATGGCGTATTAATGGTAAATCCTTGTTTATAAACTTTATCAAATCCATATTTATCTACAATTGATTTTCTAATATCTTCAACGTAATAATTTGAATTTTCAAGGTAAACGGTTTTTCTTTTTTTCAAAAAAATATTTTGTTTTGACAAACCTATAAATTCTTCTTCATTAAGATAATTATTATCAAATAAATTTTTTAGCACCAAATTTCTTCTATATTTTGCCAATTCAATATCTTTATAAGGATTGTATCTGCTCGGGGCTTTAGGTAAAGCTGCCAATAATGCTGCTTCAGAATAATTAAGTTCGCTTATGGGTTTATCAAAATATTGTAAACTAGCCGAAGCAATTCCATAACTTCCTTCTCCTAAATATATTTGGTTAAGATAAAGTTCTAGAATTCTTTCTTTTGTTAAAGCCCTCTCAATTCTAAAAGCTAAAATGGCCTCTTTTAATTTTCTATCTATAGAAACTTCATTTGATAATAAAAAATTTTTTGCAACTTGCTGTGTTATTGTTGAGGCTCCTTCAAGTCTCCTCGAGGAAAGTAGATTTGAAATATTATTTACTATAGCTCTTAATACTCCCTTTGCATCTACCCCAGGATGCGTAAAAAAATTTTTATCCTCTGCGGACAAGAAGGAGTTTACAACTAAAGTTGGTATTGAATTATAAGGAACAAAAATCCTTTTTTCAGAGGAAAATTCACTTAATAATTGTCCATCATTTGAGTAAAGTTTACTTGAAATTGGCGGTTTGTAATTTTTAAGAAATTTATAATCTGGTAAGTCATTAGAATAATACCACAAAATACTTATTATTCCCATTAATCCTAGTATTGAAAGAAATATGCTTAAAATGAAGATTTTTTTAATATGATTAATCATTTTTATTTTATTTAATCCATGAATTTGTTAATGTTAAGGCACAATTATAATAACAAAATTTAAATGAATAAAATATACACAAACTTATGCCAAAAAACTTATTTATTGATGCATCGCATCCTAATCAAACTAGAGTTGTTCTTAAATCTGAAAATGATATCGAAGACTACGAATATGAAGGAAAAAATAATAATTTAATAAAGAACAATATTTATCTAGGAAAAGTAAGCAGAATTGAGCCATCACTTCAAGCTGCATTTATTGACTTTGGAAGGGAGAGACATGGATTTTTATCTTTCAATGATATTCAAAGTGACTATTACCAAATTCCTCAAAGCGATATAGAAATTATTAAGAAAGAAGAGGAAGAAACCAGAATAGAGTTACAAAAACAAAGTGAAATTCGAGAAAAAGGTTTGGAGGAAAAAGACCTTGAAGAAAAAATTCTTGAGCCTGACGCTAAACTAGATAATGCTGATGATGAAAGTCGAAATAACGAAAAAAATAATGAATTATCTGAAAATAACTTTTTTATAAAGAAAAAAAAATATAAAATACAAGAAGTAATAAAACCTAACCAAGTAATTTTGGTTCAAGTCCTTAAAGATGAGAGAGGTCTTAAAGGTGCAGCACTATCAACATTTATTTCCATTGCTGGAAAATATACAGTTCTAATGCCTAACACCCCAAAGGGAGGAGGAATATCTAGGAAAATTTTTAATCCAATTGAAAGAAAAAAAATTAGACAAATATTAAATTTAATAGAAATTCCTAAGGAAATGGGATTAATTGTACGAACTGCAGGATCGAACAAGACAAAAAACGATATCGAAAGTGATCTTCAAAATTCAATTGTATCCTGGGAAGAAATAAAAAAAAAAGCAATGGACTCGATAGCTCCATCATTAATATTTAGAGAAAGTGATATAATTAAAAGAAGTATAAGGGATATGGTTGATGATGACGTGCAAAACATCTTTGTAGAAGGAAATGATGGTTATCAAAAAGCAAAATTATACATAAAACAATTGATGCCTAAACAACTGAAAAAGGTAAAAAAATATAGAGATAAGATCCCTCTCTTCTTTAAGAATAATATTGAAGGTAAATTATATGAAATCTACAAAACTGAAGTAAAACTTAAATCTGGAGGATATCTTGTCATAAATCCTACAGAGGCACTTGTATCGATAGATGTAAATTCTGGGAAATCAATTAAACAAAAAAATGTTGAAAGTACTGCTTTAGATACAAATTTAGAAGCTGCTGAAGAAATATCTAGGCAAATTAAAATAAGAGATTTATCAGGCTTAATAATAGTTGATTTTATTGACATGCATAATTTTACAAACAGAAGGCAAGTCGAGAGGAAACTTAAGGAAAAATGTAGAAAGGATAGAGCTAGAATTCAAATTGGAAGAATTACTCATTTTGGCTTATTAGAAATGTCCAGACAAAGACTTAGAGAGAGTAATGTAAAATGGGTAATGAGTTTAACTAACGAGTCACAAGCGCTAAAAATATTAAAGTTAGTTGAAATAAAATGTCTTGAAAATAAATCTAAAGAAATATTAGTTCACTTAAATAAAAAAATAATAGACTTTCTCTCAAAAAATAGTGAAGAGGATATAGTTTTCTTTCAAAACAAAAATAAAGTTAAAATTACGTTTAAAGAGGATTTAGAGTTTGGTATAAACGATTATAAATTAGAATTTAAAGCAAAAAATAATAAAATAATAGAAACAATTCAAACAGAAAAAATAATTAAAAATGAAAATAATATAATTAAATTTGAAGATAAGAAGAAAAAATTTAATAAAAGTTATGTCAAAAAACCAAAAAAAAAGTTTTACAAAAAATATAAAAAAAAATCTAAATAATTCCTTTTTTTGGTGAAGAAGCAGATCCAAAAAAATTTTTCCTCATTCTTCCTGAAATATAAGATTTTCTTCCTGCGATAACTGCAAATTTCATAGCCTTTGCCATTTCTGCTGGATTTTTTGATTTAGCTATTGCCGTGTTTACTAAAACTCCGTCACAACCTAATTCCATGGCTACTGTTGCATCTGAAGCTTGTCCAATACCAGCATCTATTAGCAACGGTATTTTAATTTTTTGCTTAATCAATTTTATATTTACTGTATTTAAAATGCCTAAACCAGATCCAATTGGTGCTGCAAGAGGCATAACAGCTACTGCTCCGGCATTCTCTAATCTTTTTGCCATTAGCGGATCATCGCTGCAATACACCATAACTTTGAATCCTTCTTTGCTTAATACTTCAGTAGATTTTAGAGTTTCTATCATATCTGGAAGTAATGTTTTTTTGTCACCTAGTATCTCTAATTTGACTAATTTCCAACCACCAATTTCTCTAGCTAACCTAAGAGTTCTTAAAGCATCAAAAGAATTAAAACATCCTGCTGTGTTTGGTAAATATGTAATTTTTTTTGGATTTAAATAATCCATTAATAATGGTTTTTTTTTATCAACAATATTAACTCTTCTTACAGCGACTGTTACAATTTCAGCACCGGAGGCCTTTACTGCTTTGGCGCATTCTGAAAAATTTTTATATTTTCCAGTTCCTACTATTAATCTGGAGCTAAAGTTTTTATTAGAAATTTTGAAGTAATCTTTTTTTTCCATTATCCACCACCAATAAAATGAACTATTTCAATTTTATCATTTGCCTTTAAAATAATTTTATCAATTTTTTTCTTTTGTACAATTAGGTTATTTTTTTCAATAGCGATCTTATTTAAAGGAAATTTAAATTTATTGATCAAGAATTCAAGATTCCTACCCTTATCGATACTTATTATTTTACCATTCAATTTAATTTTTATTTTATTTTTTTTAACCATGTATTATAAATAAATTGTGGAAAATAATATCATAATTATCAATGGTCCAAATATAAATTTACTTGGTGATAGAGATAAATCTATATATGGAAGTGAAACTTATAAAGATTTACTAGATAGATGCAAATCTGAAGCTAATAAAAATAAATTAAACGTTGATTTTTATCAATCTAATGTTGAAGGTGAACTAGTTAATAAAATACAAGAGGCTAGAAAAAATTATGATGGGATGATCATAAATGCAGCAGCATTTTCCCATACATCTGTTGCTATAAGAGATGCTTTAAGTTTGTTTAATAAACCTTCTATTGAGCTACATATTTCAAACATATACAAAAGAGAGGAATTTAGACATAAATCTCTCATCAGTGATGTAGTAACTGGTATTATATGTGGTCTAGGAACCTCTGGCTATATTTTAGCCATAAATTCAATTTATGAAATGATCAATAATGGAAATAAATAAAAAAATCATCAAAGAGTTAAAAGATTGTCTAGAAGAATTTAATTTAAGTGAGATTGAATATTCTTTTAAAGATACTAAAATAAAAGTATCTAAAAAAATTAACTCTGAACTTGTGTCACAAGCAAACTCTTCCTCTTTAAGTCAGTCAGTTTTAAAAGAAACAAAAATAGAGGCCCCTGGTAATAAATTAACATCTCCAATTATTGGCACAGCATATTTAGCACCTGAGCCAGGAGGTAAGAAATTTGCTGAAGTTGGAAAAAAAATTAAAAAAGGTGATACAATTATGATTGTGGAAGCAATGAAAACAATGAATCATGTACCAAGTACATTTGATGGAATAGTTAAAGAAGTTTGTGTTTCAGATGGGCAGCCTGTAGAGTTTGGTCAAACTCTTGTGATATTAGAGTAAATGTTCAAAAAAATTTTAATTGCTAATCGCGGAGAGATAGCTGTAAGGATAATAAGAGCTTGTAAGGAATGGGGAATATCTACAGTTGCTATACATTCTGATGTAGATAGAGATAGCATGCATGTGAAGTTAGCTGACGAAAGTATTTGCGTTGGTTCACATCAGCCAGCAAATAGTTATTTGAATATACCTGCAATTTTATCTGCTATAGAACTTACTAATTCAGAGGCAGTACATCCAGGATACGGATTTTTATCTGAGAATTATAATTTCGCAAAGATATTAGAGGAAAATAATATAAAATTTATTGGACCCTCCTCAAAGCATATCAAAATGATGGGTGATAAAATTCAAGCAAAGAGAATTGCGAAAGAGTATGGTTTACCAATAATAGAAGGTTCAGAAGGTGGAGTAAAAAATATTGAAGAGGCTAAAGAAATTTTAAAAAATACTGGTCTTCCAGTTTTAATTAAAGCTGCTGGAGGGGGTGGTGGAAAAGGTATGAAAATAGTTAAAAAAGAAAGTGAATTTGAAAACCTTTTTCTAACTGCAAAATTAGAAGCAAAAAAATATTTTGGTAATGACGAAGTTTATATTGAAAAATTCTTTGAGAATCCAAGGCATATAGAAGTTCAAATTTTAGCTGGTAAAAATAAAGTTGTACATTTACATGAAAGAGATTGCTCTGTGCAAAGAAGACATCAAAAGTTAATCGAAGAAACACCTAGTCCTGTATTAAATGATGAAATGAGAGAAGATTTATTTAAAAGGACAGTAAATATGGTTCAAAAGATAGGATATGAAGGTGCAGGAACTGTTGAGTTCATTTATGAAGATGGTAAATTTTATTTTTTAGAGATGAATACTAGAGTCCAAGTAGAACATCCTGTGACTGAGGTTGTGACTGGAATCGATATTATAAAAGAACAAATTTTTATTGCTTTCAGCGGAGATACAGCATTAACACAAGAAGATATTAATCCTAGAGGCCATGCTATCGAATGTAGGATAAATGCTGAAGATCCATCAAAAAATTTCCAACCTTCTCCTGGAACTATCGGAATGTGCCATCAACCATCAGGATTTAGAACAAGAGTAGATGGTGCGATTTATCAAGGTTATAAGGTTACCCCATATTATGATAGTATGGTTTGTAAACTTATTTGTCATGGCAGAAATAGAACAGAAGCAATACAAAGAATGAATAGATCTTTGGACGAATTCGTCATTGAGGGCATTACAACAACGATAGAACTTCATAAAAAACTAATTAATCACAAAAAATTTATTAATTCAGATTTTAATGTGACTTGGCTCGATAACGAAAAAATTATATAACCTTACAAGAGCTTAACCATAAATCATAAACTGGATGATCAAAAGGATTAAGTGTTGGACTTGATGAAAATGTCCATCCATTAAATATAAATACTTTTTCATTATCTGATATATTCATATCTTTAACTTGAATATATGCAGTTATTTCTGGATCATCATCAAATTTAGAGTTTTCACATTTTAAAACTTTAATTGTGAGGTTTTGAAACTTTTTTTCTTCACCAAGATTTAATTTTAGAATTGTATTTTTAGAACTAACTTTATCTAAAATATTTATCTCTACTATAATACTGTTTGAATTATTGCTGATTTCTTGGGCGTGCGAAAAATTAATATTAATCAATAAAATTAAAACAATTAAAGATTTAATTATTCCAAGATTTATATTTTTTTTTTGTTGCATCTTGATTTTTTTGAGGGCTGTAAGCTTTATCAGTACCAGTTTGATTAGAAAGATGATTTTTCTGCCAATCATATTTTTTTAATTCATGTGTTTCTTCAATTTTATTTTTAATTGAATGCATCCATGAATACCACTCTACAGGAATTTTAGATGCATCAATTTCTCCTTGGTAAATAACCCATCTTTTTTTTGTTTTTTTATTTTCATAATATTTATTTCCAAATTCATCTTCTCCAACAAATTTTCCAAAAAAAATTGTATGTATTCTTGTTCCAAGAGTTTGGCGATTCCACCAGGTCAAAATTTCTTTTATGAATGTCAACATATTTATTTTCAATTTCTAATTGTAAAAAAAAAATTAGACTAAATTTCAATAATGTATATACATTAAAACATTAAACTCAAAATAATTTTAAATTAAAATTATGGCAAAATATATCGTAGAGACTTATTACACATGTAGTTTTAAAGTTAAGCATTATTTAGATGATATTAACAAGAATCAGCTAGATCAGCTTGATGGCAGAGAAGATGGTGAGTTCGAAATTCTAGATGTTAAATTTGATAAAAGGAATACAAAAAATCTTGAAAAAAATAATGATAATATTGAAATTAAGTATGATATCTCAAAAGAAAGTTTAAAAGACGGTAAAAATCAAGGCAGCATAACAAAAAACATTGTTTTAAATAATTCATTTAAAGAAAAGATTACTAAAAGATTTAGCATGCCAGATAGAAGAAAAGGATACATACAAAAAGCTACTATTGGAGATCATAAAGTTTATCTGCATACAGGTGAATATGAAGATGGAAAAATAGGTGAAATATTTATTGATACCTCTAAAGAAGGTGAGCTTGTTAAAGCTTTAATGAACAATTTTGCAATAGCAGTTTCTTTAGGACTACAATACGGGGTACCACTAGACGAATTTGTAAGTGCTTTTATAGGTACTAAATTTGAACCATCAGGCAAAGTTAAAGGTAACGATAGAATATTAAGTGCATCCTCTATTTTAGATTATATATTTCGAGAACTTGCAATTTCCTACTTGAGTAGAGAAGATCTTGCTCATACACCTTCTATAGCTCAAAAAAATTCTGAAGAGGATAGTGAACAAAATAATGATGAACAGAATCATTTTATCAAATTAGTTAAAGATATTACTAGCAAAGGTTTTGTCAGAAACAATTATAGAGAAAAGCTTGTAGATCTTTCAGATATCAAGCTTAATTTAAAAGGTAAAAAAAAATAATTATATCTTTTTTTCAATAATTTTAAGATTTAATTCTTTTAATTGTTGATCATTTACTTCAGAAGGCGCATTCATCATTAAATCTTGAGCATTTTGATTCATTGGAAACATAGTAACTTCCCTAATATTTTTTTCGTCTGCTAATAACATCACAATTCTATCAATACCAGGTGCGATACCTCCATGAGGAGGAGCTCCATAACTTAATGCATTTATCATTCCACTAAATTTGTCATCAACAATTTTTTTATCATATCCTGCGATTGAAAAAAGTTTATACATCAATTCAGGTATATGGTTTCTTATAGCTCCTGAAGACAACTCAACTCCATTACAAACTATATCATATTGATATGCTTTTAAATCAAGTGGATTTGAAAAATCTAAATTATTTATATCTCCTTGAGGCATTGAAAATGGATTATGACTGAAAGTTATTTTTGATGTTTCTTTATCCAATTCAAATATAGGAAAGTCAGTAATCCAACAAAATGTAAATGAACTTTGATCTATAATATCCAAATCCTCTGCTATTTTAGTTCTAGATTTTGACATAATTTCATTAATTTCTGCTTCCTTACTGCAAGACATAAAAATACTATCCCCTATAGTTGCACCAGTAATTTTAATTATTTCTTTAATAGCTTCATCAGAAAAAAATTTTCCAACGGGTCCTTTGCCAATAAATTTATCATTTTGATCTTTTTCAATAGAAAAGTAAGCCAATCCATTCCACCCCTGTTCTTTTGCCCATTTATCAATATTATCAAAGAAACTTCTAGGCTTTGAATTGGTTTTTTTTGTCACTATTGCTTTGATTAAAGAGCCTGATTTAAATAATTTTTTAAATATTTCAAACTTAACGTCATCTCTAGAAAAAATTTGGGATATATCATTAATTATTAAAGGATTTCTTAAATCTGGTTTATCAGTTCCATACTTACTTATAGCTTCTCTAAATGGAATTCTTGGGAACTTTTCAAAAACTATTTTTTTTTCTGAAAATTTTTTAAAAAGATTTACCATTAATTTTTCAATAACCTCAAACACATCTTCTTGCTCCACAAAAGACATTTCTATATCTAATTGATAAAATTCACCTGGACTTCTGTCTGCTCTTGCATCTTCATCTCTAAAACATGGGGCGATTTGAAAATACTTATCAAAACCTGATACCATAATTAGCTGCTTAAATTGTTGTGGTGCTTGTGGTAGTGCATAAAATTTGCCTGGGTTTAATCTGCTAGGAACTAAAAAATCTCTGGCCCCTTCTGGACTTGAGGATGTTAAAATAGGTGTTTGAAATTCATTAAAACCTAATTTTTCCATTTGTGTTCTAATAAATGAAATTACCTTAGATCTCAAAAGTATATTATTATGAATCTTTTTTCTTCTTAAATCTAAAAATCTATATTTAAGTCTAATTTCTTCAGCATACTCTTGGTCAGAAAAAATTGGCATTGGAAGTTCTTTAGTTTTTCCCAATATTTCAAACGAGCTGATTTTTACCTCTACTTCACCCGTTGATATCTCATTATTAATAGTTTCGGATGTTCTCTTAAAGACGACTCCCTCAATTTTGATAACAGTTTCTAGTGGAATTTTCTCTAATTTAGAAAAATTTTTATTATCTTTATCTATTATACATTGCGTAATTCCAAAATTATCTCTTAAATCAATAAATAATAAATTTCCATGGTCTCTTTTCTTATTAACCCAGCCAGAAAGTAGTACTGATTTATTTACATGTTTTAAATTTAATTCATTGCAATTATGTGATCTATATTTATTCAATTATTCCCCTAAAATTTTTTTTATTGATTTATAATCTATAGGTTTTTTGTTTATCAAACTAAATTGGTCTACCTTATATATAAAATCAAATATTTTTCCATACGATCTTTCTATTCTTTTAGTTATATATTCAATAATTTTTTTCTCAATTTTTATTTGCCTATCCGAAAAATGTTTTAAAACCAGTGCGAATATCATATCATCATCGGGTTTTTCAACTTTAGCAAATATACAATTTTTTAACCTAGAGTTTAAATCTGGAAGAGAAAACTTAAGTGAATTTAATGGGTTAATTGAATTTATAATTAAATACTTATTAAATTGTTCAACAAAGTTAAATAATGAATAAAGAATTTCTTCATTATTTACATATTCTAAATTATCTAAAATTATATTTTCGTGGAATCTTATTTTTTTTAAAAAATCATTATTTATTTCATCAGATTTGATTATAACAGCTTTGTATTTTTTTTTAAATATCTCTGATAAATGACTTTTCCCACAAAACTTTTCACCATATATATTCAATATATTTTTTTCCCATTTTGGCCATGTATTAATTAAGTTGAATGCAAAATAATTGCACTTTGATACAAAAAAATCATCATTTGTAAAATTTTGCTCCAACTCGAATTCTAGCAAAGTTTGATTTAATTTATTCATTCAAATACCATACGTTATTTTGAGCAGAAATATTTACGTCATATTTTCTAAATTCTTTCATAAGTTTATCAGGTGTACTATTACTCAAAATTGATAAACTTGTTATTTTATTATCAAAATTGCTGATGTAATATTTTTCAACTAATTCAATTTCGCTTAATATTTTTTCAATTTTTTCTAATAACAATATATTTTTCGAGTCTAATTTTAATTCGATATTAAGTTTAATTGAAGTATTGATTAAATTTATTTTTTTCCATTCATCATCGTATCTAATTTTCATTTGTTTGATGAGTTTTTGAATTTCTTTTTTATCTTCGAAATTAAATGTTTGAAAGACTTGCTTAAAATTTGACTCAGTTGAATTGATATTAAATTTTGAAAATGTTTTCAAATTATCAATATCTTCAAAAACTATTAAAATGATAAAATTTTGATTTAACTCATATTTAGAGGTAATTTCTTTAAAATCATAGTTTTCTATAAATTCTAGTCTATCTTTAATTAATTTATAATCATCTAAATCTTCATTTTGCATTACATATTGTAATAAGTATTGATTTTCTTCCTGATAATTCCAATTAGTATAAAAGGGATTTTCATTAAATAATAATAAACTGTCCTTATACAAATTAATAAAAATAGGAATGAATAAAACTTTTTTCTCGATCATCCTAGAATGGAAGATATTTTTTTTTCTTAAAAAAGATAATATTTTATTCTTATTAAAGTTTATTTCAAAAACACCAATATATTTGTTATTTTCAAATTTTTCGTTAATAATAGAAAAGCTTTCAACAAAACTTTTAATTAATTTTAAATTTTGATTTTTAATTAATTTATAGTCTTTTGATATTGTAATTTTGCTTATTAATATTTGAAAGGCTCTTATAAAAGCCTGGTCCACTATATCATCTTTGTTAAAATTAACGTTATATTCATCAGAAATCTCAATATTCTCAATTTTATAGGTATTTGCATAAACTTTATTTGTGGAAAAAATAAATAAATAAATAAAAATTATTATAAAAAAATTGTATAGAAATGTTTTAGAATTCTTTTTCATAATTAATATGTACAATAACTTAACATATGCGAAGAGTGGAGTTAACATTAGATCTGCAGATAAAATTGTTAGGTTTATATCTAAAATAACTTCAAAACAGAACAAAAATAACAAAAACAATATTGGTAATTTTGGATCTATATCAAAAATACCTTCAAAACTAAAAAAAGTTCATCTTGTTGCTAGTACGGACGGTGTTGGAACAAAAATTGAAATTGCAAATGAACTTAACAAGTTTGACACAATAGGTATTGATTTAGTTGCAATGAGTGTAAATGATATTTTAGTCCAAGGTGGGAAACCTTTTATTTTTCTTGATTATATTTCAATAAATAAAATTCAACAAAAAAAATTAAGAGATATATTGAAAGGAATAAATTTAGGATGCAAAATTAGTAATTGCGAATTAGTAGGTGGCGAAACTGCGGAAATGCCAGGAACTTACTCTAAGGGAAAATTTGATATTGCTGGATTTTGTGTTGGATTAGTAGAAAGAAATAAAATTCTAAATAAAAAAAATATAAAAGAAGGCGATTTAGTTGTTGCAATTCCATCGTCAGGGTTACATTCAAATGGATTTTCACTTGTAAGATATTTGCTTAATAAAAAAAAAATAAATTACAAAAGAAATCGTAAATTAAGAAAATGGCTATTGGAACCTACTAAAATCTACGTCAAAGAAATAACTAAACTGATCGATTTAAAATTAATAAATGCATGTGCACATATAACTGGTGGTGGGATTAAAGATAATTTGTCAAGAATAATACCTAAAAATAAATGTGCAAATATAGATTTGGGAAAAATTAAAATTAAAAAAATATTTTCATGGTTAAAAAAAAATAAAATTGATGAAAGTGAAATGTTAAAAACTTTTAATTGTGGAGTTGGATTTATAATTATTATTAAAAAAACAAAATTTAATAAAATAAAAAAATTCTTTAATAAAAATTATTCTCCTTACATCATTGGAGAAATAATAAATGGTCAGTCTAAAGTTTTACTAAATGGCAAAATTAATTGGTAAAAATAAAATTTATTGTGCAGTTTTTATTTCAGGTAGAGGATCAAATTTAAAATCGATTTTTAGGTATTCAAAGAAAAAAAATTCTAAAATAATTTTAAAATTAGTTGTGAGTAATAAGTTAAGTGCTCCAGGGGTAAAATTTGCTAAAAAAAATAAGATAATTACTCAAATAGTAAATTATGAGAATACGATCAAAGCTGAAAAAGAGATATTAAGCCTTTTAAAACAAAATGATATCAAGTTAATTTGTTTAGCTGGATTTTTGAAGATACTAAGTAAGAATTTTATCAAAAATTTTAATGGTAAAATTATTAATATACATCCATCTTTGTTGCCTAAATATAAAGGTCTCAATACGCATGAGCGAGTAATAAAAAATAAAGAGAGTTACTCTGGTTGTACAGTACATTTTGTGAATAAAAGATTGGATTCAGGAAAAATCATACTACAACAAAAAGTCAAGTTATATAAACTAGATACCCCAAAAAAACTTGAGAAAAGAATTTTGAAAATAGAAAATAAAATTTATCCAAAGGCTATTAATCAAATTCTCTCTAAGATTTAAAAAAGAAATTTATCTCAATTTTAGCATTTTCAATGCTATCCGATCCATGAACAGAATTTTTATCTATTGAAATGCCGTATTTTTTTCTTAAGGTACCTTCGTCTGCTTTAGTTGGATCTGTTGCGCCCATTAACTTTCTATTATCAATTACTGCATTATTCTTTTCTAGCACCATAACTACTATTGGTCCTGAAGAGAGATAATTACAAAGTTCTGCGTAAAAAGGTTTGGACTGATGAACTTTATAGAATTCTTCTGCTTCACTTTTAGAGATTTGTATCTTTTTCTCGTTTTTAATTTCAAATCCATTATCAATGAAATTTTTTTTTATTTCTTCTTGTAAATTTCTTTCAACAGCATCTGGCTTAATTATTGATAAAGTCTTCTCTAAATTATTCATAATTATCCTCCACGAATTTATTTAATAATCTTACACCATAACCTGTTGCTCCACTTGGGTTAAGAGCTCCTCCATATTTTGAAAAAGCCATACCAGCGATATCTAAATGTGCCCAAGGTGTCTTGTTCAGAATAAATCGTTGTAAAAATTGAGCCGCAGTTATTGAGCTAGCGCCTCCCACATAATTTATATTTTGCATATCGGCATTATTTGAGTCCATTAATTTATCGTAATTTTTGTTTAAAGGTAATCTCCATACTTTTTCATCCACTTTGTTACCAGTTTCATGCAATTGCTCAGATAATTTATCATTATTGCAAAACAGCCCTGCATGATCTGATCCAAGAGCAACGATTATTGCTCCAGTTAAAGTTGCAAGATCTATAATAAATTTTGGTTTAAATTTTTTCTCTGTAAAAGTTAGTGCATCAGCCAATACTAATCTTCCTTCTGCGTCTGTATTTAATATTTCTATAGTTTTGCCACTATAAGACTTTACTATGTCCCCTGGTCTTTGTGCATTTCCACCTGGCATATTTTCAACTAAACCAACAACCCCTACTGCATTTATTTTGGCTTTTCTTAGTGCAAAATTTTTCATTAAGCCTGCTACCACTGCAGAGCCTGCCATATCATAAGTCATATCTTCCATAAATTTTGCTGGTTTCAATGAAATACCACCTGTATCAAAACATACTCCTTTACCTACAAAAGCAAGAGGTTTTGATTTTTTTGTATCCCCGTTCCATTCGATTGTAACAAGATATGAGCCTCTTATACTCCCTTGACCTACGCCAAGCAAAGCATTGCATCCCATTTTTTTCAATTTCTTTTCGTCATATACTGTTACTTTAAGACCAATTTTATTTAATTTTGATAATCTTCTTGCGTACTCATCAGGGTGTAAAATGTTTCCAGGTTCTGAAACTAAGTCTCTTGTAAAATTTACTCCTTTTAAAATAGCATCTAATTTTTTTGATTGCGATGAAAAAAAAGATTTATCAACATTTAAATTAATATTTTTTTCGTTTTTTTTTGTTTTATATAAGTTGAATTCATAGGATTTAAGCTCAGCTCCATGTATAAATGATGAAAAAATAATTGGTTTTATTTTTTTTGGAGCAATTAATTTAATATTATAAATTTCATTTTTTTTTAAAAAATCGAAAAATTTTGCTCCTAACTTTTCATATTCTAATTCACTAGTTGATTTTATATCGTAAATTAATACAATTTTTTTATCAAATTCTTGATTTATAGAAATTATTTTATCACCTTTAAAATTATTCCCTTTTTTAAATTTTAGAATATTTTTTAAAGTTATTTCATCTATTTGATCATTAAAATCGCCAGTTTTAGAGGCGCTTCCTACAAAAAAAGCCCTGTTCTTGCTACTGTCTTTTTTCTTATCTAAATAATTTATTTTTAAAGTCATTTGTAATAAATATAGTATAGGTTGTAGCTTATATGTTTCAAAAAAGAAAATTTCAATGGAAAAAATAGTATTTAGAAAATTTTTATTCGACTTAATTGGCTTTTTTCTCCTAGTTTCTTTAAGTCTATCACTGATAACGTGGATTATTCAATCAGTTAATTACTTAGATTTCATATCTAAAGATGGACATGGTTTCAAAGTATACTTTTCGTTTATATTGCTTAATTTTCCTAAAGTTTTTTCTAAAATTATAATTTTTTCTTTTTTTGTAAGTTTATTTTTTGTGATTAATAAATACCAGACAAACAATGAAATATTAATTTTTTGGATTAATGGTATTGGGAAAGTTAAATTAATTAATTTTATAATTAAAATTTCAATTTTACTTACTATATTGCAAATAATTTTTGTTTATTTTTTAATTCCAAAAACACAAGATTATTCGAGAGATTTTATAAGATCATCAAATATTGATATGTTCACATCTTTAATTAATGAAAAAAAATTTATTGATACTGTAAAAAATTTTACAATTTTTGTTGAGAGCATTGATGATCAAGGTAATTTTCAAAATATATTTTTAAAAGACAGTATAGAAACTTCAAACAATCAAATTATATCTGCTAAATCAGGAAAAATTGTTGAAGATGGGTCAAACAAATATTTAAATTTAAAATATGGATTTATATTAGATATGTCACAAAACGATGTTGATAACACTAAAGTTATTAAATTTAATACTACTACTTTTAATCTTTCAAATCTGAAGACTAAATCTACTACTAAACCTAAAATTCAAGAAATGAATTCAAAAATTTTAATATCGTGTGTTAAAAATTTTTTTATTGGAGATAAGGTAAATTATACTATTACCAATTTTAGATGCAATGAGGACTCTTCAATTAAAAGCTTCAAAGAATTATTTAATAGAACATTTAAACAATTATATATAATAGTTTTAGGAACTATTGCTTCGGCATTAATATTTGTAAATGAAAAGAGTCCTAAGAATTATATTCAAAAACTAACAGTATTTTTTACTGGTATACTTATTATAGTTATTTCAGAAATTAATGTTCAGTTTTTAAGTTTTTCATTAAATAATAATATTATATATTTGCTTTTTCCTGCCCTATTTTTTTTTACCGCTTATTTGTCAATTTTAAATTTTAATAGATCGAGATCATAAATTAATGAATAAAATTTATATAAAACATATATATCAAGTTTATTTAACAAGATTTATTTATATAAGTTTAATATTTTCATCGCTGATTTTCGTACTTAATATTTTAGAGGAATTAAAATTCTTTAATGATAACGAGGGTGTTGGAATCGGGTTGCCAGTTTTATTAACTTTTTTAAATTTACCCTCTATTTTATTCGAAATATTTCCTTTTATTATTTTGATAACAACCCAATTTTTTTTTATTAAATTTCAAAATAATGCTGAAATTTTAATTTTTAGAAATAATGGAATTAATAATTTTAAGATTATTTCATATCTCTCTCTTCTAGTATTTATAATTGGGATTTTTATTATTTCAGTATTTCATTTCTTATCTACTAATATGAAGCAGTTTTATTTAGAATTTAAAAATGAATATGTAGAGGATAAAAAATATCTTGCTGTTGTTAATGAAAATGGATTGTGGATCAAAGATAGATTTCAAGATCAGATATTTATAATTCATGCAGAGGAAATCGATAGAAATATACTAAAAAATTTGGTCGTTACTGAATATAATGAGGAATTTATTAATCAGGCAAACATCATAGCTAAAAAAGCAAATATACGTGACAAAACTTGGATATTAGAAGATGTTATTATAATACAAAGCGATGGTAAAAAAGATAAGTTATCTTCTTTATCTATCGATACCAATTTCGATTATATTAAAATTAACTCTCTATTCTCAAATCTAGAGTCATTAGACGTTTTGAAACTTTACAGACAAAAAAAAGATTTTGAAAACGTGGGTTTGTCAGTTTTAGATATAGAAATACAAATTAATAAAATTATGTCAATGCCAGTTAGTTTGATAATATTTTTTGTTATATCTTCAATACTGATGTTTAATATAAATTTTAATAAATCAAAAACGTTAATGCTTATAATAGGAATTTTAATGTCTGTTATAATGTATTATGTATATTATTTTTTTGGTTTACTAGGGTCAAATAATAAAATACCAACTTTAATTGCTATATGGATGCCAAATTTAATTTTATTTTTGGTTTGCATTATAGGTATTGTGAATATTAATGAAAAATAAACTTAAATATACTTTTTTAATTAAACTATTTTTAATGCTGGTGTGTGAAAGTTATTCAATAGCTAATGATGTTCTTATTGATGCAAAAGAAATAGATATACAAGAAAAAGGAAATTTAATTATTGCGTCAGGTTCAGTAAATATAACTGATGGAAAAAATATTTCAATTAGAGGTAATAATGCTAAATATAATAAGTCCGATCAGACTTTAGAAATTAATGAAAATGTTGTGCTTACTGATAATGAAAACAATTACACGCTTAATAGTGGAAAAATTTTCTTAGATAGAAAAAAAGAAATAATCACATCAACTAAAAGTGTTATTCTTGAGGATCAAACAAATAATTATAAATTAATCTCGGAAAAAATAGTTTATTTTAAATCAAAACAGATAGTTAAAAGCTATGGTGAAACAAAAATATTTTTAAGTAACGATTTAGTTGTTAGCACTAATAATATAACTTTTAATAACAATTTGAAATTATTTACAACTACAGAGAAAACATTTGCTAAAGATGATTTGAATAATAAATTTGAATTATCAAGTTTTAATTATGACTTAAAAGATAAAATTTTTAAAGCGGATAAAATTAAATTTGTTGATACTGAAAATAATACATTATCACTTAATAATGGTTTTATAAATTTACAACTAAGAGAAATTATTGGCTCTGATTTTACTTTTGAATTAAATAATAAATTATTTGGAAATGAAGAAAATGAACCAAGGATTATTGGTAGATATGTAGCGACCGATAAATCAGAAACTAAAATGAAAAAGAGTATTTTTACAACATGTAAGAAAATTGAAGGCAAATGCCCAGCTTGGTCAATAAGTGCTGACGAAGTTGTGCATAATAAAGAGAGAAAAAGAATTGAATACAAGAATGCATGGCTAGATATTTATGATGTACCAGTTGCATATTTTCCTTACTTTTTTCATCCAGATCCCTCGGTGAAAAGACAATCAGGATTTTTATTTCCTCAATTTATTAATAGTAGTAATTTAGGATTTTCAACTCAATTACCCTATTATGTTAATTTAGATAATCATAAAGACATGACTATATCTCCAAGAATTTATTCAAATAATAATCTTTTCTTACAAACAGAGTATAGACAAGCATTTAAAAACTCTAATTTAATTACAGATATAAGTTTTAATAATAAAGAAAATTCAAATTCACATTTCTTTGCTAATTTAAAAGGTGACTTTGAGAACTCATTTTATGAAATGAGAATTGAAACTGTATCAAATGATGATTACTTAAAGAAATATCAAATTAAATCTCCACTAATAGACAGCTATAGTACTCTTAATTCATCTTTTGTAGTAGAAAGTGTATCAGAAAATTCGAGTTTCTATTCATCAATTGATATTATTGAAGATCTTACAAAGTCAAACAATGATAAATATGAGTATATTTTTCCCAATTTTGAATTTATCCAAGATAAATACTTAAATAATAATTTCTTCGAAACTATCAATTATAAATCATCTGGAAGTTACAGAAAATATAATACTAATGTAGACGAACTAGATTTTATAAATGATATAGTTCTGCAAACAAACAATTTTGAGGTAATAGATAACACTGAGTCAAATTTAAAGTTTTTAATAAGAAATCTTAATACTTATGGCAATCTTTCAAATACAATTAAGGAAGACGAAACATATGCAATTAAAAGTGCATTTGTGTATAATTTAAAATATCCTTTAATAAAAGAGAGAGAAAAATATATTAGTTTTCTTAGCCCAATAGCATCTTTGAGATATAGTCCTAACAAAGGATTAAACCTTAAAAATGAAGAAACAATAATATCATTTGAGGATTTGTTTAATCTAGATAGGATTAGTAATAAAACTGTTGAGCAAGGCGGTTCACTAACATTGGGATTTGAGTATATTAACCAAGAGCAAAATACATTAAATGAAAACTTAAAATTTGGTCTTGGTATAAATTTACGAACAACGGAAGATAAAGATTTACCTTTAAGTTCCTCATTAAATCAAAAAACTTCTGATATTATTGGGTATTCAGGAATAAATATCACTGAGAACCTCTCATTAAATTATAATTTTTCAGTTGATAATAGTTTAAGTGAAACTAACTACAGTCTAATCTCTGCTAGTTATAGTACAGATAGACTAAGAACCTCAATTGAATATATGGAAAAAAGTAATTTTATTGGCGATGAAAGCTATTTAACTAATTTTACAGAATTACTAATAAATAAATCTAATTCTGTTAGTTTTGAGACTAGTAAAAATGTAGATAAAGATATAACTAATTATTATGATTTGATATATTCATATCACAATGACTGTTTAAAAGCATCTGTTGTTTATAATAGACAGTTTTATGAAGACAAATCAATAAATTCTGATCAGAATATTTTCTTTAAAATTTCATTTATACCATTTGGCACTATAAATACTCCTAATATAAATGATTAAAAAAAAATTAACATTCCCAATTTATATTTTCTTAATTTTAATTCTTTACTCAAAGCCTCTTTATTCGAAAATGAATTCAGAAATTTTATTTAAAATAAATGAAGAAATAATAACAACAATTGATTTAGAAAATGAAAAAAAATTTTTACTTTTCCTAAATCCTGACCTTAAAAATTTATCTAGTACTCAAATAAAAAATATTTCAATAAATTCTTTGGAAAATAGAAAAATTAAAGAGTTAGAACTAAAAAAATTTATTAATTTTGATAATATAAATATTAGTACAACAGTAGATAACTTTATTTTAACAACAAATCTTGGAAATAAAGAAATATTAATAAAAAATTTAGAAGAAGTAAATTTGAATTATAGTTATTTTGAAAACAATTTTTTAATTGATAATCTTTGGAGGGACTTTATTTTAAATAAATTCAAATCGAAAGTTACAATTGACAAAGAAAATATAAGAAAAAAAATTAAAAACAGCAAAAAGGAAGTAAAAGAATATAATTTGAGCGAAATTCTTTTTAAAGTAAATGCCAATAAATCATTAGAACAATTAACCAAAGAAATTTTCTCAGAAATTGATAAGTCAGGATTTGAGGCTGCAACAAGTTTGTATAGTATTTCAGATAGCAAAAATTTTGGGGGGAAATTAGGTTGGATTAAATCGACCCAAATTTCTGAGGAGATATTTTCCGAAATTAAAAAGGTAGAAACATTAACGCCCCCTATTAAAACTAGTAATGGATACTTAATTCTTAAAATAAATGAAACTAGAATGACTACTGAAAAAATAAATGTTGAAGAAGAATTTAATAGGCTGGTAAATTTAGAAACTCAAAAAGAATTAAATAGATATGGATATATTTATTTTAATAAATTAAAAAAAAAAGTTTTTATTAGTGAAAAATAGAAAATCTATATTAATTGTAATGGGAGAACCAAATAGTATTTTTACTGAAATACTCTCTAAAACAATTAATAAATTAATATTAAAAAAAGAAATTAATAAACCAATAATATTAATTGGATCAAAAAAATTAATTTTAGCTCAACTAAAAATTCTTAAATCTAAGTTAAAGTTTGAAATGTTGGAAAATAATTTTACCGATTATTATAAATTAAAAAAAAAAGTTTATTTAATAGATGTTGAATTTAAGTTTAAAAAACCATTTGATAAAATCTCTACAAATTCAAAGAAATATATTTCTAATTGTTTTAAAAAAGCATTTGGTCTCATTAATTTAAATATAAGCAATTTTCTAATAAATGGACCAATTTCAAAAAAACATTTTTTGGAGAAGAAATATCCAGGCGTTACTGAGTATGTATTTCAAAAATCAAAAGAAAAAAAATCAATAAATCCCATTATGTTGATTTATAACAAAAATTTATCAGTATCTCCTATCACAACACATGTACCATTAAAAAATGTGAGTAAAATGATTAAAGAAAATTTAATTGTAAATAATACTTTACATATTAATCAATTTTATAAAAATAAACTCAAAAAAAAACCAAAGATAGCAATTCTAGGTTTAAACCCACACTGTGAAAGTAAAACAAAAATTAATGAGGAGAAAAAAGAGATTATGCCTGCAATAAATAAATTAAGAAAAAAGGGAATAAATATAAATGGACCTTTTTCAGCAGATACCTTTTTTTTAAAAAATAATATAATTAAGTATGACTCAGTTATAGGCATGTACCATGATCAAATATTAACTCCTTTCAAAACTTTATTTGGATTTGATGCATCGAATTTAACCTTAGGCCTGAATTTCATAAGAATGTCTGTAGATCACGGTCCAAATGAGACAATGATGGGTAAAAATAAATCTAATCCACAGTCTTTAGAAAATATATTTAATCTTATAAAATTATTGAAATGAAAATAGTACCAAAGAAGGCTCTTGGTCAAAATTTCTTATTAAATAAAGATATAATCAAAGAAATTGTAAAATTGGGTAATATTTCAAATGATAGTATTGTTATTGAAGTAGGACCAGGTACAGGAAATTTAACTGAAGAAATATTAAAAAAAAAACCTAAAAAATTCATAGCGATTGAAAAGGATGAAGCTCTTTCAAATAATTTAAAAAAAAGGTTTAATTCAAGTGTTGAGATTATAAATAAAGATGTTTTATCAATTAAGTGGGAAGATTTTTTACTTAATGATTGTTTAGTTTTTGGAAATCTCCCATACAACATTTCAGCAAAATTGTTAATTGATTGGATAAGATTAAAAGATTTAAATAAAATATTTAAAAAGTTAATTTTAATGTTTCAAAAAGAAGTTGCTGATAGAATTGTAGCCGAAGTAAATACAAATAAGTATGGAAGATTATCAATTATGACAGATTGGAAAATGTCAGCTAATAAAATAATGGATATTGACAAAGAGAATTTTTTTCCAAAACCTAAGGTAAAAAGTTCTTTGATTTGTTTTAAGCCTAAAACCAAATTTTACTATTTTGAAAATTCTAAAAATTTAGAGAATGTAACGAATATTTTTTTTCAAAATAAACGTAAAATGATAAAAAAACCTTTAAATATTCTCTTTAAGGATCCAAAAAAAATTATAAATCATTTATCTCTAGATGACAGGTGCAGGCCACAAAATTTAGATCCATTAACTTTTTTTAAAATATCAAAAGAATACGAAAATGAATTATCTCGTAATTAAATATTTTACATGATTTTCGATTAAAGATTTTTCGTATTTTATAGTTTTATTTAAAAAACCAATTATTTCTTCATAACATTTATTAAGATCTTCATTAATGACTACATAATCATAATCTACCCAATGTAAAACATCTTTATCAAACTGCTGCATTCTCATTTTAATTGTTTCACTATTGCTCTCGCCTCTAGAAATTAGTCTTTCTAGCAACACTTCTTTTGAAGGTGGTAATATAAAAAAAGTAACAAGTTCGTAGTTTAATGTTTGTTTTTTTATTTGATTTGTACCTTGCCAATCTATGTCAAATAAAACGTTAAATCCTTTATCTAAATTTTTAAATACTTGTTCTTTTGTTGATCCATATAAATTTTTAAATACATTTGCATATTCCAAAAATGAGTTATTTTTAATTAATTTTTCAAATTTAGGCTTAGATGTAAAAAAGTAGTCCTTTCCATCAATCTCATTTGGTCTAGGGTCTCTTGTTGTGTGAGATATAGATATTTTATAGTTTTTTTCTTGAGAAATTTTTTTTACTAAAGTAGTTTTTCCAGCACCAGACGGTGATGATAAAATTATCATTTTACCGTCTTTGGAGAGAAACATTTAACTTCTAATTTGCTTTGCTCTCTATAAATTTAATTGCGTCACCAACAGTTAAGATTTTTTCGGCTTCACTATCAGAGATCTCTGAACCAAATTCTTCTTCAAAAGCCATCACTAATTCTACAGTATCTAGACTGTCAGCTCCTAAATCATCTATAAAACTTGACTCCTCTGTAACTTTAGCTTCATCAATACCTAAGTGATCGGCTACAATTTTTTTTACTTTACTTGAAACATCATCTGCCATGGTTATTTTCCTTTTTTAACGTTAATAGTTATTTACTTAAGTTTGTCAACTAAAATACATGCCTCCATTAACATGTATTGTTTCGCCAGTTATATAATTAGACAGATCAGAACATAAAAAGGCTGCACAATTTGCTATATCTTGAGGTATCCCAAATCTATCCATAGGTATTTTTGATTTAAGCTGATTCTTATACTCCTCATTAATTTTTTCAGTCATTGCCGTTTCAATAAAACCTGGAGCTATACAATTAATTGTAATATTTTTTTTTGCATATTCTAAAGACAAACTCTTCGACATTGAGGACACTCCTCCTTTGGACGCAGAATAATTCGCCTGTCCTAAATTTCCTGTATGCCCAACTACAGATGTTATGTTAATTATTTTTCCATTTTTTTTCTTTAACATTTTTTTTATTACACTTTTCGATAAAAGAAATGTTGATGTTAAATTTAAATTTATAACCTCATTCCATTCATCCTTATTCATTCTAATAGTCAAATTATCTCTAGTAATTCCTGCGTTATTTATTAAAACATCAATTCTATCTCCAAGTTTATTATGACATGCATCTATAAACGCTTCTATTTGATCATGATCTGAAATATCTTGCTTCATGCATATTATGTTTTTATATTTGTTATTTAGTTCATTAAGTTTTTTTTCATTAGTACCAGTGACTAGAAGATTTGCCTTTAGGGAAACTAATGTATCTACTATTGAATTACCAATCCCCCCTGTTGCACCAGTTAAAATTATATTTTTATTTTCTAGATTAATCATAGATTAATACCTTGAATATCCTCAACTTTATCAATATTCAACACATTTACTTCTTTATCTATTCTTTTTATTAGTCCAGATAATACTTTTCCTGGTCCAATTTCAACAAATGTATTGGATCCATTCAAAATCATAAATTGTATGGTCTCTCTCCATCTTACAGGGCTCTCAATTTGTTGAATTAATAACTGTTTAATTTGTTCTGGATTTTTATATTCATTAGCTGTTACATTCGATACAACTTTATTGCTAGGGTCTTTAAAAGTTTGTTCATTAATAATTTGTTTCATTTTTAATGTTGCTGTTCTCATTAACTCACAATGAAATGGGGCGCTTACAGGTAATTTGATGTTTTTAATTTTTTTTTCTTTTAAAATTAGAGATAGTTTATCTAATTCTTTATTTTTACCACTTAAAATTACTTGGCCTATTGAGTTATCATTTGCCAGGAAACATTTAGTACTATCAGAGTTGTTATTTAAAATACTTTTAATTTCTTCTACCTCTACACCTAGTACAGCCATCATTCCCCCTTCTCCCAAAGGTACAGCAGATTGCATCGCCTCACCTCTATTTTTAAGCAACATTAACCCCTGCTGTACTGTAATTGAATTTGTTGCTGTTAAAGCAGTGTATTCACCTAAAGAATGGCCAGCAAAAAAATTAAATTTTTTTTGAAAAAAATCTGTTTCTTTTTTTAAAACCTCACAAATTGTACATCCTATTAAATATATTGCTGGCTGCGTAAACGTTGTTTGATTTAATTTTTCTTGAGGTCCATTTAAAATTAAATCTGTGATCCCATAACCTAAAATATCATCTGCTTCTTGGAACATTTTTTTAATATAATCATATTGATTGTATAAATCAGATCCCATGCCAACTTTTTGAGAGCCTTGTCCTGGGAAAACTACTGAAATCATTATAAATATTAATTATTTTTTATGTTGTAATTAAAAATTTATAATAGTATATCCTGCTTTTTTTTAAACAATGAATTTTTACGAACATACAATTATAGCGAGACAAGATATTAGCCCTGCTCAACTCAAGCAAGTTGAAGATAAATATAAAAAAATAATTGAGAGTAATGAAGGAAATTTACTAAAGACTGAAAAATGGGGATTAATGAACCTTTCATATTTAATAAAAAAAAATAAGAAAGGCAATTACATACATTTTAAAATTGAAGGTAGTGGTAAGACTATATTAGAACTAGAAAAGAATGAAAAAATTGACAAAAATTTACTAAGATTTTTAACTATTAAAGTAAAAAAGGTTGACTTAGAGACAAACTATTTTGAAAAAAACAATGAAGATAAAGACCTTAAAGGTGCCAAAGAACAATTAAATGAAAAATAGAAAATTTAAAAAAAATACAGGTCAGAGTAATTTTGCAAAACTAAGTATATTTCAAAATCAAAAATTTAAATTTAAAAAAAAATGTCCTCTTTCTGGAAAAGGTGCACCTAAAATTGATTATAAAAACATAAAACTATTAAAAAAATATACATCTGAAAATGGTAAGATACTACCATCAAGAATAACATCAGTAAGTTTAAAAAAACAAAGAGAACTATCTCTTTCAATTAAAAGAGCAAGAAACTTAGCTTTAATATAAAACTATGAAAATT
>CACGOM010000004.1 GCA_902574705.1 uncultured Pelagibacteraceae bacterium | reverse complement strand
TGCGACAAAAATTTTATTGTTATTATTTAGCAGGGCAACTCCCACACCTTTTCTGAGTGGTAAATTACTAAATTTTTTATCCATTTAATAATTTCAAAGCAAATTCCAATTGATTATCAGTGTCAGTATCTATTCTAAATTCATCTGAGCTTTCAGCAATAAATATATCCGGATTAACACCTACTTCAGATATAGAGTCTCCAGATGGTAGATAGTACTTTGAAACAGTTAATCTTATGGCTCCATCATTTTTAAGTGGAATTATCGACTGAACAGATCCTTTACCATATGAGCTTTCACCTAAAATAATAGCCCTTTTGTGGTCCTTTAATGCTCCAGCCACTATCTCCGATGCTGATGCGGATCCATAATTAATAAGAACTAACAACGTATCTCCATTAATTATATCTCCTTTTTTTGCAAACCACTTTCTATTGTCAGATTTCTTCTTACTTTTGGTAGAAACTATTTCACCATTGTCTAAAAAAAAATCAGTAATTTTAATTGCTTGATTTAATAGTCCTCCAGGATTATTTCTCAAATCTAAAATAAATTTGTTTATATTTTTGTTTTTCTTATAATCTTTCACAATATCTTTAAGTTGATCAGAACTATTATCGTTGAAGGAGGTTAATCTTACGTATCCAATATTATTTTCTATCACTTTTGATTTTACTGATTTAATTTCAATAATTTCTCTAATAATGTTAAATGTTAGAGCCTTTCTTACCCCAATTCTTCTTACTGTTATTTCTATCTCGCTACCTACAGGACCTCTCATTAAATCAACAGCCTCTGATAAAGTTTTACCTTGAACTTGTGTGCCATCAATCTTAACTATGTAATCTCCAGCTTTAACACCGACCGACTCTGCAGGAGAGCCATCTATTGGGGAAATTACTTTAACTACACCCGCCTCCATACCTACTTCTATTCCAAGTCCACCGAATTCACCTTTAGTTTCGGTTTGCATTTCTTGTAACATTTCAGGAGACATGTATGAAGAGTATGGATCAAGAGACTGCAAAACGCCGTTAATTGCGGCATCCATTGTGTCACTTTGATTTACATCCTCTACATATTCTTTATTTATTTTTTCTAGAACTTCGCTGAATAAATCTATTTTTTTATATATGTCAGTATCGTCTGCTAAAGAAGATTTAAAATTAAATAAAAACAAAACAAAAAAAAAAATTATAGAGGTTACTATCTTCATATCATTACTCTTTCTTTTGGTATTAATTCTGACCACATTTTTTCCAACTCGTAAAATTTTCTTTTTTCAGGATTAAATATGTGTACCACTAAATCAATACCATCAACTAATTTCCAATCACTAGAGTCTTTACCTTCAATTTTGCAATTAGTAATTCCATTACTTTTTAATTCTTCAAAAACTTGTTCCGATAGCGCTTGAATATGCCTTGAAGATGTACCACTTGCTATTATCATATAATCTGCAATAGATGATTTACCTTCTAGATCAATAGTTACAATATCAAGTGCTTTATTTGAGTCTAATTTATTTATGATTTTATTTTTTAAATCTGAAGATTTATCCATTAATTACAAGAACACTATCAAATTTTTCTCAATTGAGAAGATGAAATATTTACTTTTTTAAAATTTATAAATTTTAGTTTTTGTTTGTCTATTTGTTTAAAAGCCAATGATTTCAAAGCTTTAGATTTGTAAGGATATCTATTAAAAACAACAATATTACATTTCTTTGTTATATTTTTCCAATTATCCCATTTATGAAACCAAATTAAATTATCTGCACCCATAATTAAATATAGTTCTGAATTAAGATGTTTTTTTTTTAGGTATTTAACTAAATCGAAGGTTTTATCGGATTTAATAATTTTTTCAAAATAGCTGATTTCTATAAATTTATATTTTTTTGTGAATTTTTCTGAATTTCTAATTCTACTTTCTAAAGTTTGATTGCTCTTTTTTTTAAATGGATTTTTCTTTGTTACAGCCCAGATTATTTTTTTTAAATTAAATATTCTTTTTGCTTCTTTTGATATTTTTAAGTGGCCAAGATGGCAAGGATCAAATGTTCCACCTAAAATTCCAATTTTTTTTATTTTTTTTATCAATTTACTTTCTTAATTGTCCATTACCATAGACTTCGTATTTATAGCTAACAAGTTGACTTAAGCCCACAGGTCCCCTCGGAGGTAGATTACTTGTAGATATTCCAACTTCTGCACCAAAACCAAACTCTCCTCCGTCAGCAAATTGAGTAGATGAATTATGAATACCAATTGAGCTTTTTATTTTTTTTAAAAAGTATATAGCTCTAGTTTTATCGGAAGTTATAATAGCATCTGTATGCATCGTTCCAAATCGATTTATATGATTAATAGCTTCATTAATATTTTTCACTACTTTTGCTGAAATTTTAGAAGATAAATACTCTGTCGACCAATTTTTATTTTTAGCCAAATCTATTTTATCTTTAAATATTTTTTTTATTGTTTGATCTCCATAAATATTGCACCCTTTATCTTTTAAATTTTTTAACACAGGATTAATAAATTTTTTTGCAATATTTTTATGAAATAAAACTGTTTCTGTTGCCCCGCAAATACTTGTATTTCTCATTTTAGCATTTTCTAAAACTTTGATTGCCATTTTAAGATCTGCTTTCTTATCAATAAACGTATGACAAATTCCTTCCAAATGACCGATGTATGGAACTGTAGATAATTTATCCACTTTTTTCACTAATGATTTACCACCTCTAGGTATTACTAAATCAATATAACCTTTCATTTTAGATAGAATTTCATCTACTACTTTTCTATTTTTGTTCTTGATAAATTGAACATAATTTTGGTCAAACCCATAAAATTTCAAAGATTTTCTAAATAAGTCAGAAATTATCTTATTAGTATTAAATGCTTCTGAACCACCTCTCAAAATTACTGCATTTCCAGATTTGAAACATAAACTTGCTATATCAGAAGTTACGTTCGGTCTGCTCTCATAAATCACTGCTATCACACCAATTGGCACCGTTACTTTTTTAATTATTAAACCATTTGGTCTTTTCCATTTACTCAAAACTTTATTTGTAGGATCTTTAATTCTAATAATTTGATTTATTGATTTTGTAATATTAATTATTTTTTTATCATCTATCTCTAGTCTCTTAATGAGATTTTCTTTCAATCCCTTTTTTGTTGCAAATCTTATATCTTTATAATTTTCTTTAATTATTTTTTTTTTATTTCTTAGCAGCAAATCTGCAAACTTTTTCAAAACCTTATCTTTTTTAAACGAGCAAGTTTTATTTGCAAAAGCTACTCTCGACTTTTTAACGATTAATTTTAGCTCATAGGACATTTTATATTTCTACCATATCATCTTTATGAATAACTTCAGACTTTGACACATATCCTAAAATTTCACTTATTTTACTTGAATGCTGACCTTTAATTCTTAAGATTTCATCTGAATTAAAAGAGCTGAGCCCTCTTGCATGTTCTCTCATGTTTTTATCTAAAATTTTAATGTGATCTCCTTTATTAAATTTTCCGTTTATTTTTAAAATTCCCGCTGCCAATAAACTTTTACCTTTTTTTAAAGCTTGAATAGCGCCATCATCAATAATTAATTCTCCTTTTGGTGATATTGAACTAATAATCCACTTTTTTCTAGCATCTAACTTTGAAATTTTTGGCAAAAACCATGTGCAATAATTATTTGTAATAATATTTTGTATAGGTCTATTTATTAAACCATTCGCAATCGCCATGTAACAACCGGATATTTGACAAATTTTTGCTGCTTCAATTTTTGTTTTCATTCCACCAGTCCCATGCTCACTAATATTTTTTGAAACATATTTTTCTACATTACTATTAATTTCTTTAACATTGCTGATTAACTTTGCATTTTTATTTAGTTTAGGATTCTTATCAAATAGACCATCCACATCAGATAACAAAATTAAACAATCAGATCCAGATATCTGAGCCACTCGTGAAGCTAGCCTATCATTATCGCCATACTTTATTTCAGATGTAGCAATACTATCATTCTCATTTACCAAAGGAATAAATCCAAGATCAAAAAGATTATCAAATGTTCGTTTTGCATTTATGGCTCTTCTTCTAATTTCAGTATCTTCTAGTGTTAGAAGAATTTGAGATAGATTAAGTTTACGTTTTTTAAATATCTCATTAAAAAGATTCATTAATTCAATTTGCCCAATAGAAGCTACAGCTTGACTTTTATCAATTTTTAAATTTTTCTTATTTATATTAAGTTTTTTACAACCTAAAGCTATTGCGCCAGAACTTACTATTATTACTTTCTTTTTATTTTTTATAAGTTCTTCAATATCCTTTGAAAAATCTAATAACCACCTTTTTCGTATTTTTTTCTTATCATCTATAAGAAGTGATGAACCAATTTTTATTACTACTTGTTTAAAATTATTTAAATACATATCCCAATAAACCTGATTTAAGCTTTGAAATGAGTTTCTTATCTGTGTTTGATAAAATGTTTACTTTTTTTTTAATTTTTTCTTCAAAAAATTTGATTTTTTCTCTCAATTCTTTTTTTTCAATAAGATCAATTTTATTAAACACTATTATCTCCTTTTTTTTAATAAGTTCGTTACTGTACTTATTTAATTCATTTTTAATTTGTTTATAAGATAGTACTAGGTTTTCTTCAGTTACATCAATCATGTGTAATAAAATTTTACATCTTTCAATATGTTTTAAAAATTTTGTACCTAATCCAATTCCTTCGTGTGCCCCTTCAATTAAACCTGGTATATCAGCTAGTGTAATTTCCTTATCATCATATATGGCTACACCCAGATTAGGATTAAGAGTAGTAAATTTATAATTTGCAATTTTAGGGTTAGCGCTGGTAATAATTGATAGAAGAGTTGATTTGCCAGCATTTGGCAAACCAATTATACCTATATCCGCAATAGTCTTGAGTTGTAACCACATCCAAAATTCTTCTCCCTTAGTGCCTTTTGTAAATTTTCTTGGAGCTCTATTGGTTGATGACTTAAATCTAGTATTTCCTAAGCCACCTTTTCCTCCAATTGCAGCAACATATTCTTCATGCTCTTTTTTAAAATCAAAAACTAGAGTTTTATTATCTTCTTCAAAAACTTGGGTACCTATTGGAACTTTTAATATTAAGTCCTCTCCACCTCGACCAGTTCTATTTTGACCTTTTCCGTCCTCTCCTCGTTTGGCCTTGAAGTGTTGTTGGTATCTATAATCTATTAGTGTATTTAAATTTCTTTCAGATATTAATATTACCGAACCACCTTTGCCTCCATCTCCTCCATCAGGACCTCCAAATTCAATAAATTTTTCTCTTCTGAAGCTTGGAGAGCCTGAACCACCATCACCTGCCTTAATAAATATTTTTACCTGATCTAGGAATTTCATAATACAACCTTTTATAAGAATTTAGTTGTAAGTAAATTAATTGGGTTTTACAGAAACGAAAGTTCTGTCTGATTTTGATTTTTTAAACTCTACTTTTCCTTTAATTAAAGAGAAAATTGAATGGTCTTTACCCATTCCAACATGTTCGCCAGGAAAAATTTTTGTCCCTCTCTGTCTTACAATTATATTACCAGGATTTACTAACTGACCGCCATATTTCTTAACCCCGAGTCTTCTGCCCGCACTATCTCTTCCGTTTCGTGACGATCCACCTGCTTTTTTTGTTGCCATAATTTATTTTTTTATTTCTTTCTCTTTAGATGCTTCAGCAAAAATCCCGCCATCTTTATTAAAAATTTTATTTATTTTAATTAAAGAATATTGCTGTCTATGACCATTTTTTCTTCTTGAATTTTGTCTTCTTCTTTTCTTAAAAACTAAAACTGTTCTATTCTTTCCATTTTTAATTAGCTGTGCTTCAACTTTTGCCCCTTTGATAAATGGAGCTCCTACTTCAAGACTATTATTGTCACCATAAGCAAGAACATCATTAAATTCTATTTTTTCTTTGGCATCGTCTAGTTTTTCAATTTTAAGGATATCACTAGCCTTTACTTTATATTGCTTCCCACCTGTTTGAATTACTGCAAAAGTCATAATTAAATTTTTTCCGCAATATAGATCGAGAAGTTATATAGTCAAGTTATATAAGTTAAAAATTATCCTTTAAATCTCTCAATTTTACAAAGGTTTTAAAAGGATCTTTTGAATTTATACCTAGTTGTTTTTGAATCTCTGAATTATCTGAACGTAAAAAAATGTTACACTCTAGCTCATCTCCCAAAAGTGTTGGAATAGTAGGAGTCCCATTTTGAATATGTTTATTTATTGCTAAAACTTTTTCTTGAAGCTTACTATTTTTTGGATCAAAGTATAAACAAAAATCTGAGTTTTTTTTTGTATACTCGTGGCCACAATAGATTTGAGTTTTTTTTGGAAAACTTTTTAATTTATTTAATGACTCATACATTTCATCATAAGTTCCTTCAAATATTCTTCCACATCCTAACGAAAATAAAGTATCACCAGTGAATAAAGCATTAATTTCATTTATATAAATACATATATGTCCTGATGTATGACCTGGGATATGCAAAATTTTACATTTAAATAGTTCATTTTTCCATGTTTGATCATTTTTTAAATTAATATCAATTTCAGGGATTCTATCTTTGTCAGCTTCATATGCTGCAATTTTGCAATTATATTTTTCTTTTAATTCTTGATTTCCACCTACATGGTCATAATGGTGGTGTGTATTAATTACATACTTCAAATTTAAATTATTTTTTTCTATCTCCTCAATTATTGGTCCTGCCTCACTTGGATCAATTACTGCAGATAAAGATGTTTTTTTATCGAATAAAATGTAAGAAAAATTATCAGTTAAACATTTGATTATTTTAATTTCCATTTACTTTTGAATTAAAAAAATTCCAATTTCTGAAAAAAGATTTCTCGTATTTAAATTAGTTTTAGAAATACTTAGAAGTTTTTCCTGACTTAAAGCTAACGATTTTATAAATTTAATTTTTTTATGGTCACAGAAATTAAAAAAATCTTTAATGGTACACATATGTAAGTTTGGTGTATTGTGCCATTTATGAGGCAAACTCTTAGTAACAGGCATAGTTCCTTTGAAAAGAAGATTTAATCTTACTTTCCAATGACCAAAATTAGGGATTGTTACTATTCCTTTTTTTCCAACTCTTAGCAACTCGTCCAGAACTTTTTCAGGGTTTAGAAAAGCTTGAAGAGTTTGGCTTAATATTACGAAATCAAAGGATGCGTCTGGAAACTGATATAGGTCATTTTCAGCATCACCTTCAATAACAGTTAAACCTTTTGATATACATTTTTGAACATTGCTCTTTGAAATTTCAATCCCCCTAACGTCTTGAGTTATATATTTGAATATATAACTTGTTAGTTCCCCATCTCCACAACCAACATCAAGAACTCTAGAGTTTTTCTCAACCAAATCCGAAATTATTCTAAATTCCTTTTTCATTTAACCTCTCATATGAAGTATTTAAAAAGTTTTTTAATGCCGCAAGGAAGTCTGGAACGTCTAACAAAAAAGAGTCGTGTCCTTTATCTGACTCAATTTCAACATAGCCAACATCAGCTCCAATTGAATTTAAAGCTATTACTATTTCTTTGTTCTCAGAGGACGGGTACAACCAATCTGAAGTAAAAGAAATTATAAAAAACTTAGTTTTACTTTTTTCAAAAGCTCTTGAGAGATTTCCGCCATATTTCTTATTCAAATCAAAATAATCCATTGCTCTTGTTATATAAAGGTAGCTATTTGCGTCGAATCTATCAACAAAAACTGATCCTTGATGTCTTAGATAACTTTCAATTTGAAAATCAGCATCAAAACTAAATTTTAAATCGTCTCTTTCTTGAAGTTTTCTTCCAAATTTCTCTTGAAGAGCATCTTTTGACAAATAAGTTATATGTGCTGCCATTCTTGCAACTGATAAACCTTTACTCGGTGAAGTATTTGCTTCTTCATATTTTCCATTTTGCCAATTCGCATCAGCCATAATTGCTTGTCTTCCAAGTTCATTTAATCCAATATTTTGTGCTGAATGATTAGAAGTACAAGCAATTGGAATAGCAGTTTGAGCTATATTAGGATAATTAGCTACAAATTGTAATACTTGCATTCCCCCCATGGACCCACCAGTTACACAAAATAATTTTTCTATTTTAAAATGTTTAATTAAAAAATATTGAGCGTTAACCATATCGTTTATTGTTATAACTGGGAAATCATTTCCATAAGATTTTCCAGTTTTTGGATTTATACTACTAGGACCAAATGAACCCATACAACCACCTAATACATTTGCACATATTATAAAATATTTATTTGTATCAATTGCTTTTTGTGGTCCAAGAGCATACTTCCACCAACCATCTTTTTTTGTGATTGGATTTATATCTGTCGCAAATTGATCACCAGTTAAAGCATGAAAAACTAAAATAGCATTATCCTTTTTTGAATTTAATTTTCCATAAGTCTCATAAGCAATTGGAAAGTCAGATATAGTTTGACCACAATCAAGCTTAAGCTGATCTTTAATAACAAGCTTTTTTATATCATCAAATTTATTCATATTTTTTTGATTTATGAATTGTGAGGAAAAAAAACTTTTTTTAGCGGTTTTTTTATTGCGCTCGCAATTCAGATAAATCAGCGCAAAGAATTAGTACTAAATACAAATTTATATGTCAAACACTAAAATATATTCCTGTTAAATATTTATTTTTTTAATATAAGCTTTAAAAATGAGCGTTCCAAAATTTAGAAATATAAACATCGAAGTCTATAAACCTGGAAAATCAGGAATTAATAAGAACAAAAACTATGTGAAATTGTCTGCAAACGAATCTTCGCTTGGTGTGAGCTCAGATGTTAAAAAAATTTTTAAAAATAAAAATTTATTAATTAATAGATACCCTGACAGTAAGTCAAAAGGGTTGAGAAGGGCTATTTCTAAAGAAGTAAAATGTGACTTTGAAAAAATTATATGCGGAGCGGGATCTGATGAAATTATACAGATGATATGTCAATTATATTTGAATAAAAACGATGAAGTCATTTTGCCCGAATATAGTTTTTTAATGTACAGAATTTACTCAAAAATCATTGGTGCAAAGGTGTTATTTTCCAAAGAAAAAAACTTTAAAATATCAATCGAAAATATTATTAAAAAAGTGACTAAAAAAACAAAAATAGTTTTTCTTGCAAACCCAAATAATCCAACAGGCACTTATTTGAATAAGTCAGAATTAATTACTCTTAGAAAAAAATTAAATAAAAAAATTCTTTTAGTAATTGATGATGCTTACCATGAGTATAACTTAAAAAAAGACTATGTTTCAGGTTTAGACTTGTTCAAAAGAACTAAAAACGTATTTATACTTAGAACATTCTCTAAGCTATATGGATTGGCTTCATTAAGGATTGGATGGGGATATGGTGATAAAAAAATTATAAACGCTCTTTATAAAATTAAACCACCTTTTAACGTAAATTTATTCGCGGAGAGATGTGCAACTAAAGCTATTTCAGACAAAGGATTTGTTAAAAAATCTGTTAGACATAACACTTTTTGGGGAAACAAAATTAAAAATTTCTTTTCGAACTATAATATATCTACAAATGAGATTGTTTGTAATTTTTTATTATTAGATTTTAAAAAATGTAAAATTTCGTCTGATTTATTTATGAAAAAACTTTTGAAAAATAGAATAATCATAAGAGGCATGAAAGAGTATAAAATTAAAAATTGTTTAAGATTAAGTATTGGAAATTCATCAGAAAACAAGTATCTACTTAAAGTTGTAAAAAAAATATTTAAAAATGTTTAAAAATATTCTTATCATTGGATGTGGTATGATTGGATCCTCTATTCTTAGAGGAGCCATTAATCAAAAATTATGCAGAACGGTATACGTATTTGAAAAAAACGTTAAATACCAAACTCAAATAAAAAAAATTAATAAAAAAATTATCTTAATCAAAAAAATTGATAAAAAAATAATGAATATGGATCTAGTAGTTATTTCAACTCCTATGAGTGAATACCAAAAAATAATTAACAAATTAAATGCAAATTTAAGTAAAAAAACTTTGATTACTGATGTTGGCTCAACTAGAGGAAATGTCGCAAAATTAATTAAAGAAAAATTATCAAAAAAATTAAATTGGATAATGAGTCATCCTATAGCAGGCTCTGAAGTTAGTGGGCCAAAATATGGAAGTAAAAATTTATTTAAAAATAAATGGTGTATCTTAATTAAAAGTAACAAAAATAAAGTATTAGAAAATAAGCTGTCCAAATTCTGGAAAAAATTAGGCTCCAAAGTTCTGTTTATGAAGGAACAGGAGCATGATAAAATTTTTTCAGTTACAAGTCATTTGCCACACCTAATTGCATATAATTTAATTAAAACAGCTCAAGATTTTCAAAAAATAAATAAAAAAAATATAATTAAATATAGCGCAGGCGGTTTAAGAGATTTTTCTAGGATAGCAGCATCTAATGAAATTATGTGGAGAGATATATTTTTTAATAATAGTAAGAATATGACTAAAATAATTGATTTATTTATTAAAAATCTCAAAAATTTTAAAGTAGATATTAGTAAAAAAAGAAATTCTTTGATGCTAGATAAGCTCAAAAAGTCAAAAAAAGTTAGAGAACAAATTTTATTATTAAAACAAGATATAAGCAAACCAGATTTTGGTAGAGAAAACTAAATCTTAAATACCTTCTTTACTTTCAAATTAGCAGTTCTTTCAATTCTTTTTATTGTTTTTCGTATCTGCATTACGACCACTTTTTTACTAGGTCCATAGGCATGTATTAAATCTTTAGAGTTTATACAAACAGCAACGTGACCTTTCCAAAATATAATATCACCCTTTTTAAGATTTTTTTTGTATTTGTGACCCTTTTTTTGTTTAATTTGATCTATGGTATCTCTTGGAAAATATTTATTATTATATTTATAATAAATCTGAAGAAGAGCAGAGCAATCAATTCCTTCAAAAGTTTTTCCACCCCACTTATATGGACAATTAATAAACAGTTTCAAAATTTTGATAAAATTTTTTTCTTTCTTTGAAATAATGCACGTATCTTTAAATTTTATCCATTGATTTTTTTCAAACATGATAAAACTTTTATTTTTTTTAATTATCTTTAATTTACTTCCAAAAGGCAAATAATGATTGGACGATATCTTTTTTGTTTTATCAGTACCAAAATAAATTTGAGATTTAAGAGTTTTAATTTTATGTGATGGATTAAATAATGCCTCTAACTTTATTTTTTTGCTAATAAAACCAATGTAATTATCGTAATAATTCTTAACTTTATAAAAATTTTTATTTTTTGAAAGTACTTTAAATCTTTCACCATATAAAATTTGTGAACTGATATTAGAATTTTTTTTTGGTTTTTCTAATACATTGATAATAGGTGATTTATTAAAAAAATTATTTTTCACCAACTTTTATTTTTTCTCTTATAAACCACAAACAAATTAATGAGGGTATTACCATTAAAGCTGTTAGGATAAAAAAAGTACCCCAATCACCATTTAGCCAGTCAACCAAAGCTCCAGAAGATGAAGCTAGAGTAGTTCTTCCAGCGGTACCAATCGAAGCAAGAAGCGCATATTGCGTTGCTGTATAAGTACGATCAACAAGTAAAGATATAAATGCAACAAATGCGACTGTAGCAAATGCAGCAGATATATCATCAGCTATTACAGCTAATGCAAATAACCACTCTGATTTACCAGACCAAGCAAGTGCAGCAAATAGAAGATTTGTTGCCGCCATAAAACCACCTGCAACAAACATTGTTTTGACTGTTCCGGCTCTCATAGCAAATATACCACCAATCAATGTAAACACCACCGTCGTAACCCAACCAAATGTTTTTGAATAAATTGCTATTTCACCTTTGGAAAATCCAATCTCTTTATAAAATACAATTGACATCCTTCCAAGGAATGCCTCTCCAATTTTAAAAAGAAACACAAATCCAAGAATACCGACCGCAATTGAAAAACCATTTTTTTTGAAAAAACTAATAATTGGCCCACCAATTGTACCTGTAATGTAAGCAATAAAAGCTTTGATTGGATTATGAGAACCTAACTTACTTTGAATCATTTTATCAGTTTCTTTTTGCTTTGATTGTCTATCAGTTGAAATTGGCTCGTGTACAAACATTAGGGCAATATTCATTAAAATAATTACTACACCCAAGACTAAAAAGGTAGTTTGCCAGTAATCTTCAATTCCTAAATTCTCAAAGAATTCTGCAGTAAATAAAGCTATTACTCCTCCCAACTTATAACCAGTCCACCATCCTACAACCGCCATAGCAGCTCCTGCAGCCATAGCCTTTCCTTCATTTGTATTAATTTGCTCAATTCTTAAAGCATCAACCGTTATATCTTGTGTTGCTGACGCTATTGCAATAATTAAACCGACGCCAATTAATAATGCTAAATTTTGTGTTGGATTTATTAAACTCCAAATAAATAGACTAACCAAAATTATAATTTGCATTAGAACTATCCAACCTCGTCTGTGTCCCAATTTTTTTGTTAAAAATGGAATTTGAATTCTATCTATTATTGGTGCCCATAAATAATTAAATGCATAAACACCAAATATCAAACCTGCCCATCCGATAGTAGATCTGCTTAAACCTTCTTCTTTTAACCAAAGACTTAAACTGCTAGCTATTAATACCCAAGGAAATCCACTTATTGCTCCCAAAAGCAATATTCTTAACATTCTAATATCTTTGTAGACTAATATTGATTGAGACCAGCTTTGATTTTTTTCTAACATTAATATCTTCTCCAAAATGATGGAATAAATAATACTATTATAGCGAATAGTTCCAGTCTACCCAAAATCATTCCTATACTTAAAATCCATTTAGAAAAGTCGGGTAATAAAGAAAAATTTCCATTTGGACCAATCATTCCGCCTAATCCAGGACCTACATTAGATATAGATGTTGCTGCACCAGAAACAGATGTAATAAAGTCTAATCCACTAATTGATAAAAGTGCAGTTATTATAAAAAAAATAATTATATACAAAAAAACAAAAGAAATTATTGATGAAATAAATTTTTCATTTAATGCATTATCACCATATTTTAAAACAAACACACCTCTTGGATAAATATATTTTTTTAACTGCATTACAAAAAATTTATACAATATATGAATTCTAAATATTTTTAATCCACAAGCTGTTGAGCCAGCACATCCACCAATAAACATTAAAATTAAAAAAAAGATTAATGGAAAACTTCCCCATTCACTATAATTAGTAGTAACATACCCAGTTCCAGTTAAGATTGAAACAACATTAAACAAAACTTGTCTTAATAATAGAGTTCCAGTTTCAAAATTTTTTGAATACAAAAAAATAAAAATAATAATTACAGAGATAATTATAGTTTTAATGAAAAAATTTATTTGTGCGTCATTAATAAAGACTTTTTTATCACCGCTTAAAAATTTTATATATGATATAAAAGGTATACTTCCTAATATTATAAAAATTACTGCATTAAGTTCAATTAATGGATTATTAAAGTAACCTATTGAATCGTTATAATTTGAAAATCCTCCAGTTGCTATTGTTGTCATTGAATGAGTTAAACTATCAAAATAATTCATACCAAATAATTTGTAAAATATCGCACATACAAAAGTAAGCAGGGAATATATAAAAATTAATCTTATCGAAATTTCTTTAGACTTTGGCAAAATTTTTTCTGCATTATCATTAGAAGATATTTTAAATAACTGCATGCCACCAATATTCATTATTGGCATTAAAGTTATAGCCATAAGAATTATACCTATTCCACCAAGCCATTGAAGAATTGCTCTCCATAAAAGAATTCCTTTTGGAGTGTTATCAAGATCAACAAGTATAGTTGACCCTGTCGTAGTAATTCCAGACATACTCTCAAAAAAGGCATCTGTAAAATTCAGGTTGAGCTTTGAAAAAACGAAAGGCAAGGAGCCAAAAATCGCGATCGATATCCAGGATAGAGCAGTTAAGATAAAAGCCTGAGGAAGGTCAATATTTTTATTGTGATCTAAATTTGAAATAAAAAATAGCACTCCAAAAACAATTGTAATTAAAGAGGCCGATATAAACCCCGAATCTAACTCGTTATAAATCAACTGAATTAGCACAGGTATCAGCATAAATACCCCTAAAACAATCTGGAGTGTACCAAGTGTATAAAAAACAGTTTTATAATTGTACATTTTGCATGGACATTATTTTATGGTAAATAAATTTCAACATTTTAACAATCAATAAAACTGTTAAAATATCAACAAAAACATGAAACCATCAATAGACAAATCTACAATTGAGAAAACTAACGCTTGGCCATTTGTTGAAGCTAAAAAAATTCTTAAAGAAAGAAAACAATATATAGATAAAAAAAATAAAATTATTTTACAAACAGGGTACGGGCCAAGTGGTCTACCACATATAGGCACTTTTGGTGAAGTTGCTAGAACTTCAATGATTGTTAATGCACTAAATCAATTAACTGATATTCCAAAAGAGATTGTAACTTTTTCAGATGATATGGATGGGTTGAGAAAAGTTCCTGATAATATTCCAAATAAAGATTTACTAGAAAAAAATTTAAATAAACCTCTTACAAAAGTTCCAGACCCTTTCCATAAATTTGGTAGCTTTGGTGAGCATAATAATGAAATGTTAAAAAATTTTCTAAATCAATTTGGATTTAAATACACATTTAAAAGTTCAACAGATTTATATACCTCAGGAAAATTCAACAATACTTTAGAGTTAATTCTTCAAAATTATCAGGGAATAATGGATATTATTATTCCAACACTTGGTAAAGAAAGACAAAAAACATATTCACCTTTTTTACCTGTTTGTCCAGAAACTGGTAAGGTCTTGGAAATTCCAGTGGCAGAAATTAATGAAAGTAAATCAATAATTATATTTGATAACAATGGTAAAAAATTAGAAAAAAGTGTTTTGAATGGTGAATGTAAGCTTCAATGGAAAGTAGATTGGGCAATGAGATGGTATGCACTAGATGTAGATTTTGAAATGTATGGTAAAGATCTAATTGAGAGCGCAATATTATCAACTAAAATAATAAATCTATTAGGAAAGAGAAATCCATCAGGATTTGCATATGAATTATTCTTAGATGAGAAAGGTGAAAAAATATCTAAATCAAAAGGAAATGGAATTACAATTGATCAGTGGTTAGAGTTTGCTTCACCTGAAAGCTTATCTTTGTTTATGTACCAAAATCCAAAAAGAGCAAAAAAACTTTATAAAGAAATTGTGCCAAAAGCTGTAGATGAATATTTAGACTTTATAGATAAATCAAAAAATCAAGAAGAAAAACAACTTATTTTAAATCCAGTTTGGCATGTACATAATGGCATAGTGCCAAAAGAAGAAATGATCATGACTTTTTCTATGCTTTTAAATTTAGTAGAGACAAGTAATGCAAATTCAAAAGATTTACTTTGGAAATTTGTAAAAAAATATAAACCTAATATTAAAGAGAATAACTTTCCTATTTTTGACAAATTAATTGAATATTCCATTAAATATTTTAATGAGGTGATTAAAGAGAATAAAAAATATAAAAAACCAAGCACAGAAGAAAAAAAGGCATTAGAAGAATTAATAAACGCTTTATCAGAATGTAATGATAAAATGTTACCTGAGGAAATACAGACAAAAATTTATTCTGTTGGAAAGGAAAATGGATATAAAGATAATCTAAGGGACTGGTTTAAATTGATTTACGAAGTTGTCTTTGGTGATGAAAATGGGCCAAGATTAGGTTTCTTCATAAGCTTTTTCGGTATAGAGGAAACAAAAAAACTTATCTCAGAAAAAATACATAATGTTTGAAAAAATAAGATCTTTAATATTTAAATTTAATCCAGAAACGGCCCATGATTTAGCAATTAAAGCCTTAAAAACCAAAGTGGTGCCAGTAAAGGTTAAAAATTATGAAACTTTAAAAGTAAATTTTTTAGATAAAGAAATAATAAATCCTATTGGTATAGCGGCAGGTTTTGACAAAAATGCTGAGGTATATAATTCATTATTTAAATTGGGATTTGGCTTTGTTGAAGTTGGTACTATTACACCAGAGCCTCAGTTTGGAAATCCAAAACCTAGAGTATTTAGACTTGAAGAAGATCAGGCTTTAATTAATAGACTTGGCTTTAATAATATAGGGTCTAAAAAGGCTGCAAATAATATTAAAAATGACCCCCCTAGAGGATTGTTAGGAATTAATATTGGTCCAAATAAAAACTCAAAAAATAGAACAGACGATTATTTAAAATGTTTTAAAAATTTAAATAATTTATGTGACTATATTACAATAAATATTTCATCTCCAAATACAGAAAATTTAAGAAGTTTTCAAAATCCAAAAGAATTAGAGGAATTATTAAATGCATTAAATGAAGAAAATAATAAAAAAAAATTAGCTACAAAGATTGCTGTTAAAATTGCGCCAGATCTAGAATTGAAAGATTTAGATATTATTGGAAATATACTATTAAAATATAATATAGAGATTGTAATAATTTCAAATACATCTGATGGAACTAGAGATAATTTACAAAATATCAACAAATTTGAAAAGGGAGGATTATCTGGCAAACCAATAGAACAAAAATCAAATCTAATTATAAAAGAATTTTATAAAATTTTTAAAAATAAAATTAAAATAATAGGAGTTGGCGGAGTTGACTCAGGTAAAAGTGCTTATGAAAAGTTTAGCTCAGGTGCAAATTATGTACAATTATATACCGGCATGGTTTATCAAGGTCCTAATATAGTAAATAAAATTTCTGAAGAATTAGATGGTATTTTGAGTTCAGATGGGGTTAAAAATATCGAAGAAATAGTGGGGTCTAACTAAATATAAACTTGACTGAAAACTGTAGCTGAAATATACCTCTCAAAATTATTATGTCTAAAAAATGTGAACTCACTGGTAAAATACCTCTTAAAGGTCATAATGTTAGTCATGCTAATAATAAGACAAAAAGAAGATTTTTACCCAATTTGAAAAAAGTAAGATTTAAAAGTGAATCTTTGAATAAATCACTTAAATTAACTGTTTCTAATGCAGGTATGAGAACAGTAGACAAAAAAGGAAGCTTCGATCAATTCTTAATTTCTGCAAAAAAAAAAAATTTATCTCCCAGATTAAAAAAAATTAAAAAAATTCTTTTGGCTAAAAGCGCCTAGTTTTTATATATTTTGTATCAATGAATAAGACAGTTCTATTTTTATCTGTGATTATGGGGGTTGTTGTATTAGCTTCTAACTATTTAGTTCAATTCCCAATTCATTATAATGGATTATCCGAAGTACTTACATATGGCGCATTTACTTATCCCATTGCTTTTTTGATTACTGATCTTGCAAATAGATCTTTTGGTAAAGAAGTAGCAAAAAAAGTTGTTTACTTTGGTTTTTTTATTGGAGTTACATTTACACTTTTTTTTTCAACAAATTTTTCAGACTTGATTTCAATAAGAATTGCTATTGGTTCAGGAACTGCATTTATAGTTTCACAAAGAATTGACGTCTTTGTATTTGATAAGCTTAGAAATAAATATTGGTTTGTACCACCACTAGCGTCCTCAATAAATGGATCAGTAATTGATACTTTTTTATTCTTCTCAATTGCTTTTTATGCAACCGGAATACCTTGGTTCACTTTAGCACTGGGTGATTTAGCAGTTAAACTGTTTGTAGCTTTATTAATGTTAGTACCTTTTAGATTGTTATTAAAAACTTTTAAGCCAGTTTAAATCATTTAAGTAAAAATTTATAAGACAAGATTTTATAAACTAGTTTTGCTACTAAAAAATTGTAACTATTAAAGCCTTTAATTGGCGCTAACTCATTAACATCTGCACCAACTATTTTTGAATTTTTACTTGCAATTTTTATTATCTCTAAAGCTTCATCCCAAAATATTCCACCTGGCTCTGGAGTTCCAGTTGCTGGCATAATACTAGAATCAAATCCATCAACATCAAATGTAATATAAACATCCCTATTTTTAATTTGTTTCTTAAATTTTTTTAGATCCCATTTTTTTTTATCTTTAGCCCAGTAAATGCTTATTCTTTTTTTATTTTTTTTTAAAATTGGAATTTCTTCTGCAGAAATATTTCTTATCCCAAAAGATATTACAGATATATTTTTATGATCTATACATCTTTTTATTGCTGAAGCATGTGAAAACTTTTCACCAGCATAACTTTCTCTTAAATCAGCATGAGCATCAAAATGTAAAAGAGTTAATTTTTTATATTTTTTTGCAAAAGGTTTTATACAACCTGGTGTAATAGAGTGTTCACCACCAAGAGTGATGGGAAAAAGTTTATCGTCTAGAATTTTTTGATTTATTTGGGCTATTTGATTTATTGCTTTATTAATATTTTTTTTAATTTTTAATGGTTTAAGTGTTTTAATGCCAATTTTTTTGAAAGGTTCGCATTTAAGTTCCTCATCATATAATTCAACTTGGTGAGAAGCTTTAATTATTTCCTTAGGTCCATTTCTTGTACCACCACCATAGCTAACAGTTTTTTCCAAGCCAAAAGGAACAATAATTACTTTTTCTTTGAAAGAAAATTTATTATCCACACCTAGAAAACCACTTTTATTATTCAAAAATTTTAATTTTTTGATCATTTCATTAAATTTCAATTTCTCCTTTTAAAAATGTAATTGCATTTCCACCTATTGTAACTCTATCGCCATTGTAAGTACAATAGAGTTTACCTCCTCTTTTCGATATTTGATTTGCAATTAAAACTTTTTTATTAAAAATTTTGGACCAATAAGGGATAAGTTCACAATGTGCAGACCCAGTAACAGGATCTTCTGGAATCCCTAGTTTAGGTGCAAAATTCCTAGATACAAAATCAACTTCATTTCCTGGAGCTGTAACTATTACCGCAGGATAATCTAAGTTTTTTAATTTTTCCATATTTGGATAAATATTCTTTATATCCTCCTCTTTCTCAAAAATAGCAACAGCATCTCGATGTTTGTAAAGGGCTACAGGTTTTTTACCTAACGCTTCAGCAACTTTATCGATTTTTTTTTCGATTTCTGGTTCTCTTGATGGAAAATCCATTAAGTATAAATCATCTTTATAAATAACCTTAAGGGTATCATTAATTTTTGTTTTGAATATTAATGTTTCTGAATTTATCTTAAGTTCTTTTAAAATTACATGAGCAGTTGCTAATGTTGGATGTCCAGCTAAATCTAGCTCAGATAAAGGTGTAAACCATCGAATATCAAATTTTTCATCATTTTTTACAAAGAAAGCTGTTTCGGATAAATTATTTTCTTGTGCAATATTTTGCATTATCTCTTGATCAATCCATTCGTTAAGTGGACAAACAGCTGCAGGATTTCCCTTAAATATCTTAGATGTAAATGCATCAACTTGATAAATAGGTATTTTCATTTTAATTTATAAAATAATAATTAAAAAATTTTAGAAAAGTTTTTTCTTTCTCGATTTTTCCATTCTGCATTATGATAGGCATCACTAACAATTAGAGGCAGAACGCTAGTTGCTTCTGCAAAAACCATTTGTTCTTTTGTGACATCTACTTTTCCCCACGAGCTAGCTTCTTTTAGAGTAGAACTACTACAAGCGCCATCCCTCGAGTCAGCAACTGTAATTTGTACAGCATATTTGTGCATGTCTACATTCTTACCTAATAGCTCAGCACATATAACAGTATCTTGAATAAAGTTTTTGGGCACTCCTCCACCTATCATGAATAGTCCTGAACCTTTTGACCTTATCTTTATCTCAGTTAATTCCCTAAACTCCCTAATTGAATCAATAGTTATGTGTTCTTTTGGGTTTCTTTCTTGATGCATCACTAATCCAAATCCCGCACTAGAGTCTGTAAAAGCAGGGCAAAAAATGGGTACATTATTGTCATAAGCAACTTCTATTAAAGAATCTTTTTTTTTTGCATTATTTTTTAAATACTTTCCAATTTCGTAAATAAATTCTCTAGATGTATAGCTTCTAGGTTCTAAATTGTCTGCAATTTCACCTATTATTCTATCGCACATCTGAAGTTCATCTTCATCTATGTAAGTATCATATATTCTATCTATATAATTATCTCGTAGTTCGGTGTCATTTTGAAACTGAGAACCTTGATAATGTTTGAAACCTAACGCCTCAAAAAAGTCCATATCAATTATAGATGCCCCTGTAGCTACTATGGCGTCTACCATATTATATTTAATCATATCTCTATAAATATGCATACACCCAGCTGCAGAAGTTGAGCCTGCAAGTGTAAGAAAAATTGTACAGTCTTTATCTTTTAACATTTGATTATAAATCTTAGCGGCATTTGCTGTCTCTCTAGATACGAAAGACATTTTTTTCATAGATGAAATTATTTTTCTAGAGTCAAATGAGGTTATATCAATATGCTCTACAGGACTATTTAAGAATTCTTTTTTACTGTTATGACCTGGATTTTTTTTGTCAGACATTATGCAACAAGAAACTGATTTTTTGTTTCTTGACTATACAATGACATGATAGGGCTATCCTCAACCTCATAAATTTCATCTGAGAAGAAACCATTAAATTGAGTTCTAAAAGTTAAACCATATGCACCAAGTTGACCTAATTCAATATAGTCATTTTCTTTTATGTTGTTTGGAAGTAAAAATGGTCCTTTCATATAATCCATGCTATCACATGTAGGCCCATAAAAATCAAATGATGTCAGTTTTTTTGAAATAATTCTACCACTAGTTATAAGTCGTGTTGGAAAAACTATATTGGGGACACCGCCATCAAATAAAGTACCATAAGTTCCATCGTTTATATAAAGTTTTTGTTTTTTTCTTAAATTCACTTTTACGATAGTAGAGCCACTTTCTGCAACAATAGCTCTTCCTGGTTCACATAGAATCTCTGGCATCTTCTCCAATTTAAGTTTTGACAAACTATTTTTTATTTCTTTAAAATAATTTTCTATAGATTGAGGCACTAAGTCAGGATAAATTGTAGGAAATCCTCCTCCAACATTAATATAATCAGGAACAATTTTAGTTTTTTTAATAATATTTCCAATTTCAGATATTCCTTTTGCATATGATATTGGATGCATACATTGTGATCCAACGTGAAAGCTCAAACCAACTTTTTTCGAATTTGCCCTAGCTAATCTTAGCAATCCTATCGCTTCTGACGTAAGTGCTCCAAATTTTTTAGATAAATCTATTTCCGCATGTTCATTTGATACAGCTACTCTCACAAATAAATTTAAATCTTTTGCATTATTTGTGCTTTCTAAAATTTTAATTAATTCTTCTTTTGTATCTAATGAAAAATCTTTTACTTTATATTTAAAATACGCTTCTTTGATATTATCTCTACTTTTTACTGTATGCATATAGCTACAATGTAAATTTGGATCTATTTGTTTAATTGTTAGTATTTCCTCAACAGATGCAACGTCAAAGTGTTTTATTCCACTTTGAATAATTGTCTTTAGGACTTCTTTATTTGGATTAGTCTTAACAGCATAAAGTATTTTTCCAGGAAAATTTTTTTGAAAGAACTTTGAAGCAACTTGTATAGATTTTTTTCTTATACAATAAACTGGTTTATCAGGTTGTAGTTGACTAATTAATTCATCAACTGATTTAAATTTTTTCATTTCTTGCTCCCCAAAAAAAATTTAACAAAAAAAATTCGCATATCAGCTACGCGAATTATCAATAATCGACCATTTATGAGATATATCAAGCAATGTAAAGTTAATTCTTCCCTTGAATTTAAATTTATTAACCCCATATAGGGCCTATGAATTTAGGCGTACAAATGAAAAAAATTACTGATTTTAATAACAAAAACCTTCTTCTTGTGGATGATGATAGTCCTTTTAGGGAAAGATTAGCAAGAGCAATGGAAAAAAAGGGCTTCCAAGTTTCACAAGCTGAGAGTGTAAAAAAAGGTATCGAGTCCGTTAAACAATCATGCCCAGGATTTGCAGTTGTTGATCTTAGATTGGGCGATGGAAATGGACTAGAGGTTGTAAAAGAAATAAAAAAACTTGGTCCAGATAGTAGAGTAATCATGTTAACTGGATACGGAAATATACCAACTGCGGTTGCAGCAGTTAAAGATGGAGCAATTGATTATTTAGCTAAACCAGCTGATGCTGACGATGTTGAAAAAGCGTTATTGGCAGATCCTAATAAAAAAGCTTCTCCACCCGAAAACCCTATGTCTGCTGATAGAGTAAAATGGGAACATATTCATAGAGTTTTTGAACTATGCAATAGAAACGTTTCTGAAACAGCAAGAAGACTTAAAATGCACAGAAGAACATTGCAAAGAATATTATCTAAAAGATCACCTAAATAAATTTTCTAAATTTTAACAGTTTTTTAGTTGATAAAGCTAATATCGAAATTTTAACCGCTTCAGCTAAAACAAAATTTTTTATTCCCCAAACATAAGCAATTTCCCATCCTGCAAGGTAAGCTAACCATGGTACGCCCGTTATATAAATTGCAAATATTGCTAATGAAATAAGAAAAAACCTAATGAAAATATTTTTATTTAAATTTACAAATCCGGCAATAAAAACAGACGAAATAAAACCAACTAAATATCCACCAGTTGGTCCAATCATGTAACTGATACCTATACCTTTTTCTGGAGTTCCTGCAAACACGGGGAGCCCCATCGCACCTTCAAGTAAATACATTAAAATTGTAATTAAACCTAACTTCCATCCTAAAGTTATTCCAATTAAAACAACAACAAATGTTTGCATGGTCATTGGAACAGGATAAAATGGAACTTTTATTTTTGCTGAAATAGTTAAAAGCAAAGTCCCAACCAAGACTATTGCAATTTTCTGTAAAATATTTAAAGATTCTAATTTTTTTACTAATTCCATATCTACATAATACAAGTTTTTGAATAATCTTACAAATATATCTTATTAAAGTCTTTGATCCGTAGATTTATAGTATAATTAGTATAGATTAATTCATACTTTTAATATGCCAAAAATAAAAAAAACAGATCATTTTTATTTAATTGATGGATCAGGATATATTTTTAGAGCATATTATGCACTTCCACCGCTAACAAGAAAAAGTGATGGCTTGCCTGTTGGTGCAGTCAGTGGTTTTTGCAACATGTTATTTAAATTATTAGAAGATGCAAAATCTGCAGATAACAAAGAAAGACCTACGCATTTTGCAGTAATTTTTGATTCAGCACGGAAAAATTTTAGAAATGAAATATATAATGATTATAAAGCAAATAGATCAGATGCACCAGATGACTTAATTCCTCAATTTGATTTTATAAGAAAATCAGTTTTAGCATTTAATTTACCATCAGTTGAACAAATAAATTATGAAGCAGATGATTTAATTGCAACTTATATTGAACAGATAAATAAGGTTGGAGCTAAAGCTACTATTGTCTCCTCAGATAAAGATCTTTTGCAGCTTTATGGAAAAAATATTAGAATTTTTGATCCAATGAAAAATAAGTTTCTTGGAATTGAAGACATAAAGCAAAAATTTGGGGTTAAGCCCGAACAAATAATTGATGTCCAATCTTTAGCAGGAGATGCAAGTGATAACGTTCCAGGGGTACCTGGAATTGGAGTAAAAACAGCTGCAGAGCTAATCAATTCTTTTGGCACTCTTGAGGAACTTTTAAAAAAAGCAAATACTATTAAACAAAACAAAAGAAGAGAAACTCTTTTAGAAAACAAAGACAAAGCACTAATAAGTAAAAAACTTGTGACACTAAAAAAAGATGTACCAGTAAAAGATAACCTAGAAGATTTTAATCTAAAAAATATAAATAAAGATAAACTTTATTCTTTTTTAAGAGAAATGGAGTTTAATAGACTTCTCAGCTCCGCAATTTCTACTTATGGTGAAATTGAGTTTGAAGATGACAAAAAAGGTAAAAATAAAATTATACCTGAAACTTATTCTATATCTAAAAAAAATTATTTTTTATTTAAGAATGAAAATGAAATTAATAATTGGCTTAAAAAAGCAGATGAAATTGGTGAATTTGCAATTGACACTGAAACCAGTTCTCTAGATGCTCATCAAGCTGACTTAGTTGGTATTTCGTTGTGTTATGAACCAGGAAATTCTGGATATATACCTCTTGCACACAAAACAGGGTCAAATTTAGATTCTAAAAAAGTTCTAGATATCCTTAAACCTTATTTAGAGGATAAAAGTTTAAAAAAAATAGGTCAAAATATAAAATTTGATTACATAGTTTTTTATAAAAGAGGAATCAAAATTAACTCAATAGAGGATACGATGTTGATGTCTTATGTCCTAGATGCTGGTAAAAATAGACATAATCTAGATACTCTTGCTGAAATACATTTACAACATAAAAATATTTCTTTCAAGGATCTAGTAGGTACTGGAAAAAAACAAATAAATTTCAGTGAAGTAGATATAAAATTGGCAAAAGATTATGCTGCGGAAGATAGCGATATTACTTTAAGGTTATATAAAATTTTTCTTGAAAATTTGAGATCCGAAAAATTAATACAAATTTATGAGAATTTTGAAAAACCAATGGTCGAAATTTTAGCACAAATGGAAATCAGTGGAGTTAAAATTAATAATAATTTTTTAGCAAAACTCTCCAAAAATTTTACTGAAAAAATTGAAGCTTTAGAAAAAGATATTTTTAAAATAACCAAGTCAAAATTTAACATTGGATCCACCAAACAACTTGGAGAAATATTATATAATCAATTAAAAATTGCTTCATTAAAAAGAACTAAAAAGGGAAGTTTTGCTACGAGTGCTTCAGTGCTTGAAGACTTAGCTTTTAAAGGACACAAGCTTCCAAAATTAATCCTAGATTGGCGTCAAATAACTAAGTTAAAAAATACTTATTCAGACTCTTTGCCTGAACATATAAACCCAAAGACTAAAAGGATACATACATCTTTTTTATTGGCAGCTACTACCACTGGGAGATTAGCATCTAGCGATCCAAACCTGCAAAACATTCCGATAAAAACTGAAGACGGTAAAGAGATAAGAAAATCTTTTATTGCTGAAAAAGGATACTCTTTAGTATCAGCTGATTATAATCAAATTGAAATGAGAATTTTAGCTGAAATAGCAGATGTTAAAGAGTTGAAAAAAGCATTTATAAATAATGAGGATATTCATTCGATTACTGCAAGCCAAGTTTTTAATAAAAAAATAACTGAAATTAATAAAGATATGAGAAGAAAAGCAAAAGCAATAAATTTTGGAATAATTTATGGAATTTCTCAGTATGGTTTAGCAAAGCAAATAGGCGTTTCTAATGTTGAGGCAGAAGATTTTTTAAACTCTTACTTCATTAAGTTTCCAGAAATAAAAGATTATATGAATGAGACAATTAAATTTTGTAGAAAAAGTGGTTATGTAAATAATATATTTGGGAGAAGAACATATTTTAATGGAATTAATGATAAAAACTATAATGTGAGAAATTTTCAAGAAAGAGCAGCTATTAATGCACCTATCCAAGGTTCAGCATCTGAAATAATGCGTTTGGCAATGATCAGGTTAAACTCTAATTTTTCTGATTACAAAAGTGATATTGTAAAAATTTTATTACAAATACATGATGAATTAATTTTTGAAATTCAAAATTCAAATTTAAAAAAAATTTCAAAAATAATTAAAGAAATAATGAATGGAGTCGAGTCGAGTGAACATCATAAATTTAGTGTTCCACTTTTAACAGATTTGAATTCAGGAGAAAATTGGGGCATGTTGCATTAAATAGGTATATTGCCCTAATTAGAACAATTTAGTATTTTTATATTTAATTTATGAAACAAACAATTGCACTGGTTGACGACGATAGAAATATTTTAACAAGTATAAGTATTGCATTGGAAAAAGAAGGGTATATCGTTCAAACTTATTTGGATGGTGAAAGTGCATACATAGGAATAACTAGAACCCCGCCAGATTTAGCTGTAATTGATGTTAAGATGCCAAAAATGGATGGAGAAGAACTTTTAAGAAAATTGAGAAAAAAAACTTCTTTGCCGGTAATTTTACTAACTTCTAAAGATGAAGAAGTGGATGAACTTCTAGGGTTGAAGTTGGGGGCTGATGATTTTATTAAAAAATCTGGAGGATTTTCGATTAAAGTTTTAGTTGAAAGAATTAGAGTACAATTAAGAAAAAAAGACTCTTCAAACATTGATGAAAACAAAAATATAATTGCACATGGTAAGTTAAGATTAGATCCTTCCCAACTTGAATGTGAATGGAATGGAAAGCAACTACCAGATAAACTTACTACAACTGAATTTTTAATAGTAAAGGAACTCGCAAAAAGACCTGGCATAATTAAAGAGAGATCACAACTAATGGATATAGCCTATAGAGAAGATACAGATATAGAGGATAGGACTATCGATAGTCACATAAAGAGAATAAGAAAAAAATTTAAAAGGGTAGATAATAATTTTTCTGCTATAGAAACTAGATATGGAAGTGGCTATAGATGGAATGTTAGCTAATGTTTAGTTATTTTTTAAAAAATCTTTCTATTTTAAAAAAATTTTTATTTATTAATTTTTTAATTTTTATAATTATTAGTTTAATAACAATATTGTATTTAAATAGTGTACAACCAAACTTAATTAAGGCAAAACAATCAAAACATATTGAAATTTTAAATAATACAATTGGGCATTTCAATCGACTTAATATAGGATTTAATCAAGACGAAATAAAAAATTTTTTATTTTCCACAAGATTTTTGTTTCAAAACTTAGATAGAGTTACAATTTTTGACAATGAATTTAATTTGATTGGTGATACGGATACACTAGATTTAGATCCAAGATCTTTTGGACAAACTTCAGAAGTAATTGAGATGGATGATCTTAATGAAAAATCTACAAATGAAGAAAATAGTTTGTCTATAAATAATGAAACAAAAGTTTTTACTTTAAACAAGAGAGTTGAAAATTATGCTTTTTCGAGTGAAATAGGTAAACCTTTTACATTTATTGAGGAAAACTATAATCAATTTATTTTAGTCACTTTAAAAAATGTCTCTAATGAAAATGGTAATATTGGTTATATTGCAATAAGTGAAAATTCTCTTGATATAAAAGCCGCTATACAAGAAAGAAAAAATTTTATCCTACGAACTGCAATCTTAGTTGCTATTGTAATTTTAATTTTTTCTTTTGTTCTTAATAAGTATTTTTTGAAACCTATTAAAAACTTAGTAGATTATACAAGAATAATTAAATCAAAGAGTAAAAAGGAGACAAAAATAGACCACATTAAAAATAGAAATGATGAATTAGGAGTATTGTCAAAATCTTTAGATGAGATGACCAAAGAGCTAAATAGCAGAATCAAAGCTACTGAGAATTTTTCTACTGACCTAGTCCATGAAATTAGAAATCCACTAGCTTCACTTAAGAGCGCTTCCGAAATAATCTCAGAAACAGCTGATAAAGAAAAACAAGAAAAACTTCTAAAGATTATGATTCACGATGTGTCAAGGATAGATAGGCTAATTACTGATTATTCTCAAATGTTAAAGGATGAACTAGCTATTTCAACAGAACAGATGGAGGATTTAGACTTAAAACCAATTATAGAGTCAGTGGTTGATGATTTTAACAATATTTATATTGAGAAAAAAAATATCAATATAAAATTAAATACATCAAATTCGAACGATTATTTTATAAAAGGGATTAGTAATAGGGTGGAACAAATAATTGCAAACTTACTAGATAACTCTGTATCTTTTAGCAAAAATGGATCAACCGTAACAGTTGCATTAAATAAAGATGATAATTATACTATAGTAAAAGTATCTGATGAAGGAGAAGGTTTTAAGGAGTCTGATATTCAGAAAGTTTTTGATAGATTTTATAGCAATAGGCCGGAAAATTTTGGTGAACATTCGGGGTTAGGTCTTAATATCGTTAAAAATTTGGTAGAAATTCACAAAGGTGAAATCTATGCTTCAAATAGTCCTAATGGCGGAGCTGTGATAGAGATAAAATTTCCAAAAATTTATAACTAAAAGTTGATAATTTAATTTAAAGCTGATACATCCGGCACAATGGAAGATTTTAAAGTTAAAGATATTAGTCAAGCAGAATTTGGTAGAAAAGAAATTTCTATAGCAGAAACTGAGATGCCAGGATTAATGGCATTGAGAAAAGAATATGAAGGAAAACATCCGCTAAAAGGAGCAAAAATTGTAGGATGCCTACATATGACCATACAGACTGCAGTTTTAATAGAAACTCTAGTTGTACTTGGTGCAGAGGTAAGATGGTCATCTTGTAATATATTTTCAACACAAGATCACGCAGCTGCAGCGATTGCTAAAGCAGGAATACCTGTCTTTGCATGGAAAGGTGAAACTGAAGAGGAATATTGGTGGTGTGTAAGACAAACAATCGAAGGTAAAAAAGATTGGAAACCTAATATGATTCTTGACGACGGCGGTGATCTTACAGCGTTAATGCATAAAGATTATAAAGATTTATTAAAAAATATTAAAGGCCTTTCTGAAGAAACAACAACAGGCGTATTAGCCCTTAAAAAAATGGAGAGCGAAGGTAGTTTGATGGTGCCAGCTATTAACGTAAACGACTCAGTAACTAAATCAAAGTTTGATAATTTATATGGTTGTAGAGAAAGTTTAGTTGATGGAATCAAAAGAGCTACTGATGTGATGATGTCAGGAAAGGTAGCAATTGTTGCTGGTTTTGGAGATGTAGGCAAGGGTAGCGCTGCTTCTTTAAGACAATCTGGTGCTAGAGTAATGATTACAGAAACGGATCCAATTTGTGCCTTGCAAGCAGCTATGGAAGGCTACGAAGTTGTTACAATGGATGATATGATAGGTCAGGCAGATATAGTGGTAACAGCTACAGGAAATAAAGATATTGTAACAGCTGATCATATGAGAGAAATGAAAGATAGGGCAATTTTGTGTAATATTGGTCACTTTGATAATGAGATTCAAGTAGAAGCATTAAAAAATTATAAATGGGACGAAATTAAACCTCAAGTTCACGAGATAACTTTACCCAGTAACAAAAGAATAATTTTATTGGCCGAAGGTAGACTTGTTAATTTAGGATGCGCGACTGGTCATCCAAGCTTTGTTATGAGTGCTTCATTTACCAATCAAACAATTGCACAAATTGAGTTGTGGAATAATTCTGACAATTATGAAAATAAGGTGTATGTTCTACCAAAAAAACTTGATGAAAAAGTTGCAATGCTTCACTTAGAAAAAGTTGGAGCTAAACTTACAAAACTTTCAAAGGATCAGGCAGAGTATATAGGTGTATCAGAACAAGGACCATACAAACCAGAAGCATATCGTTACTAAAAGTAATAAAATCGATATTTCCGATCAAAAATCTTTATTTGAAATTACAACTAAAATTTCAGACTTACTAAATAAGGGTGATAATCTTTTATTGTTTGGTGAATTAGGTGTTGGCAAAACTACATTTACAAGGATATTAATTAACAACTTACAATCTAAAAACAAAATAGACACAACTGAAGTATTAAGCCCAACTTTCAATATTTTAAATGAATATCTGATTAATTATCTAAAGATAAAACATTATGATCTTTATAGAATAAAACAAAAAGAGGAGCTTGATAACCTTGATTTATTTGAAGAAAAAGATGCAATAAACATTATTGAATGGCCAGAAATACTTAGCTCACACAATATAAATTATTTAAAATTTGAATTTTCATATTCTGATAATTTTCAGAAAAGGTATTTAGTAATTTCTTCAAATTATAACAATAAAATTATTGATGAATTTAAATAAATATAAATTATTAGCTGGAGATGCATCATTTAGAAAGTTTTATAGATCTACAGAGAATTCAATAATCGTCTATTCAAAAAAAAATAAATATGTGAATTTATTAGTTTATGATGCAATTAATAGTTGCTTTAATAAAAATGGAATAAATGCTCCAAAGTTAAAAAGAGAGAATTATGGTAAAAATTATATTGAGATAGAGGATTTGGGGAACATATCTATTCTTAAATTGCTAAAAAAAAATACAAATAAAAATAAAATTTATTTCGATGTAATAAAGATCCTCAAATTATTACAAAAAATCCAAACAAGATATTTAATAACTTTTAAAAAGAATAAATATAAAATACCCCAGTATTCGAAAATTAAATTAATAAAGGAGTCGGAGCTGTTTTTAAATTGGTATTTACCTAAAGTAATAAAAAAAACAAAAATTAGAAATGCAAAAAAAGAAATCAAAACCGATTTTAATAATCTTTTTAAAAAATTAAAATTAAACAAAAAAGTAATTGTTCATAGAGATTTTCATGTTTCAAATATGATGTATCATAAAAAAAAAATATTTCTAATTGATAGTCAAGATGTAGTCTATGGAAATATTGCTTACGATTTAGCGTCATTAATTGATGATGTAAGATTAAAAACGTCTAAAGAATTAAAAGATAGGATATTTAAAAGATTTGTAAAATTAAATGGCTCTATTGATGAAAATAAACTTAAAAATGATTTTGCAATTTTATCTGTATTAAGAAATCTGAAAATAATAGGAATATTTACAAGATTAGCTGTACGCGACAAAAAAAGAAAATATTTGAAAATGATACCTTATGCTTGGGAAATGATTGAGCAAAGAATGTCAAATAATTATCTTTTCAATGATTTAGAATTAAGTTTAAAAAAATATGTTAGTAAGAAAGAAAGAATAAAAAAATGGAAATAAATACTGCTTTAATTTTGTGCGCTGGTTATGGAAAAAGATTAAACCCTATTACTTTAAATAAACCAAAACCTCTAATTGAAATTAATGAAAAGACACTTTTGCAAAACACTTTGAATTTAATAACATCTCTTAATGTAAAAAATATTTTAATAAATTCATTTTACCTTAGCGAACAAATTGAAAATTATGTTAAAAGCCATAATCTTAGTTTAAAGGTAATTAAGGATGGAAATAAAATTTTAGACACCGGGGGCGGTATATTCAACCTAATTGATAATTCTAATCAAAATGATTTTTTAGTTTTTAATCCTGATACAATTTGGAATGATAGTTATATTCTTGAAATTCAAAGTATGGAAAAATTTTATTTTGAAAAAAAAGTTAAAAATATCTTACTGGTAACAGAAAAATCAAACAGTTTTGATCAAAGAATGAAAGGCGATTTTTCATTAAAAAATAATATTTTGAATAAAACATCTGATAAAAATTTCATATTTACTGGTTGCCAAATATTAAACAAAAGTATTTTTGATAACTATAAAATAGAAACATTTTCTGTAAATACAATATGGGATGAAATGATTTTAAAAAACAAACTTTACGGATATGAAAGTAAGGTAAAATTTACTCATTTGACTGATATAGAAATCTATAGAAAGCTTACTAAAACTTAATTAAATCCTTAGCTCTAGAGGCATCGAGATACTTTGCATTCTCAACTTTTTTATTATCGATACTAATTAAAAGTGGGTTTCCAGTTGGAATTTCTAATTTTGAAATTTTTTCATTATCTATATCAAATAGATATTTACATAATGCTCTGATAGAATTTCCATGCGCAGCGATCAAAATATTTTTATCCAGATTTTTTTCAATATTATTCAAATAATATTTAATAACTCTTTCATAAGTATCTTTTAAGGATTCTGTATCAGGTAATTTTTCTCTTGGAATATCGTTGTATGTTTCAATATTAACAGGATGATATGGATTATTTTTACTTAGTGGCTCAGGAGGCATATCCCAAGATCTCCTAAAATTAAAAATTTTGTCCTCACCATATTTTTTTTTCATATCATCCTTATTTAATCCTGTAAGTTCACCATAATGTCTTTCATTGAGCTCCCAAGCTTTTAAAATTTTTTCATTTTTTACTCTGATAGTGTTTAAAATTAGCTTTAAAGTATTAATGGCTCTTTTTTGATATGAGGAATAGAATTGAGTAATTTCAATATTTAAATCTTTAATTAATTCACCAGCCTTACATGCTTCCAATTTTCCATTAGCAGTAAGATCAACATCTACCCAACCAGTAAATCTATTTTGTGAATTCCATTCGCTTTGTCCATGTCTGACTAATATTAAATGACTCATGTCTCGTTTTTATTTATAAGATTTATATGAAAATAACAAAAATTTTTTTTCATTTAATAAACCTAATATTTGTAATATTTTATCTATACCCTGGTAGCATACTAGGTTTTTTATTTTATGGTAATTTAAATAAACAACCCCAAGTTACTCCAGATTTTTATTTTTCCTCTAACCACGTTTATGCTTTTACTATTTTAACCTTATTTGGCTTAATTAGTCATATTAATAAAAAAATTATTATCATTTATTTTATTTTTATATCAATTTTTTTAGAAATAGCTCACATAGTTATTCCAAACAGATCATTTCAATTTGAAGACTTATTTGGTAATATTCTTGGAGTTTTAATATCAATTTTAATATTAAAAATTTATAAATATTTGGAGAAAAAATGAGTTCATTTGACGAAAGAGAAAAAAGTTTTGAAAAAAAATTCGCCCATGATGAGGAGCTACAATTTAAAATTAATGCTAGAAAAAATAAATATTTAGGTGAATGGGCATCAAAAATCTTAGGCTATTCGGATGAAAAAGAAAAAGAGTATATTCAATCTGTTATAAAAGCTGATTTTGCAGAGGCTGGTGATGGTGATGTTTTTAGAAAATTAAAAGGGGATTTGAAAGATCAAAATATTTCAGATGAAGAAATTAGAAAAAAAATGGATGAGCTTAATGAAAAAGCTAAATCTGAATTTAAGTAGCCTTATAATTATATTTTTATTTTCTATTTCATTTTCTTACAGTGATGAAAAAATTATCATTCAAGGAAAAGCTATTGTATTGGATGGAGATACTATAAAAATTAAAGATGAAAAAATTCGTTTTAGTGGAATAGATGCTCCAGAAAGTTATTACAGAGGAAAAAAACAAACTTGTATTGAAACTGGAAACCAAGTTTTTTGTGGACAAGTATCGAAAGAAAAATTGATAGAAAAAATAGGACATAATTCTCTAAATTGTAAAATTGAAAAAAATAAAGACAGATATAAAAGGTTAGTAGGTGAGTGTTTTTTAAATGAGCAAAGCTTGTCTGTTTTTATGGTAAGAAATGGTTACGCCTTTGATTGGCCTCGTTATTCAAAAAAAAAATTTGCAAATGATCAAGAATACGCAAAATTAAATAAGTTGGGATTATGGAATATGCAGTTTGAGTATCCATGGGAATGGAGAAAAAAAATTAGGGGAAATAAATGAAAAAATTATTATTAGTTATATTTTTTTTAATTTCTGCTTGCTCATCTATTCCAAAAAATACGTCAGATGGTTGCTCCATATTTTCAGAGAGATATCTTTGGTATAAACATGCAAAAAAAACTGAGAAGAAATGGGGAACCCCAATTAGTTTGCAACTAGCAATAATTAAAATGGAGTCAGATTTTGATTGGTTGGCAAAACCACCACGTAATAAATTATTCAAAGTTATTCCTTATAAGAGAAAGTCTAGTTCTTTAGGTTATTCTCAAGCGGTCAAGGGAACTTGGGAACAATATCAAAATGAAACAAACAACACCTTGGCAACTAGAGTAAGATTTAAAGATAGCGTCGATTTTATTGGTTGGTACACTAATAAAACTGAAAAAATTTTAAAAATTTCTAAAAAAGACTCTTTTAGACAATACATTGCTTATCATGAAGGATGGGGGAATTATAAAAATTACAAAAAAAATGCAAAAGTTATTTCATTAGCAAAGAAAGTTGAGCACCAAACTAATAAATACAGAAAGCAGCTTATAGATTGTAAAAAAAGGCTAAATAGGAATAAGTATATTATTTTTTAACGAAGTTCCTTTTTTAGCTCTATGTCGATAGCATCAATTCTTTTTGTATTTTTTGCCAAAGCTAGGTACATTGTTGGAGTTACATAAAGAGTAAAGAATGTCGAAATGATCATACCTCCAAGAATAGTTGATCCGACTGCAAGTCTAGATCCTTCTCCTGCGCCAGGGCCAATATTTCCAATTACTAAAGGGAGCATAGCAATCATTGTACTTAGAGAAGTCATAATTATTGGTCTAAATCTAATATTGCAAGCCTCTCTTATGGCATTTTCAATAGTTTTGCCCGTTGTTCTAATTTGATTTGCGTAATCAACAATTAAAATACTATTTTTTGTAGAAATACCTATCAATATAATTAAGGCAATTTGTGAGAATATATTCACTGAACTATTTAAAAATAAAATAAATATTAATCCACCAAATATTGCCAGTGGAACAGTCAAAACAATAATAAATGGATGAATAAAGGAATTGAATGTTGCTGCCATCACTAAGTATGCAGTTAATAGTGCTAATGCAAAAATAATAAACAATTCATTACTGGTTTCTTTTATCTCTTCAGATTTACCTTTCCATGTAATTTGATTTTGTGGAGCCACTTCAGCCATTGTATTTTCTAAATATTTGATAGCCTCAGATAATGTGTAATTTTCGGATATATTTGCTGAAATAGTTACTGCGCTTTGTCTATTATATCTCGCGAGTTGTTTTGCTGTACCCTCTTCCTTAAAATTAACTAAATTTACCAATGAAACTAACTTTCCATTTGTTTCAGATCTTACGAATATCTTTGATATTCCCTCTTTATTTCTTCTATCAGATAAGTATTGCTGAAGTATAATTGGATATTCTTTCCCAAGCTTATTAAAAGTTGTGACTCTTTTGCCTCCATACAAAGTTTCTAAAGTTCTACCAATTGACTCCGTAGAAACTCCAAGATCTTTTGCTTTATTTTTATTAATTATAAGTTTAACTTCTGGTTTATTTCTAGAATAGTCAGATTCAATTCTTGATAAGTTTGGATTTTGTCTTAATTTTCTTATCACCTCTTTTTGTATTTTTTCAAGTTCTTCATAAGTAGTTCCATAGATGACCATCTGGACTGGTTTATTATAATTTGAAACTCTAATTGATTGAGGAGAAATTGGAAAGGCAACTGCTTGTGGAACAGTCACTATTTTTCCAATCGCTTGCCTCATAACAGTTTGAGAATCTTGATCTCTATTTTTCCAGTGATCTAGAAGTGCAATAATTATGAAGCTATTGTAAGAGTTTGCTGAACTGCCAAATCCCGGAACACGCATTATAAATCTTTCATAGGGACTTTCTTCTGCTTGTAGGAGTGGAATTAATCTTTGTTCAATTACTTGTGCTTTCTCTTCCGTGTATTCAAATGAGCTCCCTTCATCTGTAAATCCAATTACTAAATATGCACCTCTATCTTCCATTGGTAGTAATTCTTTTTTTGAAAAATTGAAAAGTAAAATTGAAGAAACAACAACAAATACTATAAAAAAAGTTATTATTTTAGTCTTATTTAAAGTTACTAATAAAGTTTCTTGATAAAATTTTGAAAAGTTAAAAAACCAATTTTCAAACTTCTTAATTATAAAATTTTTATTTGTTTTTTTTGTTAAAAATTTACTTCCTAACATTGGAGAAAGAGTTAATGCAACAAATGATGATACCACAATTGAAAAAGATAGAGCTATTGCTGTTTCCCTAAATAAAGTTCCTGAAATTCCTTCTATAAATATTAATGGTAAAAAAACTGCAATTAGTATTAATGTTGTTGCAATGATTGCAAATGTAATTTGTTTAGATCCTTTGTAAGCTGCTACTAAAGGTGTTTCTCCATTTTCAATTCTTCGGTAGATTGCATCTGTCATTATAACAGAGTCGTCTGTTATAATACCTATTGCCAATATAAAGCTTAAGAGTACAAATATATTTATAGATAATCCAAATAAATAAATTCCTAAAAACGAAGCAATTAAACTAACAGGCAATGCAATTGCGGGCACAATCACCGCTTTTAAATTACCTAGGAATAAATAAATTATTAATACTACTAGAACAAAAGCTATCATCAGCGTTTTATAGACTTCATTTATTGCTGCACCCACATAGGTAGCTCTATTAAATGCTATTTCTAAATCTAAACCATCTGGTAAGGTTTTTTTAACTTCAATAATTTTTTTTTTTATTTCTTTTGACAGTTCAACAGTAGATGCACCACTTTTGGCATATATTCCTATACCCACTGTTTTTAAATTTAATTGGTCTTTTCTTTGAGCTTTAAACAAAGTTTTTTCTGACACTGGTCCAAACTCTATATTTGCAACATCAGAGAGTAAAATTGTACGTTTACCATTTGTTTTTATTGGTAATTGCTTAATAGTTTCAATATTATTATATGATTTGTCCAAATTAAGAGTTAAATCAATATTGTCCGCTTCTAAGGTACCCGCAGGAAGTCTGATATTTTCACCTCTTAGCGCTTGTTCTACCTCTTGAACAGTTAAGTCATTAGCCGCGAGTTTCACCGGATCAATCCAAACTCTAATACTTAACTCTCTTAGACCACCTACTAGAATTCTTCCAACGTTTTTTACACTTGAAAATGTATCAACTAAATACCTGTCAGCATAATCTCCAAGCTCTAAATCACTCCAAGTCGGAGAGGAAAGTGCAAGCCACATTGTTGTAGTAAATCCTGCTGCTCTTTTTAGTATTTGGGGCGGATCAGACTCGCTTGGTAAGTTATCAACCACCCTAGCCACTCTTTCTCTAATATCATTTGCAGCATTATCTAAATCTATACTAGTATCAAATTCTACATTTATAGTACTTCTTCCATTTTCAGACTTTGAATCAATATTTTTAATTCCCTCTGCTCCACCAATTACATCCTCAATTACTTGAGTCACTTCTTGATCAATTATCGGTGCAGCTGCGGAAGAATAATCCACTTGTATTTGTACTACTGGAGGCTGTATACCAGCTGGCAGTTCTCTTACTGGCAGTTTCCAGAAAACAAAAATTCCAAAAGTTATAAGAATTAAAGACATCACCCATGAGACAACTGGCCTTCTAATGCTGACGTCAGTAATGAACATTTAACTAATTTTTATCTTCTTTTTTTTTCCAATTAGACTGACTCTTTTCTTCACCCTCTTTAATTGGATTTATTTTTGCTCTCGGGTATACTTTTTTTAATCCTTCAGCAACTATTACGTCTCCTTCGTTTAGTCCTGATAAAATTTCAATTTTACCTTCACTACGATTACCAATTTGAACTTCTATTTTATTGACTATATTCTCGTCTGATACTTTGTATACAAACGCTTTCTCACCTTCCATCATTATACTTGTATCTGGCACACCTATTGAATTTCGCATATTAAACATAATACTAACTTCTAGAAGAGAACCTGATATTAACTCTAATTCCGAATTTTCTATTTTTATTCTTGTTAATATGCTTCTAGTATCTGCATTAATTCTACTTGAAATAAAATCAACTTTACCTTTAAAGATTTTATTTTTAAAACTAGATACCTTAGCCTCTATAGGTAATCCTTTTTTAATCACGGAAGAGTAATTTTCAGGAATTTTTATATCTGAGTAAATATATTTAGTATCATCAAGAGTTATAATAATTGTTTTATCAGAAACAAATATATCCTCAGTTAAACCTGTGTAACCTACAACTCCACTAAAGGGAGCAATTATGTCTCCACTTTTTAATTTAACAATTACATCTCCCTTATTTACATAGTTGTTGAGCTCTAATTCACTTAGAAGATCATCTTTTTTAATTCTAAAAGAATCATTTCTATTTGAAACTGCAGTACCAAATGTCTCAATTTTTTCGAAAAATCTGTTTTCAGTCACCTCAGTTACGATTATCCCTGGAGGAGGTATCTTTCCAAATTTTTTTTTGAAATGATTTCCAATCATTGTTCTAGCTATAATAACAGTAGCTATTATAAGAAAAAAAATTATTATAATTGATAAAATTTTTGTTGATCTTTTCATTTTATTAATCCGTATTCACTCCATGATCCATCGTAAATAGTAGGTGTATATTTATTATTAATCAAAGAATATGCAAGAGCTAAAACAGATGCAGTGACACCTGAACCACAACTAAAAACTATATTATTGTCCTCGGTATTGATTATTTTTTTAAATATACGATTTATATCTTCATTACTTTTAAAAGTATTATCATTATTAAGTAAAAAATTATATGGCAAGCAGCTGGAGCCCTCTATAGATCCACTTTTTACATTGGATCTTATTTCTGGAACTTTACCTTCAAATCTTTCAATGCTTCTTGCATCAATTACTTTAAATTTTTTAAGCAAAATATTTTTATCTATTTCAATTTTTGATTTTACCATTCTTTTGTTTTCTTTTGCTTTATATATACTTTTTTTTAATTTTGTTTTTGAATTAACTAGAGGTTTACCTTCATTTTTCCATTTTTTTAAACCTCCATCTAACACTGAAATTAAAGAAGGACTGTGACCAAAATAAATAAAACTATACCAGCATCTACAAGAACTAATTACATCAGAATTATCGTATACAATGACTCTGTCTTCATTTGAAATTCCTAAATTTGAAACTATATTTTCCCAATCCCTAACTTTAGGCAACATATGAGGCAGGTCTGTTTCCTGATCAGAATTTTTATCTATATCAAAAAAAATTGAATTATAAATATGCTCTAAAGAATACTCTTTATCTCCATCTCTTTTTTGATTTGGTAAGTGCCATGAACTGTCAATTATTTTTACGTTCCCCAAATTTTTAAATAACCAATCAGTGCTAACCAATGACATTAAAATTGATTTTTTTCCAAATATTTCTGATGATATTCTTCAGCTTTTGTGTAATTTTTAACTTTCGAAATTTTTGTTACTATTTTTGAGTTATATTTTGGATTAAACTTTTTAATCATTAATTCTGAAATATTTTTTTGCTGATCATTACAATAAAATATTTCACTTCTATATTGAGTGCCAATATCGGGACCTTGCATATCTAATGTTGTTGGATCATGATATTCAAAAAAAAGCTCTATTATTTTATCATAAGATATTATGTTTGGATCAAAAGTTAATTTGACTACTTCAGCGTGATCAGTATTTCCTGTGCAAACTTCTCTATAAGTTACGTTAGGTATTTCTCCCCCGCAGTAACCTACCTCTGTTTCAACTATTCCCTCTATTTTACCAAATTTTTTTTCTGGCCCCCAAAAACAACCGAGCCCAAGAATTGCTATTTCCATTGATTAATCCTTAATTTAAATTAAAGATAAACTTATGCTTTCCAAAAATCAATTAGGTTTTTTCTACATGTTCATATCAGTATGTGCATTTTCTTTAATGGATGTTATAGTCAAATGGTCTGATAGCTATCCAGTTGGACAAGTTTTATTTTTTAGAGGTTTTTTTGGACTCATTCCAATTTTATTTCTTATTCCTAAAGATAGATTTATTGATTTTTATAAAACCAACAGACCCTTGCTTCATTTAAAAAGATGTTCTGCAGGGTTGATAGCCCTAATATCTATATTTATTGCATTAAGAAATCTTCCATTAGCAACAGTTGTAAGTATTTCATTTGCAGCACCAATATTTACTACAATTTTTTCAATATTTTTATTAAAAGAAAAAGTTCGGTTATATAGATGGTTAGCAGTAGCAGTAGGGTTTATCGGGGTAGTAATTATTTCCGAGCCAGGCTTTACCTCTTTGAACCTTTATTATGTTTACCCAATTATTTTTTGCTTAGGTCTTTCATATGTTGCTATCGCTATAAGAAAATTGTCTTCTACCGAACCTGTTTGGTTAATTGGTTTTTTCTTTTCTTTCTCAATAATGATATTAAGTTTTTTCACTTTTTATCAAGGATGGATTATGCCAAGCTTAACAGATTTGAGCTTGCTTTCAATGATAGGCATATTGGGAGGATTAGCTAATCTGTGGCTTACACAATCATATAAATACTCCGAAGTAAGCTTAGTAACTCCACTAAAATATTTAGCCTTAGTGTTTGCTATAATTTTTGGATATTTTATTTGGGATGAAATTCCTACAACAAAAACACTATTAGGAGCCTTTCTTGTCATAATATCTTCTTTTATAATTTTTAGGCGGGAAATGTACCTAAAAAAACAAGTTTCTATCACAAGACATGAGTAATCCACCTATTTATTGGAATAAGGCAAAGAAATATCTTTCGCAAAAAGATGTCAAAATGAAACATCTAATAAAAAAATATTCTGATGCTAATTTAACTACTCGTAAAGATGTTTTTTTTTCTTTATGTAAAAGTATTATTGGACAACAAATAAGCGTTGCTGCTGCAAATTCAGTTTTTTTAAAATTTAAAAAAAAATGTAAAAATAAAATTAATCCAAAAAATGTAAATTCATTAAAGTTTCAAGATTTAAAAAAATGTGGATTGAGCAGGCAGAAGGTAAGAGGAATAAAGGAGCTTTCAAAAAAATTTTTAAATAAGTCCTTTAATCCAAAACTTATTAATAAAATGAATGATGAAAAAGCAATAGAATATTTATCTGAATTAAGACAGATAGGCAGGTGGTCAGCTGAAATGATATTATTATTTACATTTAATAGATCTAATATTTGGCCAATACAAGATATTGGTTTATTAAGAGCTATTTCAAAAAATTATAATAAGAAATATTTTCCACCAAAAAAATTTGTAAATTCATTAAAAATTAAATATTCTCCTTATTGTTCCGTAGCTACTTGGTACTTATGGCGTAGCATTGATGACGAGCCAATTCAATATTAAGATCCTTCAATTATTTGATGATGTCGAATGACCTTACCTTTCAAAATCGAATGTGCTTCTTGATATTCCTTCGAATAAAAAAATTTTTCTGCTATTTCATATGAAGGAAATTCAATCACTACTGTTCTTGGTGAATCATCTCCTTCTGTTGTGATTTTTTTTCCACCTCTAACTAAAAATTTACCAGCAAACTTCTCAACAGCATTTTTTGCTTTTACCGCATAATCTTTTAAAGCCTTTTCATCATCTATTTTTTTATAAACAGAAATTACATAGCCTTTCATATCAATCTAACCACTCTTTAAATTTATTTTTATTATTCATAATATATTCTGGCAATTCACTCATTTCCAAAAAATCTAAATCAACCCCAGATGAAAATTGATTTTTTGTTTGATCCAACTCTAAGTTATATACAGATTTTCTATTTTTAATTCTATCTCTTATATTATGAATTCCCAAAGGATTAAGCTCATATTCTCTATGATGAGTATATGATTTCAATTTTTGTTCAATTAATTCGGGTGTATTCAAGTATGAAAAATGCCAGCCGCCATCATTAATAATTTTAATATTAGTATATTTCGTTTTAGAAAATAACAAATCAAATCTCCAAAAAGGATATTTTTTAGGTTTTATATCCCTTAACCATTGAGGCGATAAAAGTTTGTTTTTTAAACAAGCTCTTGATCCAATCCAATTATAATTTTTTTGATAAAGATTGAATTTGTAATAACACATTTTCTGTTTAAAAAATATAAGTTGAGTATTTGAAACATTTAAATTCACATTTTTTAAATTTGGTATTTCATCAATATCAGATACTATGATTAAGTCCTCTCTTTTAGCATCTTTAATACCTTCCAAAATATAATTTCTTTGAAAATGATCTCTTTTATAACCATTTAGAATAAATTTCTCATTTTGAACTTCATCAGAGTCAGTATCGTAAATTTTTTCAATATCATTTGGTTGGTCATCTAAAATCAAATATTTAATTTTTTTTTTAAATTTACTAAACTTATTAATATCAAAATTCAGTGGTTTTTTTTCGCCCTTATGATTAAAGGTGCTCTCTACAATAACAAAATAATCTATAAAATTATTTAAAGAATTTAGCCTTACATCTAAAATTATGTCTTCATTATAATACATGAAGCAATCAAAAATTCTCATATTACGAGGGTATTAATGTTAATTAAATTAGATGTAAAGATTAAAATAATTTGATACTACAATGATAATGAAAAATATATTAATCACAGGAGGCCTTGGTTATATCGGTACTGAGCTCTGCAAAATTTATTCAGGCTATAGTTGGAATGATAAAATTACTGTGATCGACAATCGTTTTATTTCAGAGAGAGTAAATCAATTGAGAAATTGGAATATTAATTTTGTTCACGGAGACATACTTGACAAAGATTTAGTTAAAAAACATTGTAAAGATGTTGATATTGTTCATCATCTTGCAGGTATTACAGCAGTACCGAGAGTTAAAAGCGAAGCCTCTGAAGATAAAGAAAAAGAAATAGAGAGAGTTGCTAAAGAGGGAACTCAAAATATTTTAGATGCAGTTAGCAATAATTGTAAAGTAATTATGCCTTCTACCCATGTTGTCTATGAAGGTATGAAAGATGTACAAGAAGATATATTAGAAAATGAGGATACCTGCCCAACACTAGCTTATGGTAGATCAAAAGATTTTAATGAAAAACAATTAAAATCATCAGGTAAAAATTTTATAATACTCAGATTAGGATCTGTTTATGGATATTCAACTGATACTGCAAGAATAGATATCATGACTAATCTTTTTTCAAAAATTTCATCCCAAAACGGTACGCTAAAACTTTTTGCTGGCGGAAGGCAGATCAAGAGTCTTGTGCCACTTATAGATGTTGCAAGATGTTTTAAATTTATGGAAGAAAGAGCTGATATTAATAAAGAACTTTTTAATGTAACAAAAGAAAAGGTAACCGTTAAAGATGTTGCTGAAATTTGCAAAAAACATAATCCCAAGATATCACTTAAAGAAACTAATGATGAAGTACCTAATCTTGGTTTTTCACTATCAAATAAAAAATTAATGAATACAGGTTTCAAATTTTTGTATGCCTTAGACGAAAGTATTAAAGAAATGATAACAAAATGGTCAAAACAAGATCTTGTTAAAGATCTTGAGTTTGTCAGAGATGGAACAAATGAATATATTGATGAGAGAGGCAAAATAAGTAATTACGAATTAACAGAACCAATAAACATGATTGGTCTAATAGACTCAAAAAAAGGAACAATAAGAGCTAATCACTATCATCCTCAACAAGAGCAAAAATGTTTATTTACCAAAGGTCAAATAATTGAAGTTTTTCAAGATATATTAAATCCAAATTCTCCAAAAATTACACAAGTAGTAAATGAAGGACAAATATCAGTTATTAAACCTAACGTAGCTCACACCATGGTTTTTACCAAAGATACAACTTTTTTGAATTTAGTTAGAGGAGAAAGAGAACACGAAAATTATGGTGTAACTCATACAATCAAACACGTTTTTGTAGACGAAAAAGAGAGAGATCTACTAATGAACTGTTATAAATTCAATTGTAGATCTTGTGGAAGTACTAAATTGAAAAGAGTAGTGTCTTTGGGGTATCAACCACTCGCCAACAATTTACTCAACAGCCCAAAAGATAAATGTGAATTATATCCATTAGAAATGAATTATTGTGAGAACTGTCATAATTGTCAATTATCAGTAGCTGTGGAAGGAGAGAAAATGTTTTCCCACTATTTATACACTTCGTCTACTTCAGCAAAATTTAGAGAACATTTTATTACAGCAACAAACTCATACGTAAAACAACTTAAATTAAATAAAAATAAATCTGTAATAATTGATATTGGTAGTAATGACGGTGTCGGATTAAAACCGTTTAAAGATTTAGGATTTAAAAAAATATTAGGAGTAGAGCCAGCAAAAAATCTAGCCAAGATAGCGAATAAAAATAAAATAAAAACTTTCAATGGTTTTTTAAATAAAAAAAATGTTAAGAAAATTAAACTTAAGGCCGATTTAATTCTTGCTTCAAACGTATTTGCTCATGCTGATAATCTCAATGAAATGGCAGAGTGTATGTTGAGTTTATTAAAAAATAATGGAACAATAGTAATTGAAGTTCAATATCTTTTAAATACCCTCAAAGATGTGACATTTGATAATATATATCATGAACATTATAATTATTGGTCCCTAACTTCATTAATGTATTTTTTTAAAAAATTTAAAGTAAAAATATTCAAAGTTGAAAAAATTGATACACACGGAGGGTCAATTAGAGTTTATATAAGCAAGAATAAAAAAATAAAAATAGATCAGAGTGTTTCAAAAAGTTTGAAAGAAGAAGAAAGCTTTGGAATCAAAAAGTTTAAAACCTATCAAGAATTTGGTGATAAAGTTTATAAGCTTAGAGAAAATTTTTTAAAAAATATTAAAAATTTAAAAAGCAATTCAAAAAGAATTATAGGTTTTGGAGCACCAGCAAAAGCAACAACGGCACTTAATTTTTTTGGTATTAATAAAGAGATAGATTTCATTGTAGAAGATAATAAACTTAAGCATAATAAAATAATTCCTGGTATAAATATTCCAATTTATCCAAAAGAAAAAATTAAAGATAAAAATTCTCAAATACTAGTCTTAGCTTGGAATTTTTTTGATGAAATAAAGTCGAAAAATAAACATTTATCCAATGAATTTATAAGTGTTAAGGATTTATATGAATAAATTCTTTAATTGCTATTTATAGATAAATGAAAAAAAATATTATTATTTCTATATTTTTTTTATTTTTAAAAATAAATTTCGCAACATCTGATGATAAATTTCTTCTAGGTAAGGATATATTCTTAAATGCGGGTAATTGCTCAGCATGTCATTCATTACAGGATGCTGGTTCTGCTGCAAACGTAGGTCCAAATTTAAATGAAATAAAACCTGATATAGGTAGAGTAATTATTTCAGTTACTAATGGTGCTGGAGTTATGCCATCTTACTTAGGTATATTATCTCAAGAAGAAATTGAGGCTGTTGCTTATTATGTTGCAGAAGCTTCTGTAAATTGATTTTAGTTATTGTGATTTTTAATCCAGTGATTTGCAATTTCTTCCCTTTTACAAATCCAAACTCTATCTAAACTTGTTATATAATCCAAAAATCTTTTAAGAGATTGTATCCTACCGGGTTTACCAATTATTCTGCAATGCAAACCAACTGACATCATTTTTGGTTTATCTTTTCCTTCCTCATACAGCGCGTCAAAGCTATCTTTTAAATAATTAAAAAATTGATCTCCTGAGTTAAATCCCTGATTTGTAAGAAATCTCATATCATTATTATCTAATGTATAAGGTACCATAAGTTGTTTTTTCTTTCCTTTTATTTCCCAAAATGGAAGATCATCACTGTATGTATCACTGCAATATAAAAAACCTCCATCTTCAATCACTAGGTTTAAAGTATTAGGACTGCACCTCCCTGTGTACCACCCGACAGGTCTTTTACCAAAAATTTTTTTTATAGTAGTAATTGACTTTTGCATATGCTTTTTTTCAATTGACTTAGAAACATTTTGGTAATCAATCCATCTCCAACCGTGAGAGGCAATCTCATAATTTGATTTTTTCATTTCTTTACAAATTTCAAGATTTCTTTCTAGAGCCATGCCAACTCCAAATATTGTCAAAGGTAGATTATATTTTTCAAATAGTTTATGGACTCTCCAAAAGCCAGCTCTCGAACCATATTCATACAGCGTCTCCATATTAATATTACGTCCTTTAATAGCTTTAGCACCAACTATTTCAGATAAAAAAATTTCAGAATACTTATCGCCATGTAAAATAGAATTTTCACCACCTTCTTCATAGTTTAGTACAAATTGCACCGCAATTTTAGAGTTATTTGGCCATTTCACCTCTGGGAGATTTGAGCCGTAGCCTAACATATTTCTTGGATATTTTTTTTTCATTTTAAGAGGTAAATTTTTTCTTTTTTGAATTTATGAATAATTAAATTTTTACCCTTTCCCTTTCTATCTATAACTAAAAAATTCATGTTTTTTATTGATATAAGAGGAAAATGCCAAATCCCAGGGTTTAAATTTATTCCTGTTTGTTTAGGTATTCTGAATGATTCAATCTTCTTCAAGTTTGGCTTATTACCCTTTGGGGCAACAAAAACTAAAAATGAAGTTTCTTTCATAGGTACAAACGCTTGGCTTCCCAATGGATGTTTTTCCATTATGTCAATTTTCATTGGAAACCTTCTTTTTTTTGCGGAAAAAATACTTACTATAGTTGTTCCTTTCTTTTTTGATGTGTCTATCTTTCCAAGATTATCATATCTTTTTGCAAATCCATTATTAATTCTAAAATATTTTTTTTTACTTGCGTCTATTATCTGGCCAAATTTCTGGAAATTCTTCTTACTAACTTTTTTTGGTCTAATTTTTATATTCATTTCATTACCTTCCCAAATGCTCTTACTCTAGAAATGCCACCGTCAGGAAAAATATTAATTTTTAAACAGTTAATTTTATTTTTTTTAATTACATTACTTTTAAATAAATGTTTTTTGTGAGGTTTTAATTTAGTTTTCTCTAAAAAGATCTTCCAATTTCTTGAATTAGTTAAAATTTTTTTTGAATTTAGTTTTTTTGGTATTAATGCTGATTGAACTGTGAGTGAGTCTGGATAATTTCCCTTAAAGTGGTGTGTATCAATTTCTAACTTATCAATTATACCAGGTTTACCAAATCTAATAATTATCCAATCGAAATTTTTACCTCTACTTCTTCTAGTCTCCCACCCATCTCCCATATTAAGTCCAGTACCAGGACTAAGGACATTTTCAGCTTTACCAAAATGTTCATTATTACAACCAATAATTGTAGATCCATTTAATATAGAGGTTAAATTTACGTTTTTTCCACTAAGATTTATTTTTTCTAAATCTACTATTCCATTAAGTCTTATTCTAGCAACACCACCATCAGGAAAAATATTTAATTTAATGAAATTAAAAGTTGAATGATTGTAGATTTTAAAATTATGATTTTTATCTGGACCAAGTTTTTTTTTGTTTAAGATGGTTTTCCAAATTGTTTTTTTTGTAGGATTTTTTTTTGAGTAACATGCCTCTAAAGATGCCTGCGAGGGTTGATTACCTGAAAAATAAGATGTGTCGATATCTACATTAAATATTTTACCAGGCCTACCCAATTTTATAATTAAAAAATCATGACCATCTCTTCTCTTTCTTCTTGTCTCCCATCCATCCATCCATTTTCCATGTTTATCATAAACTCCTTCTTTGAAGACAGGTTTTTCAGCACTTAGGATTCTTTTTGCAGCTCCAAAAAACTCGTCAGTTTTATAAATAATTTTAGAGCCAAATTTTGTTTCAGCTAAATTAACTGTATTTTTAAATTTTATTTTTTTCATTTTATAAATAATTCATTTAGTCGGAATAGAGCAATTTTTTTAACTTGAATTTTTGCTTCTTTGAATTCTAATTCTACATCATTATTAATTCTTTGTCTAAAATTATTTAGTATTTCAATTTTATCTTTGCCCTTTACAGCTATAATAAATGGGAACCCAAATTTATTTTCATATTGACTGTTTAGTTTTTTAAATTCATCATATTCTTCTTCTGTACAATTTTTGAGATTTGCACGAGACTGTTCATCATTTGAGTGTTTGGTTAAGTTTTTTTCTACTGCTAATTTGGGATGAGATCTTAAAATATTTAAAATATCGTTTTTTTCTGTCTCCTCATAAATTTTAATCATTTTATTTATTAAATCCTCTTTATCTTTAAAAGGTTTGTGCTCTAAAAGCTTTTCAGCTATCCATTGTGTTTTTTCAAAAATAACTCCAAACAAAGATACAAATTTATCTCTATTTAAATTATTAAGATCATTTTCTAAGCTCATAGTGGACGTTTATTTAAGTTTTAATATATTAATTATTTGTTTTTGTGTAATATACAACAATCAATATGACCAAATTAACTACACATGTTTTAGATGTATATTCTGGGAAACCTGGAAAAGGAATAAAAGTTGACTTATTTTATATTAGTGGTGAAGAAAAATCGAAACTAAATTCAATTGTGCTAAATTCTGATGGAAGATCAGATAGTCCTCTTGTAGAAAAAAATAACTTTAAAGCAGGAAAATATGAATTAGTTTTTTATATAGGGGATTATTTTAAAAATATTCTTAAATCAGAAGCTATTCCATTTTTAGATGATGTTATTATTAGGTTTGGAATTTCAAACAATAGTGAGCACTATCATGTCCCGTTATTAGTATCTCCTTGGAGTTATTCAACATATAGAGGAAGCTAATGGTTTCCGATACAATCCAATTTTTATTTGACGACAAAATCTTTAAAATAAAAAATCCTGATCCAAATAAAACTATTTTAAATTATATTCGTAACGATTTAAAAAAGACTGGCACGAAAGAAGGTTGTGCAGAAGGAGGCTGTGGTGCATGTACTATAGTTTTAGGTGAACTGAATAATAATAAAATATTTTATAAAGCTATAAATGCTTGTATTAGTTTCTTACCAATATTAAATGGGAAGCAATTAATTCTAGTAGAAGATTTAAGTAATGGCAGTGAACTTCACCCAGTCCAGGAAGCAATGATCAAATTCCATGGCTCACAATGTGGGTTTTGTACACCAGGTTTTACAATGTCTTTATTCTCAATGCATAAAAATAATCGTTCGATAAATAATGAGGTAGTTGACGAAGCTTTGTCAGGTAACTTATGCAGATGTACAGGATATAGACCAATTATTGATGCCGCAAAAAGCTTAGACAACAAAAACGACAAAGATCATTTTAAAATAAAACAAAAAAAAACAATTAAACTGTTAAAAAAAATTAAAAGTATTGATATTGAAATTAATAATGGGGGAAAAAAGTTCTTTGCACCTAAAACAATTTCTAACTTAAAAAAAATATTGAGTAAACACCCTGATGCAAAAATTTTAAGTGGAGGTACTGATTTATCTCTTGAGGTTACAAAATTTAGAAAAGAAATTAAAACTATTATTTCACTAAATTCTGTCGAAAAGTTAAATTTCATTAAAAAAAATAAAAAATTATTGGAGATAGGTGCTACGACATCACTTTACGAATTTCAAAACTATATTAAAAAATATTTTTTAGATTTTCATGATATTTTAAAAAGATACGGGTCCCTTCAAATAAGAAATGTAGGTACAATTGCAGGAAATATTGCAACAGCATCGCCAATAGGAGATACATTGCCGCTATTACTTACACTAGGTGCAAAAATTGTTGTTCAAGGGAAAAAACAAAAAAAAACTTTTTTGTTAAGTGAATTTTTTATTTCTTATAGAAAAACTAAATTAAAAAAAGGTGAATTTATATATTCAATTAAAATACCTATAAATAAAGATAATATTTTTAAAGCTTATAAAATTTCAAAGAGATTTGATGATGATATTTCATCTGTTTGTGGTTCTTTTAGTTTCTTAATTAAAAAAAATAAAATCACAAAAGTAACTATAGCTTACGGTGGTATGTCTGAAATACCTAAAAGAGCATCTGCAATTGAAAAAAAACTAAAAAATTCTGAGTTTTCCGAAAATTCTTTTAGCAAAGCGGTAGATTTAATAAATAAAGATTTTTCACCTTTGGATGACATGAGGGCCAGTAGTCAATATAGATTAGCAGTTGCTAAAAATTTATTATTAAAAGCTTTTTATGAAATTAAGAATAAACAATTAATAAGAATAAACTAACGAGAAATGATAAATGATAAAAAATCAAAGCTTACCACATGACAGTGCATCTAAGCATGTGTCCGGAAATGCTCATTATACTGATGATATAACTGAGCCTTCAAACATTTTGCATGGGGCGATTGGATGGAGTGAAAAAGCTCATGCCAAGATAAGAAAAATTGATTTGAGTGATGTTGAAAAAAGTGAGGGTGTTAAATCAGTCGTAACTTTTAAGGATATTCCAGGACGAAATGATGTAGGCCCAGTATTTGATGGAGACCCAATATTTCCAAAAACTAAAGTCGAATACTTTGGGCAACCATTATTTGCAGTTGCTGCAATCACCACAGAGCTTGCAAGAAAAGCAGTCTTAAAAGCAAAAATTACTTATACAGAAATGAAACCTATCATAACAATTGAAGAGGCTCTAAAAAAAAATAATCTTCTTTTTAATCCAAGAATTATCAAAAAAGGAAATCCACAAAATAAAATTAACAAATCTAAAAATAAATTAGTGGGTAAATTTAATACAGGAAGCCAAGAACATTTTTATTTGGAAGGACAAGTTTGTTTAGTTATTCCACAAGAGGATAATAATTTACTGGTCTATAGCTCAACACAACATCCATCTGAAACTCAGCAGATCATAGCAAAGATGTTAAATCAAAAAAGTAATTCAATAACAGTTACCGTTAGAAGAATAGGAGGTGGATTTGGTGGTAAAGAAACAAATTTTATGACAGCTGCTATTTGTGCGTTATTGTCCCATAAAACCGGAAACCCTATCAAACTAAGACTTGATAGAGATGACGATATTATATTAACAGGTAAACGTCACGACTTCTATTCTGAGTATGAAGTAGGTTTTAATGATGATGGAAAAATAGAGGGATTAAAATTAAAACTTGCCTCAAGATGTGGAATGTCACCAGATCTTTCTTATGCAATTAATGAAAGAGCATTATTGCATTTGGACAATGCATATTATTTATCAGACTTAGAAGTTAAAAATTATTTATGTAAAACAAATACGTCATCCTCAACAGCCTTCAGGGGTTTTGGGGGCAATCAAGGTATGATGGCTATAGAAAATATTATTGATAATATTTCACGATATTTAAAAAAAGATCCTAGCGAGATTAGAAAAGAAAATTTTTATCGTCAAAACGATAGAAATATAACTCACTATGGGATGAAAATTAATGACAACGTAATCCAAGATATTTATAAAAGTTTGTTGGATAAATCTGACTATAAAAAAAGATATAATGATATAAGAAATTTTAACCTTAAAAATAAATTTAAAAAAAAAGGAATAGCTTTAACTCCAGTCAAATTTGGAATTTCTTTTACAACAATTCACTTAAACCAAGCAGGTGCGTTAGTGCACATATATACTGATGGAAGTATACATATAAATCATGGAGGTATAGAAATGGGCCAGGGTACACATACAAAAATTGCCCAGCTAGTAGCAAATACGTTTGGATTACCTTTTGAAAAAGTACAGATATCCTCAACTAATACCTCTAAAGTTCCAAATACATCAGCTAGTGCTGCGTCATCTACAACAGATTTAAATGGGGCAGCAACTTTAAATGCATCAGAAAAAATTAAAACAAACCTTAATAATTTTATTAAAAAAAAATATAATATTTTATCAAAAATTGAACCTGTTTATAAAAATGAGAATATTTATATCGGCAATAGATCCTTTAATTTTAAAAAAATAATTCAAGAAGCATATTTAAATAGAATCTCGCTATCTTCATCTGGTTTTTACTCAACACCAAAAATAAATTTTGACAAGAAGAAATTTAAAGGGAGACCCTTTTATTATTTTTGTTATGGTGCAGCTGTTACTGAAGTAACAATCGATACACTTACAGGAGAAAATAAAGTAGACAGAGTTGATATAATTCATGATGCTGGTAATGCGATTAATCCTGCACTTGAACTTGGACAGATTGAAGGTGGCTTCGTTCAAGGTCAAGGATGGTTAACTATGGAAGAAGTAGTTTGGGATAAATCTGGAAAATTAAGAACTTATTCACCATCTACATATAAGGTTCCAGCAGTAACAGATACACCAGACAAATTTAATGTAGAAATTTTTAAAAGAGGATCCAATGTTGAAAATGTTGTAAATAAACAAAAAACCACAGGAGAACCTCCATTAATGCTTGCTATGAGTGTTTTCTTTGCAATTAAAGATGCAATAGCGTCCGTTTCAAACTACAAAAAAGCTCCTGAACTTGATGCTCCCGCTACCGCTGAAAAAATATTAATTAGTATAAATAAGCTTAGAGGTGAAATTTAGTTTTATGAATGATAAATCAAAATTTATGTTGAGAGCTATTGAGTTGTCAATTCAAAGTGCGCAATCAAAAGGCGGGCCTTTTGGTTGTGTGATTGTAAAAGATAATAAAATTATTGCAGAAGGTTTTAATAAAGTCACTTCGAACAATGATCCAACAGCACATGCAGAAATTGTAGCAATTAGGAATGCATGTCAAAATCAAAATAATTTCTTTTTAAAAGGATGTGACCTATACTCTACTTGTGAACCTTGTCCGATGTGCCTATCAGCAATTTATTGGGCTCATATAGATAATATTTTTTACGCAAACACCAGATTGGATGCAAAGAATATCGATTTCGATGACTCCTTTATTTACTCTGAAATAAATAAAGAAATTGATAAAAGAAAAATTAAAATGCACCAAATGAATCGCGATGAAGCCTTGGAAGCATTTAAAATTTGGGATAACAAAGAGGATAAAATTAAATATTAAATGGATATTCTTACATATGTATTAAAATGGTCTGAAGTGATTTTAAGATGGGGACATGTACTATTTGCAATCCTTTGGGTTGGCAATAGCTTTTTATTTAATTATTTGGACAATAAGCTTAATAAAAAAATTACAAGCAAAGATATAGATGGCGAAGGCTATCTAATGCACTCAGGATTTTTTTATAAATTAACCAGACTTAAAAAAGCTCCTGAAAGCATGTATCTTAAACATCTTGTAATATTTAAGTGGCAGAGTTATCTAACATTCGTTACAGGAATTTTACTTTTATTCGTTATTTATTATTACAACGCCGGAGTACTAATGGTTGATAAAAGAGTACTTCTCATATCACCAACTTCTGCAATTTTATATTCAGCTTTATCCATGCTTGTATCTTGGTTAATATATGATTTTTTGTGTAAATCTGATTTAATAAAAAATGATTTCTTATTTGTTTCAACAATGTTAATTTTGTTAACCATTTTGTCTTTTGGTTTAACAAAAATATTTGGACCTAAGTTTGCCTTTTTAAGTGTTGGATTAATTATTGGTTCAAATATGTTTGCAAACGTATTTACAGTAATAATTCCAAACCAAATGAACATAATAAATAGTAGCAGGAGATCAAAAAAATTTGATATGAGTTTGTCTTTAGCGGCTAAGCAAAGATCAATTCATAACAATTATTCAACTTTTTTAGTTTTATTCATTATGTTATCTGGGCATTTTAGTTTCCTTGTTTACCATAAGTATAATTGGGCAATCCTTGTATTGCTTGGAATAATTTCAGGTTTGGCTAGACATTATTTTAATCTTAGAGGTAAAAACATTCATAGGTTGAATATTTTATTATTATCAATAGTTGCTTTGATAATTCTAGCAGTTATAATTTTTATATTCAAAAATTAATCAGTTATAAAAATGTCAGAAAAATTAATTGTAAGCTGGAAAGAGTACAATAGAACTGTTGAGAAGCTTGCAATTCAAATTGATGAAAGTGGATATAAACCCAATATATTAGTAGGAATTATGCGAGGTGCCGCCCCAATGATCGACGTGTTAAGCAGAATTTTTAAATTAAAGTGTGCTTACCTTGCGGTCGAGTCTTACAGTGGTAAAGGAATAGAAGATGAACAAGGTGATATTGTTTTTTCAAGAGAAATGAGTTCTATAGCACCTAATATGGGTGGCAGAATATTATTATGTGATGATTTATCAGATACCGGAATTACTTTTAATAAAAGTATAGATTGGCTTAGACAGTATGGTCCAATCAAAGGTAAAATTGAAGAAATAAAAACAGCTACATTGTGGAAAAAAGAAAAGTCAACATTTGAACCTGATTTTTGTGCAGTCAAATTGGATGCAAATCCCTGGATTGTTCAGCCTTTTGAAATCTATGAAGAAACTAGAATTGAAGATATTAAAAAAAAACACCTTAAATAAAAAAAGGCGATCTTAAAAAGACCGCCTTTTTTAAAATTTAAATTACCTCTAAAACTTATATGGCAAAACTTACTACGCTTGCTATAGCTATAACCCAAATAGCAGGGTTTGTATCAAATTTAAGTGTAACAAGTTTTACTGCAGCATATGAAATAAATGCCAGCGCAATTCCATGAGATATAGAATATGTGAATGGCATAGCTATCATAGCAAGAACAGCTGGACCTGCTTCTGATATATCGTCCCACTCTATGTCAGTGATGTTCCTAACAAAAAGTGTTGCAATATATATAAGTGCGGCTCCATCTATTTCTTTAGGTAAGCTAGTAGCAAGTGGACTGAAAAATAGACATAAAAGGAATAGAATACCTATTACTAATGATGTCATTCCAGTTCTACCACCCGCTTTAACCCCTGCAGCTGATTCAACATAAGTTGTTACAGTAGAGGTACCCATCATGGCACCAGCAACTGTAGATACACTGTCTGATAGCATAGCTTTGTCAATGTCTTGGATTTTTCCATCTTTACCAATTTTACCAGCTACATTTGCAACACTAGTTAGTGTTCCAGCTGTATCAAAAAAGTCGATAAAAAATAAAGTAAATATTACTGTAACCATTGAAGCTGATAGTGCAGCACCTAAATCAAATTTGAAGAGATAAGTCATTGATGGTGGTGCCGAAACAACACCATAAAAATCTCCTAAACCCGTTATCCAAGCAATTGCACTAAATCCTACAATTCCAATAATTATATTACCTTTGATACCTTTTTGCTCCATTACAATCATTGAAACAAAAGCTCCGGCACCAAGTAATAATAGTGGATTGGAAAGATCACCAAGGCCAACCAAAGTTGCAGGATTATCAGAAGTCAATCCCATTATTTGGAATCCTATTATAGCCAAGAATAATCCAATTCCAGCACCTATACCAAGTTTTAAACTTTTTGGAATTGAGTTAATTAACCAAGCTCTGATTGGTGTTAGTGAAATTATTAAGAACACTACACCGGCTACTAATACAGCACCTAAAGCTTCTTCAGGTGTGTATTGCATTCCAAGACATACACCGTAGGCAATAAATGCATTTATTCCCATTCCAGGCGCTAGTCCCACAGGCCAAGTTTTTGCATAGAAAGCACAGATGAAACAAGCTAATGCCGTCGCACAAGCTGTGGCAGTGAATACACCGCCTCTATCAAAGCCTCCTTCAGACAATATAAGCGGATTTAAAAACATTATATATGCCATAGTCAAAAAAGTTGACACACCGGCAACAACCTCTGTTTTAAAGTCCGTCTTATGTTGTTTATATTTAAAGTAGTTATCTAACATTAGACCTCCCTTATTTGCTGTGACAGTAATTGATTCTTATTAAAAAATCCCAATAAATTGGGCAATTTGAGATCAAAATGTGGTTAATAATGATATATTTACAACTGAGGATTTAATTTTATTTATGACACAATTTATTTGTATGTAATAGGCATGAACAATAAATTTATAAAATTTTTACTGATAATTTTCATTCTTTCAACAGGTTGTCAAACTATAAAAAAAAAATCTGACGATGTAGTTGAAAAAGAAAACGAAAAATTTGGAATGTTTGTGGGGAAACCTGTTAATGAACTTAGGTTGGAGATCGGAGCCCCATCATCTGATTTCATAAGCGAAAATGGAAATGAAATTTTAGTTTATAAAACTAAAAAATACGGAATTCCTTGCGAAAGAAAATTTGAAATTAATTCAAATGGAACCGTTGTTAAATTTTCTTCAAGTGGATGTATATAGTTAAAAAAACCAATTTGAACTAATTTCACCTAAATTACTCTAAATACCCAAATTATTCTTCTTCATTTTAATTTACATTGATAAGCGTTTTGTTAGGCTTATCTAAAGTAAATGGAGGATATATGGCAAAAAATAAAGTTTCGACTTCAGGATCTGCTGATAAAAAATTGCCACTCAATCAGTCAATACCCTTAGGTATTCAGCATGTGTTTGCAATGTTTGCTGGGAACATAACAGTTCCACTAATTGTAGCTGGTGTTTTTGGCGTGACTACTGGAGAAAAGATTTTTTTAATTCAAATGGCGTTGTTTGCTGCGGGTGTTGCAACAATAATACAAACTGTTGGTTATAAAGATATAGGTTCAAGACTACCAATAATACAAGGTACAAGCTTTGCTTTCATTCCAATAATGTTACCTTTCAAAGCTTTTGGTTTAGGAGCAATATTTACAGCTGCATTTATAGGAGGAATTTTTCAAATATGGATTGGAAGAATGTTAAAACCAATTCGTCATATGTTTCCTCCGTTAGTAACTGGAATAGTTGTTTTAATGATTGGAATTAGTCTTCTTAAAGTTGGATTTAAATATGCTGGTGGAGGTGTATGGTTAATGAATAATAAACCAGAAATTTTTGCAAACTGGCATCATTTAACAATCGCTGGAACAGTCTTAATAGTTGCTCTACTAGCAAATATTAAAGGAAAAGGAATGGCGTCTGCAGCCTCGATTCTAATCGGAATAGTAGCTGGATTCTTAGTTGCCGCTATGCTTGGAGAAGTTAGATGGGAGAAAATTGCAGCTGCTGACTGGTTTGCAATTCCTATGCCATTACAATATGGAATAGACTTTGTATGGGGTGCAGTAATATTAATGCTCTTTATGTCAATTGTAACTACAATTGAAACTATAGGAGATATCAGCGCAACAACAATGGGTGGAGCAAATAGGGAAGCTACTAATAAAGAGCTTTCAGGTGGAATAATGGCTGATGGAGTTGGAACAGCTTTTGCGTCAATTTTTAATGCTATGCCTAATACTTCTTATTCACAAAATGCTGGCTTAGTTGCATTCACTGGAGTAATTAGTAGACACGTCGGTACAGTTGCTGGAGTTATTTTAATTTTATTAGGTTTGTTTCCAAAACTTGGCGGAATAATTGCTGCAATGCCAGATTCAGTAATTGGAGGAGCTGCTATAATTATGTTTGGATTAATTGCTGGTGCTGGAATTAAACTAATTTCAAAATCAGAAATGAGCCAAAGAAATGTTTTAATTTTAGCATTATCACTATCTTTTGGAATAGGGCTATATGCATTTCCTGAGTTTGTTGCACATGTACCAGATTTAGGAATTAAATTAGGATTATTGCTTACAACGGGATTAATACCAGCAGGATTGTTAGCATTTATTCTAAACGCTACATTACCAAATAAATAAACTATTTTTACTTGTGGGGAGCAATCCCCACAAGCAAGGTTAATACTTATTTAATTTCAATAAGTCTTTTTTTCTTATGATCTGGCAAAATTCTTTCACAAGCTACTGTCAAAAGACCATCTTTTAATTCAGCACCATTTACTTTCACATCATCTGCAATTGTAAATGATCTAGCAAATTGTCTTTGAGATATACCTCTGTGAATTACTTCACCGTCTTCATTTTTGTTTTCAGACTTATTTACCTGTTTAGTTCTTACCGTTAATAAATTGTCCTCAAACTCAACTTCAACATCATCTTTGCTAAAACCAGCAAGAGCAACTTCTATTGCATAGTTGTCCTTACCTGTTTTTCTTATGTTGTATGGTGGATAATTCGACTGCATAGTCAAACCTCCATTGCCCAACATGCTCTCAAATTGGTCAAACATATCGTCGAAACCAATTGAAAACGGTCTTAATGAGTTGAATATAGATAGATCCTTACTTGTCATATATACCCTCCTTTTTAAGCAAGTTTATTTATGTAAGTCCCATCAGGCGACTTACAAAGAATACTTAGTAATGAATTTTAGATTTTCAAGTAGGTCTAATTAAATTTTATCCGAAACTTTTAATGCAAAAGCATAATCTAATGCAACTTCTTCTATAGCACTATCTCTTCCAGTCTTACCACCATGACCAGCATTCATTTCTGTTTTCAATAAAAGTAAATTATTGTCAGTTTTATAATCTCTTAGTTTTGCAGTGAATTTTGCGGGCTCATCAAATAAAACTCTGTTATCACTTAGACTAGTTGTAATAAAAATATGAGGATAATCCATTTTTTTAATATTATTATATGGAGCATAAGAATAAATATAATCAAAGTGTTCTTTATTATCTTTTGCATTTCCAAATTCATCAAATTCACCAACTGTCAGTGGTAATGAATGATCAAGGTTTGTGGTTAAAGAATCAACAAAAGGAACAGCCATTATCATTCCTAAAAACAATTCTGGGGCTGTATTAACTACTGCGCCCATTAATAGTCCACCAGCAGATCCACCCATTCCAATTATTTTTCCTTCTGAAGTATAATTTTTATCAATTAAAAATTTTGCAGTTGCAATGTAGTCTTTAAAGGTATTTTTTTTATTTAATAATTTACCTTCTTTCCACCATTTCATCCCTCTTTCCATTCCACCTCTAATATGAGCTGTTGCCCAAATTATATCTCTATCAATTAAACTTAGTCTTGTTGATGAAAACCCAGGTGACATTGAACTGCCATAAGATCCATAACCATATAAAAGTATGTTTGCACTTCCATCAATTTTTGTTTTTTTGTGTCTTGTAATAGTTATAGGAACCAATCTTCCATCATGAGAAGGGCACTCCAATCTTTCTACAATGTAATCATCTGGATTATGACCTGATGGAATTTCTTGTTCTTTAACTAGTTTTTTATCTTTTGTTTTTAAATTATACAAATACGTTTTGCCTGGAGTTTTAGGCGAAGAATACGATAAATACACTTCATCAGTATTTTTATCCCTTTGTTTTAATGATATGCCAGGAACTATAACTTTTTCATCTACAAAGTTAAGATCATTTTCTTCACCAGTTTTAGGATTTCTAATAATTAATTTACCCAAAGCATTTGAAGTTTCAGATCTTATTATCCAATCTTTTAAAAAAACAAGTCCACCAATTAAAACCTCATCTTTGGCTGGAATAAAAGATTTCCAATTTTGATTTTTAAGATCTTCACAATAATCAATTTTAAAGTCTTCAGCTTTTTCATTTGTATGTAAATAAAATTTTCCATCCCAAGAATTTACAGCATAAATCACACCCCTTTTTCTTTCTTTAATAAGTTTAGGTTTTGGATTTTCTTCTTCTTTAGAAAAATAATATTGTTCAGATGTATTGTGATCTGAGGTTGATATAAAATAATATTTCTCATCAGAACTTACACCGATCCCACAGGTAAAAGCTTCACTTTTTTCTTCAAATATTAATTTATCATCCTTAACCGAAGTTCCTAATTTATGTCTAAATATTTTTCTAGGTCTATGATGCTCATCTAATTTTGAGTAAAAAATAAACTTATCATCTAAGCTAAAAGTAATACTGCCACTCGTTTCCTCAATTTTTTCTGTAACTAGTTCGTTGGTTTCAATATCTCTTATATAAATAGTATAATATTCAGATCCTTTTAAATCTAAAGAGTAACCAAGATATTTATCGTTATAACTTACCTCTAAGTCACCAACACCGAAATACTCAGTTTTTAATTTTTCTTTCTCATTGTCACCATTCCAGATTTCTTCTACTTTATCTGATCCAATTTTTTTTCTAAGTTTAATAGAGTAATTTCCTTTAGTGGTAGTTTTGGTCCAATATTCATAGATTTTGTCCTTATAGGGCAAAGACTGGTCATCTAGTTTAATTCTACCTTTGATCTCATCAAATAATTTTTTTTGAATATTTTTTGTGTCCTTTAAATGGTGCTCTGTGTAAGCGTTTTCCTCTTCGAGGTATTTTCTTACATCTGGTAAAAGTTTTGAGCTATCCCTCAAAACTTCTAAAATGTTATTTTGATGGATCCAACTATAATTATCTTCCCAATCAACATTGTGACAAGATTTTAATTCAGGTTTTTTGGTTAACTGTGGTATTTTCATAATAGATGAATGTTATAATTTTTACTTTAATTGCTTTCGTAGTTATTTATTTATTATTAAGACTTATTGCAAGGTCCCCAGCAAAAAAAATATCCAAAGGATTTAGAATTCTAATTTTTTTAGCATCACTACTTCTTGCAATTTTATTAGCTTTTGGTGGGAGATTTTTATTTTCACTACCATTAATTCTATTAAGCCTTGGAGTAATAAAATTAAAAGGACTCACTCTTTATCAACTAATTGGCTTATTTAGACTTATACAGTATTTAAGATCATCAAATAGATTCTCTTTCAATCAGACCTCCAGCATGAATAATTCAACGATTAATATTGATGAAGCCTATAAGATATTAAATTTAGATAGAAGTAAAAAAATTACTAAAGATGATGTTAAAAAAGCTCATGCCAAAATACAAAAAAAAATCCATCCAGATATTTCACCAGAAACTACTAGATTATCTAGTTTGGTTAATGAAGCAAAAGAGATTGTTTTAAAAGACATCAACTAATCAATTTTTTAAATTTATTAAAAATTTTTTTTGGACTAATTTTATTTTTTCCAAGAGTGTTGTGAGTAACATTTTTTTCTCCATCAGGAATAACAGGGTGCATAAATTTACTATAATTTCCATACATTAATGGAGTGTCTGTCATTAACACAATTGTCTTAATTCCAAGAGCAGAAGACAAATGACTAAAACTAGAGTCGTTACAAACCGCAATGTCACAATTGCTTATAAGTGGCAATATACTATTGATTGATAAATTATCTAATCTTTGACATTTTTTTTTGTGTTTTGATTTTAAAATTTCTTTTAATATATTTTGTTCTGCTGAGTTTTTACCAGTGGCTAAAAAAAACTTAGATTTATATTTTTTTGAGACCAACTCAATAAATTCAATAAACTTTTTTGCTGGAACTCGTTTGGTTGGACCGGATCCGCCAATTCCTAAAAGGATATTTTTTTCTTTTGATTTAATTTTAAATTTTTTTCTAGCTAAAAAAATCTGTTTTTTTCCAATATTTATTTTAGGATTTGGTTTTACTAAAATATTTAATTCTTTTTTAATAAATTTTTGCGCAGTTTTTATAATATGCTGATTTTTCTTATTGAAAACAGGATATTGATAAACATTTCGAATACCTGCAATTTTAGCAATTAAATTAAATCTAGCTGATGAATTAAAAATGAAAATACTATCAAATTTATATTTTCTTAATTTATTAGCTAACTTAAAAAAACCAATAATTCCGTCATGCTCTAAATTTTTATTGTTTCGTAATAATGGAATTATTTGGTCAATATATTTTGTGTTTTGAAGATATTCGTTTGCTTTAGAACTTTCTTTAACTAATAAACTTACTGGTGATTTAAACTTTTTGGATATAGCTTCGATGAATGGTAAAAAAATTACCATATCGCCAATTCCCATCCTGTTTTGAACAGCTAAAATTTTCATTCTATTTTTATAATCTTTACTAAAAATAATTTTAATATAAATTTTATTTATGAGTAAAATTAATGGTATTTATGCGGCAGGGCTATCAGTATTAGATAAGAATTTGGCTCTAGATGTAAAAAAAACAATTAAACACTCTGAAAACTTAATAGACAATGGTTGTCATGGGGTAGCTATTTTTGGTAGCACAGGCCAGGCTCAACTCTTATCTGTCTCAGAAAAAATTAGTTTATTGAATGAACTATCAAAGAGTAAATATAAAGATGCTTATTTAATTGGAACAGGTTTAAATTCCCTCAATGAAACAATTAATTTAATTTCAATTTCTAAATCTTTAGGTTTTAAAAATTTTTTGATTATGCCACCAGCTTATTACAAGTATGGTGATGATGAGGTATTCAACTTTTATTCAAGAATAATAAATACTCATCAAGATATTCAAATCGTTTTATATAACTTTGAAAAATTATGTGGCTTTAAATTTAGTCCCGAATGTGTACAAAAAACTTGTTGGAAAATTTCCAAAACAAATAGTTGGTCTTAAAGATAGCTCCTACAATTTATTTGAAACATTAAAAATTGATAATTTTTCAATGTTGCCTGGCTCTGAGTCTAAATTATTGAAAGGCTTAAAATTAGGATGTTCTGGTATTATTTCAGCAACATGCAATGTTACCAGTAAACTGACAAGAAAAGTTTACGATGATTTTAAAAATAATAAAGAACAGACTGACAATGAAAAGCTTTGTAAAATTAGATCAGTATTTGAACAATATAATTTAGTATCTGCTCTGCATACTTTTTTGGGAACAAAAGAAAGCATTTACAATAATATTTTACCCACATTGAGTATTCTGGATAAAGAAAAAAAAGATAAACTTATTCTTGAATTAAACTCATTAAATTTTAAAATTTAGTTTTATGAAATTAATTGAATTTTTAAATACCCTTTTTAAAGATGACGGTTTCTTATTAATCGATGCCGACTTTAATAAACATATGATTGGTAACCCTAAAAAAGAAAAACCAATAACATTGAAAATTTTAGATAAAAGTTTACATACTAAACTCTTACTATTGCCAGATTTATATTTTGGTGAAGCATATACAAATGGATCAGTAGTAATTGAAAATGGTACCTTAACAGAGTTTTTAGATATAGCTTTAAAAAATATTGGAAGAAATGAAACTAATTCATTTAACGCTGCAATTAATAAAATAAGAGGGGGCTACAGATTTTTTACAAATTTTAATTTAAAAAAAAAATCCAAATCTAATGTTGCACATCACTACGATATTTCAGAGAAATTATATGATTTATTTTTAGATGAAAAAAGACAATATTCTTGTGCATACTTTAAAAACGAAAATGACACATTAGAAGAAGCTCAAAATAATAAAATTAATCATATTGTTAAAAAATTAAACTTAAAACCAAACCAAAGAGTTTTAGATATAGGTTCTGGGTGGGGAACACTTGCAATAGAAATAGCAAAAAAAACCAAATGTGAGGTACTGGGTGTTACTTTATCTGAGAACCAATACAAATATAGTATTGAGAAAGCAAAAGAAAATGGTTTAGAAAATCAAGTTCAGTTTAGATTAAAAGACTACAGAGATTTAAATGAAAAGTTCGATCGAATTGTAAGTGTTGGAATGTTTGAGCATGTTGGTAGGAAATTTTATAACACTTACTTTAATTCAGTTTCAAATTTATTAAATAATGATGGGGTAGCTCTGATTCATACTATAGGCTCAGTAAATCCCCCAAGAGACCCTCATCCTTGGATAACAAAATATATATTCCCAGGAGGATATACACCAAGTTTAAGCGAGGTAGTAAAACCTATTGAAAAATCTGGCTTAATTCTATCGGATTTAGAAGTATGGAGAATGCATTACTATCATACGCTGAAAAATTGGAAGGAAAGATTTTTAGATAAAAAAGAGAAAGTACTGGAAATGTTTGATGAAAAATTCTTGAGAATGTGGGAATTTTATCTTGTTGGTTGTGCAATGGCATTCAAATGGGGAGATCAGGTTGTATTTCAAATGCAACTTATAAAAAAACATTCAGCAGTACCTAATACTAGAGACTATATTTATCGATAATTTGTTGGTAGTAAAACGTTTAGCCAATGAAAAAAAAGAAAAAAATTAAAAAAAAGATTTTTGTTAAATCATCTTTTAAAAAAAAACCTCAAAGATCAACTCATCTTAAAAAAAAAAGAAACAAAGTAAAAAAAAAAATTTACCAGAAAAGTAAAAAAAACAACAAAAGTAAAAAAAAGACTTGGTAAATCTAAAAATATACAAACTAAAAAAATACTTAAAACAAAAGAGTCAATTGTTTTAAAAATCGTAAGAATACAAAATAAACTTTCAAATTTTCCAAAATTTAATTTAAACTTTTTCTCCAGATTAGATAAAAAAATAGAAAGTTTTTTTTCAGGTATTGAAAGAAAAATTAATTTTTATAAAGTTCTGCGCGAAGAAGAAAAGCAAAAGAATATTATTAAAAAAATTAGAGCAAGAAGAAAAAGAAAAACAGGTAAAAATTAAACAGGAGCAAGAAGAAGAATTAAAAGCTTTAAAATTAAAAGAAAGACAAGTTAAAGAAGAACAAAGATTAGAAAAAGAAAGAAACAGGGATTTAAAATTATTTCTTAGAAAAGAACAAGCAATAATTAGAAAAGAGCAAGCTGAAAGACAAAAAAGATTTCTACAAGAAATAAAATTAGAAAAACAAATTGAAAAATTTAGAATTAGAGAAATCAAAGAACTTGAAAAACTTGAAAAGATCTCATTACAAGAACAAAGAGAAGATTACGAAGGCTTACAGGATAGAATAGCTAAACTTAAGGAGAAATATCAGCAAATTAGAGATCAAAAAATCAGAGAAAGAGTAGAGGCTCTTGGTGTAGAAATTCAAGATGGAGATAGCCGTGAAATCTTATTAGAAAAAGAAAAACAATATAATATTGATAGACAAAAAATAGAACTATCATTAGAGAGTTTTTATAGAAGTGCAAATAGTTTAGTTTTCCAATTAAATAAAAGATATTTAACAAGACAAATGTCAATTTTCAGATGTATAGACAGAAGATTTGAAAGTGGAGAAATTTTTATAAAATGGGATGAGTCTCAAGATGAGGAGTGGTTAATTTTAATTTACATAAAAGATAATTCTCCAAATCAAGGTATTGTAATTGAAGATAAAACTAATCCTGAAAAAAATATATCTAATGAATTTCAGCCAAATGAAATATTTAAAGCATCTGATATGATGGTAGACTCTCTTACTCAATTAATATCAAAAATTAGATCTAAAAAAGAAAATTAAATTTGCTCGATACTCAAAATTTTTTCAAGCTTTGGTATTACTCTGTTACCTTTAGATAAAGGATAAATTTCTTTAGTTTTCATAAGATTATCCAAAGCTTTTCGATACTCTTTTAAATCAATATATATTTGGGCCCTTCCAGATAAAGCACCAAAGTGACGAGGTTCTAAATCTAAAGTTTTTTCAATGTCAATTAGAGATAAATCATATTCTTTCATTAAAAAAAGTACAGTTGCTCTTTTATTCCATGCTTCAGACCAATTTGGATCTTCAAAAATTATATTAGAAAAAATTTTATAAGCATATTTATGTTGACCATTTTCCATTAGTTCAGTTCCTAATTCTAATTTATTTGTTAAAAATTTATTTTTAGGATGTAAACTCCATAAGTTCCAAATATTTTTTTCTATACTAGCTGCTTCGTCAATGTTGGTAGATTTTTTTAAATCCATAAAAAATTTTTCTAATTTATTTTTATGATAAATTTCCGAAGCATAACTGTAAAATGAAACAAAAATAAATATTAAATTTATAAATAAAATAGTTTTAAACGTCTTTTTCATTAATTTTCATTTTTTAGTTTTTGTACTTGATCCCAAGCATTATTTACAGCTCTCATTTTATTCTTGCTTTCTTCTATTACTTCTTGAGGTACACCTTTGCTTAAAAGTAGATCAGGATGATGCTGCTTACTTAAATCAAGATACCTTTTTCTAATTGTTTGCAAATCATCATCTGGTTTACTTTCCAAAACTATATAGGGATTTAATTTGTCTGATCCCTTTCTGCTTTCTTTAATACTTTCGTATTGTGTCTCACTTAAACCAAAAACTTTTGAAATATTTTCAATCATTTTAAGTTCAGATGAACTTACCTCACCATCAGACTCTGCTATATAAAACAATATATTTATTACTTCTTCCAATACATTTATATTGCCACTATAGATTTGAGCAATTTGTTGAGCATAAGGCTCATATCCAGTACTTTCCTTTTTTGCCTGATTAAATATTTTTCCAACTTGATCTAATTCATTATCTGGTATTTTTAATTTATCTTTAACTGCAATCAATTCCTCTTTGCTCACTTGACCATCAGCCTTACTTAGTTTTGCAGATAGAACAATTAATGATAAAGCAAATATTTGCTGACTTTGTGCAGGATTAGAAAAACTTGCACCAGCTCTTGCTCTTGAAATTTTTCCACCTAAAAGCGAACCTAATAGCATCCCAAAAGGCCCACCAAGTGAAAATCCAATCATACCACCAATTAAACTTCCCCAGATAGACATACTTTGTATTTTTAATATAATTAAAATATTAAATGATAACAACTTTTTTAACATTAGCCTTAATTTTTTTAATTTTCTTGTGGATAGTTTCCTGGATAAATTACTACAATAAACTAGATAATAGATTAGGTACTTCTATTTGGAGGTGGAGTTATGATTATCCAGTTCTTGGTAAAAGAGATATTTCATTTCTAGATGACAAAAAATTTGTAATACTCAGAAGAAAAAAAAACAAAATTATCACCTATATGTATTTGATCGTTTTTTTAGGATTTTTAGTTTTAATGTCGTTTGTAAGCCAAATACTTCTAATTATTCAAAATTAATTCTTTAGTTGTTTTCTATTTTTAAGATATAAAAAAAAAGCCACAACTTCGTAGGATAAAGAAAATAACTGATACAAAATTGGTAAGCTTAAAATTTTTCCAAGTAGTTTAAATTTTGGCATACTGTTCCATAAAATTATAAATGCCTTTGCACCTGAATATACCTTGTCATCTGATTTTACGTGTAATCTTCTCAGCAGGTCTTTAGCAGTTTTTTGAGTGTCTTTTTCAGCATTTTTGTTGTCTGTAATATCAATCCATTCCAGTTTCTTTATATCTTGTTTTTTATAGACATTGATTTCAGAGCGACAAATAGAACAGGAATTATTGAAAAATATCTTCATTTATATATCCATATAATCATTATAAATAGACTTTAAATAAGCAAAAACGCCTAATTGAAAAAATTAAATTGTCTCTTAGATTACGAATATGTCAAAAATTCTAAAAAATAGCGAATTAGATCTTTCTAGCGCAAATAGTATCGTTTCGGAGACACTTAATAAGTGTGATGATGGCGAATTATATTTAGAGGACTCAAAGTCAGAAGCAATAGTATTGGATGATAACAAAATTAAATCATCCTCATATAACTCTAATTTGGGCTACGGCCTGAGAGCTGTAACAGGCGATGTAGTTGCATATTCTCATTCAAGTGATTTAACAAAAAAATCATTAAACGAGGCTAGTAAGAATTTAAAATCAACTTTATCTTCCTCAAATGGGACATATAATTTTGAAATTAAAAAAACAAATAAAAAATATTATACTGAGCAAGATCCTATCGAAGCAAAAAATTTTAAGTCTAAAATTGAAATTTTAAATCAAGTTAACGAATATGTAAGAAAAAAAGATAATTCAGTTAAACAAGTAACCGCAACTTTGTTAGGTGAACATAAATCAATTGAAATAATACGAAACGGTGGAGAAATATTAACAGATGAGAGACCACTTGTTAGATTTAATGTTTCAGTAATGCTTGAAAAGAATGGTAGAAAAGAAACAGCTGTTTATGGAATTGGCGGAAGACAAAATTACGATGCCTATTTGAAAGAGACTGACTGGAAAAATGTATGTGACGAAGCTTTAAGAATTGCATCAGTAAATTTAAACAGTAAACCAGCACCCGCAGGTGAAATGCAAGTTGTACTTGGACCTGGTTGGCCAGCTATTCTTATACATGAAGCTGTAGGCCATGGACTAGAAGGCGATTTTAATAGAAAAAAAACTTCTGCCTTTCATAACTTAGTTGGTCAAAGAGTTGCAAGTGAAGGGGTTACAATTATAGATGATGGCACATTAGAAAATAGGCGAGGCAGTTTAAGTATAGATGACGAAGGCACCCCTACAGAAAAAACTGTTTTAATAGAAAATGGAATTTTAAAAAATTTTATGCAGGATAGATTAAATGCAAGATTAATGAAAACAAAATCAACAGGCAATGGTAGAAGAGAAAGCTATAAACATGTCGTGATGCCAAGAATGAGAAATACAATAATGTTGAATGGTAAACATACACAAGAGGAAATGATTAAATCTGTAAAAAAAGGAATTTTTGCGGTTAGTTTTGGAGGAGGACAGGTAGATATCACATCAGGTAAATTTGTTTTTAATTGCACTGAAGCCTACGAAATTATAGATGGAAAAGTTGGCTCACCGATTAAAGGTGCAACTTTAATTGGTGATGGTCCTTCGGCTCTAAAAGAAGTTTTGATGGTAGGAAATGATATGATGCTGGACCCTGGTATTGGAACATGTGGTAAGGCTGGCCAAGGTGTACCAGTCGGAGTAGGGCAACCATCTTTATTAATCAACAAGATGACTGTTGGGGGAACTCAACTTTAAATTAAATGTTAGAGTATAATAATAAATTAGGCGATATAGTTGATCAATGTATATCAAAAGCTAAAAAAAGTGGCGCAACTGATGTTGAAGTTGCACTAATAAAAAATACATCAGAAACAGTAAGTTTTAGAAATCAAAAACTAGACGAGTCTGATAGAGCGGAAAATATTGGATTATCTCTAACCGCATACATTAATAAAAAAAAAACATCAGTATCATCTTCTAATTTAAATAATGAAAACTTAGAAAAATTAATTAGCAGATGTATAGATTCTGCAAAAATTACACCAGATGATGAGTTTAACTCTCTACCAGATAAAGAATTATTTTTTAAAAGCTCTAAAGAATTAGATTTGTTAGATGATACTCACATTGAAAATAATAAAAAAATTGAATATTTAAAAGAAGCTGAAGAGGTTGCGTTTGAAAATCCAAAAATTGTGAATACTAACGGTTCATCATTTTCAGAGAGTAAAACTGAGGTAATATTAGGAAATAGCGGAGGATTTAAAAATGGTTATAAAACATCCAATTTTACTGCCTATTGTGAAGTTGTTTCGAAAAGCAATGGGAATATGGAAAGAGATTATGAGTATACTTCAAAAAGACATTTTGAAAATTTACTTAAACCAGTAGAATTAGGATCAAATGCCGCAAACTTTGCAATTAGAAAACTAAAACCTCAAAAAATAAATAGCGGAAAATTTAATGTAATATTTGACAAAAGAATTTCAAAAAATTTCTTAAACTATTTTACCAATGCAATAACAGGCTCATCAATTTATAGAGGAACATCTTTTCTTAAAGATAAATTAAATAAAAAAATTTTTTCAGAAAAAATTAATATTATTGATAGAAGCGATATTAAAAGGGCAAATGGATCAAAATATTTTGATAATGAAGGTGTTCAAATTCAAAACTTATCTTTAGTTAAAAATGGCGTATTAAATGACTATTTAATTGATACTTATTATGGAAGGAAATTAAATTTATCTTCAAACGGAAGAAGCGGGGGAACAACTAATTTATATTTTGAAAATGGAGATAAGAATTTAAAAGATTTAATGAATTCAAATAAAAAAATATTTTATATTACTGAAACAATAGGTCATGGAACAAACATTGTTACTGGAGACTACTCAGTTGGAGCAGCAGGCATGATGATAGAAAATGGAGAATTCGCGTATCCAGTGAGCGAGGTAACAATCGCTGGGAATTTCAATGACATGTTCAAAAGAATTGTTTTGGCAAATGATCTAGAGTTTAATTATTCAACAAACTCACCTTCAATGTTAATAGAAGATATTACTGTCGCTGGGAAATAATTATAAATCTTATTCAACATTTTTTAGAATATACTGCCACTTACCAAGTCTGTTATATTCAACTTTAATAATAATATTTTTTTTGCTATCAAGCCAAATATCAAAATCTAATTTCTTATCCTCTTCTAGTTCTTCATCAGTCGATTTTAATTTAAAATGATCAACCTCAAAACTTTTGCTACCAATCTTAAGGGTTTCTTTTGATATAAATATTACTTCTTGTTCTTTTATACTACCTGACAAAGGACTGATTTGACTATTAGTTGTAAGTATTTTATGATTCCACCAATTTCCTACTATATTTTCTTTATCAGCAATCCCTTTATAAGATGAACCTATAATATTAAAATTATCATTTACTTTATCATATTTTAAATTTACAAATTTTTTTTTATTGTTTTGTACAGTCTCAGAATTAAATTCAATAAGTTGTTCATTTTTATAAATCTCTTTGCTCAAACTATTGATAGAAAATAATTTTACACCTAAAACCTTAACTTCAAATTCAGTTTGATTAACAACTTGAAAAATATCTCCATCATTTTTGAATGAATAGTTGCTATAGCCAATTACCTCTCCATTTCTATAAATATCCATTTCTATTTTTTTTAAATCTTTATAATGTCCAGTATGAGAATATAATTTTGTAATACTTAAAATTGTTAAAACTATTATAATTAAAATATTTAATAATTTTATTCTCATATATAAATTTTATATTAATTATGAAATATAAGATATATAAGAAGTCATCAAATTATGTTTTTATCCATAAAAAAAATTCCCAAAACTAACTGGAGTTCACAAAAACCATTAAATTTAAAACCAAAAATTTCAACACTATTTTTTTGTTGTTTTGGTTTAATGTTATTTGGTTTGGGCGAGGGATTATTAATTGTTTCTTTTACAGGGGCTTCGCCTTGGAGTGTTTTAGCCCAAGGTATTTCTCTAAATGTAAACCTTAGTGTTGGAATGATTACATTTTTAATAAGTGTTTCTGTTTTAATCTTATGGGTACCACTTGATCAAAAGCCTGGGATGGCAACTATTTTAAATGCTTTAATAATTGCACTAATGATTGATCTTTGTATAAAATTTGTCCCAACCCCTTCAAATTATTTTAATCAATTATTTTTAGCAATAGTTTCTGTAATAACAGTTGGAGTAGGAGGTGGCATATATTTAGTCGCTAATTTAGGAGCGGGCCCAAGAGATGGTTTAATGGTAGGTTTACAAAAAAAAACAAATTTACCTATAGCCTTGGTGAGGGCAACTATAGAAATTACTGTTGTTAGTGTCGGCTGGTATTTAGGCGGAACAGTTGGTATTGGCACTTTACTGTTTGCTTTTGGAATAGGACCTTGTGTTGCTCTAGGATTGTATTTGGTTGATAAGATCTTTAATAATTAAATTTTTTCCTCAGAATTTTTTAGCATTCTTTTTCTAACATGAGGATCTAGATATTTTTTTCTTAATCTTAAATTTTTAGGAGTAACTTCTAAATTTTCATCATCATTTATATAAGACATCATCTGTTCTAAGGACATTTTTCTTGGTGGTGTAAGTATTACAGCTGTATCACTACCTGAAGATCTCACATTTGTTAATTTTTTACCTTTTAGCACATTAATTTCTAAATCATTATCTCTTGAGTGTTCACCTACAATCATCCCTGAATATACTTTTGTTTGAGGATCAATAAACATTTCACCTCTCTCTTGAAGATTGAACAAAGCAAATGCTACAGCAGATCCTGTTTCCATAGATATCAACGCACCATTTCTTCTTCCAATTAAATCGCCTTTATAGGGAGCGTACTCTAAAAATACTTTATTTAAAACTCCTGTGCCTCGTGTTATTGTTAAAAATCTAGATTGAAAACCTATTAGCCCTCTAGATGGTGCGTAGAATATTAATCTTTTTTTTCCAGCGCCCACATCTTTCATATCTTTCATTTCTGCTTTTCTTTGGTTCATGCTATCGATTACTTTGCTTGAAAATTCTTCATCAACATCTATCGTAACTTCTTCAATTGGTTCTAATTTATTTCCCTTATTATCATTCTTAAATAACACTTTCGGCCTTGAAACTGTTAATTCAAAACCCTCTCTTCTCATAGTTTCTATAAGAACTCCAATTTGTAGTTCACCTCTTCCACTAATTATGAACGAGTCTTTATTTTCATTTTCTTCAAAAGTTATCGCCACATTTGTTTCTGCTTCTGATATAAGTCTTTCTCTTATTGCAGTAGAGGTTACTTTATCACCTTCTGTTCCTCCAAAAGGAGAGTCATTGACAGTTATTGTTACAGACATTGTTGGAGGGTCAATTGGAGTTGAACTTAAAGGAAGATTTATTTCAGGGTCACAAATCGTATCTGCAACTGACGTATCCTTTAATCCTGCTAAACAAACTAAATCACCAGCGGATATATTTTCTTTAACTACTTTTTTTGTGCCTTCAAAACCTAATAATTTTGTTAATCTTCCATTTTCAATTATTTTACCATCAAGATTAATTGCTTTAACATTTGAATTAACTTTAATTATACCTTGCTCAACCCGACCAATTAAACATCTTCCTAAATACGGATCTTTATCTAACAATGTCACTATCATTGCAAATGGTTTATCAGACATAACTTTTGGAGGTTCAACGTAATCAATAATTAAATCCATTAATTGTGTTAAGTTTTCTTTAGGTTCAGATAATTCTTTTATACACCATCCGTCTCTTCCAGAGGCATACAATATTGGAAAGTCTAATTGTTCTTCATTAGCATCTAAAGCAACGAATAGGTCAAATACTTCATCTATAACTTGTTCTGCTCTAGAATCTGGTTTATCAACTTTATTAATTACAACGATTGGCTTTAGTCCTTGTTTTAGTGCTTTACCCAAAACAAATTTTGTTTGAGGCATAGGACCTTCTGCTGCATCGATTAATAATATAACACCATCTGCTAAACATAAAATTCTTTCGACCTCACCACCAAAATCAGCATGACCTGGTGTATCGATTATATTTATTTTTGTATTTTTCCAAAAAATAGATGCTGGTTTTGCTAAAATTGTAATCCCTCTTTCTTTTTCAAGGTCGCCACTGTCCATTAATCTTTCATTAACTTCTTGGTTTTCTCTAAACAAACCGCTTTGTCTCATAATTGAGTCTATAAGTGTTGTCTTTCCATGATCAACGTGTGCGATTATAGCAATGTTTCTGATAGAGTTAGTCATTTCGGCGCTGTTATATATAAATTTTTGTGATTGGAAACATATATTTTTGTAAAAAAAAACCCCCATCATGTGGGGGTTTTTTAGAAATTGTTTGTTATAAATTTTGGATTACATCATGCCACCCATGCCACCCATGCCACCCATTCCTCCCGGAGGCATTCCGCCTGCTGGACCAGCATCTTTTGGCTCTGGTTTATCCGCTACCATTGCTTCAGTAGTAACTAGTAATCCTGAAATAGAAGCAGCATCTTGTAAAGCAGTTCTTACAACTTTAACAGGATCTATGATACCTTCTTTAAACATATCAACGTATTGTTCGGTTTGTGCATCATAACCTTGTGTAGGTTTATTTCCTTCGGTTAATTTTCCAACAACTACGGAACCATCAACCCCTGCATTTGTTGCAATTTGTCTAATTGGTGCTTGAAGAGCACTTTTAACGATTTCCACACCAGCTTTTTGATCGTCACCTTTTACTTTGACTTTATCAAGCTCATGCGATGCATAAAGAAGCGCACATCCGCCACCTACAACTATTCCTTCTTCAACAGCTGCTCTTGTTGCATTAAGCGCATCTTCAACTCTATCTTTTCTCTCTTTAACTTCTACTTCAGTAGCTCCACCAACTTTAATTACAGCAACTCCACCAGCAAGTTTAGCTAATCTTTCTTGAAGCTTTTCTCTATCATAGTCTGAAGTCGTTTCTTCAACTTGCTGTTTGATTTGACTACATCTAGCTTCAATATCAGATTTCTTACCAGTTCCACTCACGATGGTACTATTTTCTTTATCTACCTTGACTCTTTTAGCAGAACCTAAATCTGTTAATTTAACATTTTCAAGTTTAATACCAAGATCTTCAGAAATAACAGTTCCACCAGTTAAAATTGCAATATCTTCTAACATTGCTTTTCTTCTATCTCCAAAACCTGGAGCTTTAACAGCAACAACTTTTAAACCACCTCGTAATTTATTTACAACAAGTGTAGCTAAAGCTTCACCTTCTACATCTTCCGAGATTATCATTAATGGTCTTCCAGACTGTACAACAGCTTCTAAAAGAGGAACCATTGGTTGTAAGTTTGTTAATTTTTTCTCATGCAAAAGAATTAAAGGGTTTTCCAATTCTGTTGTCATTTTTTCTGCGTTTGTAATAAAGTAAGGCGATAAGTATCCTCTATCAAATTGCATACCTTCAACTACGTCAAGCTCAGTTTCAATTCCTTTAGCTTCTTCGACAGTTATTACTCCTTCATTCCCAACTTTTTGCATCGCTTTAGCAATCATATTGCCTATTTCTTTATCGCCGTTAGCAGATATAGTTCCAACTTGAGCAATTTCATCACTATCTTTTACTTTTTTTGCAGATGAGATTAATTTTTCTTTTACAGTTTCTACAGCTGCATCAATTCCTCTTTTGACATCCATTGGATTCATGCCTGCAGTTACATATTTACAACCTTCTTTAACAATTGCTTGGGCCAAAATTGTTGCAGTAGTTGTGCCATCTCCCGCTTCGTCATTTGTTTTGCTTGCTACCTCTTTAACCATTTGAGCACCCATATTTTCAAACTTATCATCAAGCTCAATTTCTTTTGCTACAGAAACACCATCTTTAGTAGTTCTTGGAGCACCATAAGATTTGTCGATTACAACATTTCTTCCTTTTGGACCAAGCGTTACTTTTACAGTGTTAGCAAGAATATCAACACCTTTTAACATTGCTGTTCTAGCTTCTGTGTTGAACTTAACTATTTTTGCCATATTATTCTCCTTATTTTAAATTATTTTCCAGTTGAAATACCCATAATATCTGACTCTTTCATTATGCTGTACTCTTTACCGTCAATTTTGATTTCTGTTCCTGACCATTTGCCAAAAAGAACTTTGTCTCCAACTTTAACATCCATTGGAATTAATTTACCATCCTCAGTTTTTGCACCACCGCCTACAGCAACAACTTTGCCCTCTTGTGGTTTCTCTTGAGCTGAGTCAGGGATGATTATACCCCCTGATGTTTTTTCAAGATTATTTAGTACT
>CACGOM010000003.1 GCA_902574705.1 uncultured Pelagibacteraceae bacterium | reverse complement strand
ACAAAATAGAGCTATCAAAGATATAAATATATCGAATACTGAAATATTTTTATTTTTCCTAATTGGAAAGATTAAAAAAGCTAACAGAAGAGCAAAACCTAAATGAATAGCTCTTGCAGGCAAACCCTTAAACATTCCAAAATCCAACATAAAAGGAAATGGTGAGGCGTACCATAATTGAAACAAAGACCAGATAATTGCTATGTATCCAACTATTTTTAAATGAAAACCAGATAATCTTTTTGTAGGAGAGATATCTTCCTGAATTTTTGTTTCAATATTATTCAATGATTCACTCATTTAAGAATTTTATACCATCCTAAAAAAAAGGCCCAATAAAAATCGGGCCTTTTAATTTAATATGGATAATAATTACATTAATCCAGCTTCTTTATAGTATTTAAGTGCACCAGGATGTAATGGAGCTGATAATCCGTCAGCTATCATATTTTCCTTTTTTAAAGGTGCAAATGCTGGATGTTGTTTTCTGAAATCATCGAAGTTTTCAAAAACAGCTTTTGTAACTAGGTATACAAGTTCTTCAGAAACATCAGCGCTAGTAACTACAGTAGCTTTAACACCAAAAGTAGTAACGTCTTTTTTCTGACCTGTGTACGTTCCTTTTGGAATAATTGCTTGAGCATAGTAATCAGCTCCGCTTATTAATCCTTGAACTTCCGAACCTGTTAAATTGATTGGTAATGCTTTAGCTCCACATGTTGCAGCTTGTTCCATTGCACCATTTGGAAAACCGACAGAGTAACCAAAGGCATCAATTTTACCATCACAAAGTGCTTTAACTTGCTCTGATGAAGTTAATTCAGTTACTGATTTAAAGAAACTATTGCTAACACCTTTAGCTTTCATTAACTCTTCCATAGTTCCTCTTTGACCAGAACCAGGGTTACCAATGTTAACTACTTTTCCTTCTAAGCCAGCAAAATCTTTTACTTTAGCTTTTTTTCTAGCCCAAATTTGAAATGGCTCGTTGTGAACAGAAAACACAGCTCTTAGATTGCTGTATTGCTTTCCTTCCCATTTGCTTGAACCATTGTAAGCATGATACTGCCAGTCAGATTGAGCAACACCAAATTGAAATTCACCTTCTTTAATTTGTCCAATATTATAATTAGATCCTCCTGTTGAAGGCGCAGTACATCTGTATGCTTTGTCTGAATTAGCTTTGCTTCTTCCATGCTCTGAACTTGTTGCATATTTGTGAAGCATTTTGCATATCGCGTTTCCAGTCTGGAAATAAACTCCAGTAGGTCCACCTGTACCAATTGTAAAAAACTCTGCTGATTTAGCAATAGTTGTAAATGACAGAGTTGATACAACTAATAAAAAGATGGCAGATATTCTTGAGATTATTTTTCTCATAACTTCCCCCCTTATTATTTATAAAAAAATTTTATCATCTTTATTTAGATATTGTCGAGCTAAGAATTAATTTATTTAGACCAATTTTTTAATCTATTTACACCCTCTACAACCTTAGGTGCAAAATTTTTAATAGTTTGATTATCTATTTTTTCATTATGGGTTTTTTCCATAAAATTTTGACCATCAAAATCTGTAAAACTTAATCGTGCTAATAATTTATTTTCTTTAAAACCAAAATCTGATCCAGGAAGTAACGCAACTCCTGTTTTTTCTAAAATATCTTTACACATTTCACTTGATGAATTAAATTTTTTTCCAACAAACTCTGGCATTAAATAAAATCCACCTTGTGGTTTATTAATTAAAACATCGTTTGATTTTAAATTTTCATAAACATAATTTCCAACAGATTTAAGAATATTTTTGGATTTTTGAATATAATCATCATGATTATTTTTATGAGCTGTAATTGCAGCATACTGAATTGGTGCACTTACAGATGAAAAAGTCTCACTTGCTAAAACTTTAAGTTGATTAGTAATATTTGACAAATTTTCTGGAATAATAAAATATCCAAGTCTCCATCCACCAGCGCCACACCATTTGCTAAGACCTGTGCTTATTATTGTTTTATCAGGAGCATATGTTGCAATTGACTTATAGTTATCTTCAAAAGACAATTCAGAATAAATTTCATCTGACAAGAAGTATAAATTATATTTTTTTGATAATGCAGCAAGCTCTTCTAAATTTCCACAAATTTGCCCAGATGGATTATTCGGTGAATTTAAAAAAAGTAAATATTTTTGATCTTTATTTTCTTTTAATAATTTTTCTAATTCTTCAGCTGTTGGAAACCAATTATTTTCTCTAGAGCATTCTAACCATTTAATTTTATTTCTACCTATTATCGCTTGTGGAGCGTATGATACCCAGCTTGGTGCTGGTAAAATAATTTCCCCATCAAAAAGTATGTGAAGTAAGAACATAAGTTCTTTTGAACCAGGACCTACAATTATATTTTCTGGTTTATATTCTAATTTTTTTTTTGAAGAAATATATTTAGCAATAGCTTCTCTTAGCTCTTTTAATCCTTGCATTGGTAAGTAGCTATTCTGATGAGCATTGTTTTTTAACTCAGCTACTACGTCTTCAGGAACTTTAAAAGGAGATTGACCAAAACCAAATTTATAAACTTTCTTTCCCTCTTTCTCCATTTTATTTGAAACCTCATTAATAAGTAGAGTAGAGGACGGTTTTAAGTTTTTTATAATATCTTTAATCATTAGTGTTTTAATTCTTTTATATCTTTAAATTCATCAAGAATTTTAGGGTTTGCCAAGGCTTCTTTGTTTTTAATCTGATTACCTTCTATTATGTTTTTTACAGCTAACTCTACTATTTTATTGTTTTTAGTTCTAGGAATATCGCTTACTTGAATGATTTTAGATGGAACATGCCTAGGTGAAGCGTTAAACCTAATTTGTTTTTTCATTTTGAGTTTTAATTCTTCATTTAATTCATATTTATTGTTTAATATTACAAATAAAATTATTCTAATATCATTATCCCAAGATTGACCTACTACAATAGACTCTTTAATTTCTTTAAACTTTTCAACTTCAGAATAAATTTCAGCAGTACCTAATCTTACACCACCAGGGTTTAACGTTGCATCAGATCTTCCATAAATAATATATCCACCTCTTTTAGTTTTAAGAGCATAGTCACCGTGGTGCCATGTGTTTTTAAATCTTTTAAAATAAGCTTTTTCGAACTTTTTATTATTATTATCCTTCCAGAATTTTATTGGCACACAAGGGAATGGAGAACAGCAAACTAATTCACCTTTCTGATTAATTTTAGATTTACCTTTATCGCTATAGACTTTTACATCTAAACCAAGGCCATTTGCCTGTATTTCTCCAGAATAAACAGGTTGATAAATATTTCCTAACACAAAGCACGAAACAATATCGGTTCCACCAGATATAGATGAAAGGTGAACATTTTTTTTGACGTTTTTATAAATATATTCAAAACCTTCATTTGATAAAGGTGAACCAGTTGAGCAAATTACTTTAAGATTTTTAAGTTTAAATTTACTTTTTATTTTAAGATTTAATTTTTTAAGGCTATCAATATATTTTGCACTAACTCCAAGTAATTTAACCTTTTCTTTATCTACCACTTTTAATAATAAATCATTTTTTTTATACATTGGAAAACCATCAAAAAGCAAAATTGATGCTTTAGATGCAAGAGAGCTTACTAGCCAATTCCACATCATCCAACCACATGTAGTAAAATAAAAAATATTATCTCCAGGTTTGATTTCACAGTGTAATTGATGTTCTTTTAAATGTTGCAGTAGTACACCACCAGTTCTATGACAAATACACTTCGGCTTTCCTGTAGTTCCACTTGAGTAAAGGATGGCTAAAGGATGATCAAAGTTAAATTTCTTTAATATATGATTTGTTTCTTTTATGTTTTTTATATCTTTAGAATAAAAATACTTAATTCCCGTAATTTTCTTAAATTTAGTAAGCTTTTTTCCAGGATAACTTAAAACAACTACTCTTTTAATTGATTTAATTTTTTTTAATATTTCTGTAAGTCGTTCAATAACATTAATCTCTTTTCCATTATAATAATATCTATCTGCTATAACTAATATTTTAGGTTTAATCTGAGCAAATCTTTCAATAACTCCTTTGACTCCAAAATCTGGAGAGCATGATGACCAAATTGCACCGATAGCACTTGTTCCAATAAAATATTCAACTGTTTCAATTATATTTGGAAGATAAGCTGCAACTCTGTCACCGCTTTTAATATTATTTGATTTTAGAAAACTAATTATTTTATTTGAATTTATGTTTAATTGTTTCCAAGTTCTTTTTTCTTTATACCCATTTTCACTTATAAAAGTTATTGCTTTGGAGTTATCTTTTTTCGATAATAAATTTTCTGCAAAATTTAATTTGTAATCTGATAGAAAGTAATTTTTATAAAATGTTTTGGATTTCTTTAAATTTATTGAGCCCTTTTTACCTTTAACTTTACTATAATCCCAGATCGACTCCCAAAATTTAGCTGAATTTTTTATACTCCAAGTTAAAATATTTTTATAACTTCCTTTGAACTTTTGGTTGTATTTTTGTGAGATATAATCTTCATAATTTGCAAGATTTGAATTTGCAATTTCTGATTTGCTGGCAGACCAAAGTTTTTTCATAAATTATGATGCTTATTATTTATTTTAATAAAACCTTAACATTATATTAATATACCAGATAGGGAGGAGACAATATGTTTATAAAAAAATATCTTAAATGGATAAGTACCTTTTTAGTATTAATAGGAATACTTTTAACAAACTTGAATATATACCCATTAAATATTTATTTTCATGGATTAGGTGTAGTAGGGTGGACAATAGCTGGTTTTATGAGCAAAGATAAAGCTATTCTTACAAACTTTGGCTTACAAGTGCCTTTATTTTTAATTGGAATTTATAAAGTTATTATTTGATGAAAAACATTCTTTTCGTTTGCACAGGAAACTCCGCAAGAAGTATTATTGCTGAGAGTATAATAAATAATGAGTATAATAATATGTATAAAGGTTTTAGCGCTGGGAGCAATCCAACAGGAAAAGTAAATGAAGATGTGAAGAATTATTTATTATCAAAACATTATGATCTTTCAAATTATAGATCTAAAAATTTTAATGAATTTATTAATAGTCAAGTTAAAATGGATTATGTTGTTACAGTTTGTAATAATGCCAATAATGAAGTCTGTCCTATTTGGCCTAATAAAGATCAATTAATTCATTGGGACATAGAAGATCCTGTTGCAAGACTAAATTCTACAAATGATATCAATAGAAAAAAATATATTTTAGAGACTACATACAAGATTATTTTTAAAAAAATTAATGAGCTATTAAATGAAAAATAAATATATTTTAGGTGAATTAATTGGAAGCTGCTTCTTGGTAATGATCATTGTAGGATCTGGCATAATGGCGGAAAATCTAACAGATGATTATGCAGTTATGCTTATTGCTAACACTTTAGCAACAGGAGCAGGTCTATTTGTTTTAATAACAGTTTTCGCAGATGTATCTGGTGCTCATTTTAATCCTTTTGTTAGTTTTGTAATGTATTTAGCAGGAAAACTTAAGAGGAAATTATTATTTAATTACATAGCTGCACAAATAATCGGATGTTTAACTGGAGTTGGATTAGCCAACTTTTTTTTTGAACTTCCAATATATGAATTATCTCAAAAATCTAGAGATGGTATTTATATTTTTACTGCAGAAATAGTAGCGACTTTTGGATTAATATTGGTTATTTTTGGTTCATTAAAATCAGGCAAGCTTGTTGTTGCATCATGTGTTGGATTATATATTACTGCAGGTTATTGGTTTACATCATCGACATCTTTCGCAAATCCTGCAGTAGCTATAGCAAGAACCTTCACTGATACATTTACTGGAATAAATTATCTAAATACACCTTTTTATATTATTGCAGAATTACTAGGTGCAATTTTTGCATTTTACGTAATTAAAAAAATTTTTATTAAATGAGAGAATAGCCAGAAGATCTAACTGTTCTAATTAACTCTTTTTTTCCACCTATATTAATTGCTTGTCTTAATCTTCTTATATGAACATCTATAGTTCTTGATTCAACGTTTATATTATTTGGCCATACATTTTCTAGTATTTGATCTCTTGTATATACTCTTTTTGGATTTACTAAAAAAAACTCTAATAATCTAAATTCTGTTGGACCAAGATCTATATGTTTTTCCCCTCTATAAACCCTTTTTTCAATTCTATCTAATTTTAAATCTTCATATTCTAAATTATCAGCTACTGTATTAGGTTCAGACCTTCTTAGTAATGCATTTATTCTTGCCAAGACTTCATTAAAACTAAATGGTTTTGTTATATAATCATCTGCGCCACTATTTAATCCTTTAATTTTGTCTTCACTTTCACCTTTAGCTGTAAGCATGATAATTGGTAAATTTTTTAAATTACTTTCTCTTCTAATACTTTTGCAAATATCTATACCTGATAGATCTGGAAGCATCCAATCAAGCAATAATAAATGAGGCTGAAATTTTTTTAGTTCCTTTAACCCTTCATTTCCATTAAGTGATGAAGATACAATAAAACCTTCTTTTTCTAAATTATGTTGGACTAGTTTTATTATCGAAGGCTCATCTTCAATAATAAAAATTTTTGTTGCCATTTAGACTTCTGTTTCTTTTCCTTTAGGTCTGTGGCCTTTTAAGTATTCACCTTTTATTAAATAACAAATTATCTCAGCTATATTTGTTATATGGTCTCCGGCTCTTTCTAAATTCTTTGTTACAAAGATAAGATGTGTAGAAAAATCTAAATTTTTCTTATCTTTAGATAAAAAATCAATAACACTATTCATTGCAATAAATGTTAAATCATCTACTTGTTCATCTTTTTTCCAAACTTCTTTAGCTTTGTCATAATTTTGATTTACATAACTATCTAGTACATCATTTAATTGTTTAGTGACTAAATCACCTAATCTTTTTAAATTTCCTAATAATTCTTCAGGTAAATCAAGTGGAAGAGGCTTAACTTTTTTTGCATTACTTTTTGATAAATCGCCAATTCTTTCAAGGTCTTGAGATATTTTTAAAGCACTTATTGTTTCTCTTAAATCAATTGCCATTGGAGCTCTTTTTACTAAAAGCGTCATTATCTGCGTATCAATTTTTGATCTAAACTTGTTTACCTTCTCATCACTTTGAATAATTTTATCAGTAGAGTCTTTATCAACTTTAATAACCGCATCCATAGAGTCACTTAATTGCGCTTCTGTTAAGCTCCCCATCTGAATTACAGAGTCTTTCAAATATTGTAATTCTTCTTCGTATGATTTTACTGTATGTTCATTACTCATATTTTATCCAAATCTACCTGTAATATAATCTTGTGTCATTTTATTGTCAGGATTTTTAAAAATTTTCTCTGTTTTTCCAACTTCTATAAGTTTACCTAGGTGAAAAAAGCCAGTTTTTTGTGAAACTCTCACTGCTTGTGCCATAGAGTGGGTCACAATTACTATCGTATATGTTTTTTTTAACTCATCTATTAACTCTTCTATTTTTGCAGTAGCAATTGGGTCTAAAGCCGAACACGGTTCATCCATCAATATTACTTCTGGGTTTACAGATATTGCTCTTGCAATACATAATCTTTGTTGCTGACCTCCAGACAAGCTAGTACCCGGTTCATCAAGTCTATCCTTAACCTCTTCCCAAAGAGCAGCTTTTTTTAAACTATTTTCTACAATTTCGTCTAGCTCAGACTTAGTTTCACCTTTTCCATGAATGTTTGGTCCATAAGAAACATTGTCATAAATACTTTTTGGAAATGGGTTTGGTTTTTGAAATACCATTCCTACACGTTCTCTTAATGAGACGACATCAAGATTTTTGTCATTAATATCAATGCCATCCATTTCAATAGAGCCAGAAACTTTACAAATATCAATCACATCATTCATTCGATTAATACAACGAATAAAAGTTGATTTTCCACATCCAGATGGACCTATTAGGGCAGTAACTTCTTTTTCATTCAAATCAAGATTTACATCAAATAGAGCCTGCTTTTCTCCATAAAATACATTTAAATTTTTTGATTTAATTTTAATTTCATTCATTTTAATTCCATCTTTTTTCAAATTTCTGACGTAAGTATACAGCTAAAAAATTCATTACAATTAAAAAACTTAATAATATCATAATTGTAGCAGAAGTTTTTTCAACAAATCCTCTTTCAGCAGACTCAGACCATAAATAAACTTGAACAGGCAAAGAAGCTGATGGATCTACAGGACTTGTAGGAATATCAACTACAAATGCAACCATTCCAATTAATATTAACGGTGCTGTTTCGCCCAATGCTTGAGCTAATCCAATGATAGTTCCAGATAAAGTTCCAGGTAAAGCAAGTGGAACAACGTGATGGAATACTGATTGAAATTTTGATGCACCAACTGCTAGTGCACCTTCTCTAATAGAGGGAGGAACTGCCTTTAAAGAAGCTCTACAGGGAATAATAATTCTTGGAAGAGTCATTAAAGCTAAAGTTATACCAGCTACTAAAGGAGTTGATCTTGGCATATGCAGTGTAGATAACAATATTTGTAATGCTAAAAGACCATAAACAATTGATGGAACAGCGGCTAAGTTATTTATATTTATTTCAATAAAGTCTGTAATTTTATTTTTAGGCGCGAACTCTTCAAGATATATTGATGCCAATACAGCTATCGGAAATGACAATAGTAAACAAATTAAAATGCTGTAAAATGATCCTATAAGAGCCCCACCTATACCAGCTAACTCAGGATCTCTCGAATCTCCTTTATTGAAGTAGTAATTATTAAAGTTTTTTTCTATTTTTCCCTCATCAACTAATTTATCAAATATCTTTAATTGAAAATCTGAAATTCTTCTCCTTTCTTCAGGAAGATCTCTTGGATAATTACCTTTGTGTAATTGATCGATGTCATCTGAAGCTGTGATTTCAAGTATTATTTTTTGACCAGCAATATTATTATTTTCTAAAAAATTTAATTTAATTTCAATTTCTGCATCAGTACTAAATAAATTAATTAATTGTTTTTCTTCTTCCAATCCGTTGGTTGGATAAACTTTTAGCAAACTTTCGATAGTTACATCAAAAAAATCTGCATCTAGTATATCTTCGCGTGAAGCTCCATTTTCTACTTCCATCAATTCTTGATCATAAAAAATTTCAGTTTTTATGACAGTTTTCATAAAAGCAGAACTTCCTTTAGAAAAAATATTATTTACTAATATCAAAACAAATAACAAAGCTAAAAATATAGAAAATAAGCCATAAAATTTAAATCTTTTTTCAGCCCTGTGTCTTTTAATTAGTCTTTGCTCCTTAGTCATATTTCTCTCTATATTTTTTAACAACTCTTAACGCTATATAATTCAAAATTAATGTTGCTATAAACAATGTTAACCCCAAAGCAAAAGCTGATTGAGTTTTTGGACTATCAAATTCTTGGTCACCAATTAGTATCATTACTATTTGAGTGGTAATTGTTGTTGTAGAGTCTAAGGGATTGATTGTAAGATTGGCGGCTAGTCCTGCAGCCATAACTACTATCATTGTTTCACCTATGGCTCTTGATACTGCCAACAAAACTGATCCAATTATTCCTGGCAATGCAGCAGGTATCACAACTTTTTTAATTGTTTCTGATTTTGTAGCACCTATTGCATAAGATCCATCTCTTAATGATTGAGGTACAGAGTTAATTACATCATCAGAAAGTGAAGAAATATATGGAATGATCATAATTCCCATAATTAATCCAGCCGCAAGAGCACTTTCAGATGAAACAGTAAGACCGAAATTTTCTCCTAATTCTCTAAAAAAGGGACCCACTGTAAGAGCAGCAAAGAATCCATAAACTACTGTTGGTATACCAGCTAAAATTTCAATAATTGGTTTTGATACTCTTCTAATTTTTTTTGTTGCATACTCAGCCATATAAATTCCAGAAAATAATCCAACTGGCACAGCAACTAACATCGCTATAAGCGCAATAAAGGCAGTTCCTGCAATTAAAGGAACAAAACCAAAAGCGTCCTTTAAATCTTCATACTCAGCTGCAGTTATTGAAGAAGCATCTCTAACGAATGCACGCTGTGGACTCCAATTTGTTCCAAACAAATAGTCAAAAATATTAATTACTGAAAAAAATTTTATACTTTCAAATAAAAGTGAAAAAATAATACCTAAAGTAGTAAGTATTGCTATTAAAGACGAGACAAATAAAAGTCCTTTTAAAATTATCTCAACATCGTCTCTTGCTTTGTTATTACTTTTGATCTTTTTAAGCGCATAAATAATTGAGGAAATAACAATTAAAAAAATTAAAACTATTTTTGAATTTGTAAAAATGTTTTTAAATTTTGCATACGAAAGAGCACTTTCTTTTAATAAACTATCAATATCTCCAAAATAGGTACCTAAATAAACTGCTTTAATTTTTTCATAAATTAAATTTGCTGCATTTTGATCTTGCATAATTGCACCTTGATCAGCGGCAATTTTCAAAATTATAGATTTAATTATTGTTGGTTCAAATAAAGTCCAAACTAGTAAAAAAACTAATGAAGGCAAAGAACACCATAAAACTAAGTAATAGCCATAGAACTTTGGTAATGCCTTTAGTTTATAATTATTTTCAATTGAAAGTGATTTTGATTTTGATCTTCCATAGAAGAATAGGGAAAATGAAAAAATTGTAATTAAAAAAATCAACGCTAGGTTCATTTGATTAGACTGATAGATTAAGTATGTTACAGTTTTGTTAAAAATTAAACTTTTGATTGAGATAAAAAAAAAGGCCAGTATTTACTGGCCTTTTTTTGGGGATAACTTTATTTAATTAGTTAATCTTTAAAGTATTCAAATCTAAAGCTGCAGTTCTTGTAACCTTATATTTGTCAGATGCTAAAGGAACTAAACCTATATCAGCCAAGTAACCTCTGCCACCCATAGCTTTTTTAGAAGTAAACTCTTTCAAATATTCCTGAATACCAGGGATAACTCCAATATGAGCTTTCTTTACATAAAAGAAAAGTGGTCTTGCTATTGGATAAGAGTAATCTTGAATGCCTTCTAATGAAGGCTGAACACCTTCAATAGCAGCTGCTTTAACTTTATCTTTGTTAGCTACTAAGTAACTGTAGCCAAAGAAACCAAACGCATTTGGATTAGATGTAAGCTTTTGAACAATTAAAGTATCATTTTCACCAGCCTCAATTGCATATCCATCTTCTCTCATTTTTGCACATTCTTTTTTGGCTTTTTTGCCAGCTGCATCATAAAGAGATTTAGCAATTTTACTGCAACCTTTGCCCATTACTAAAGAATTCCATGCATCTCTAGTTCCAGATGTCGGCGGAGCGATTAAGATCTCAATTTTTTTGTTAGGTAAACTGGCATCGATTTCATTCCACTTTGTATATGGATTTTTTATTAATTTACCATCAACGTCTACTTCGTGAGCTAAAGCTCTCCAAAGCTGTTCTTTTGTGAAATCTGCATCTGGCGCATCAACAGCGTGAGCGAGAGAAATACCATCGTTTCCAACTACTATTTCAATAATTTCATCAACTCCATTTTTTGCGCATAAAGCTAATTCTTTCTCTTTAATCGCTCTTGAAGCGTTAGTAATATCTGGGTGATTTGCACCAACACCTGCACAGAATAGTTTCATTCCACCACCTGTTCCAGTACTTTCTATTACTGGTGTTTTAAATTTTCCACTTTTACCAAATTTTTCAGCAACAACAGTTGCGTATGGATAAACAGTAGACGATCCTACTATCTTAATTTGATCTCTTGAGTAACTATTAGATGTAAAACTAACAAGGATTAAAAAAGCAAGTACTAAATTTATTATTTTATTCATATATCTCCTATTTAGATTCGTTATACGACTCAAATTAAATTCTATCTTTAAAAGTTTTATTAACAGAATGTTAAACTTTTATTACAAAGACTAACTTTTTAGTTGAGATTAAAGTGAGTTAAATTTCAATTCTATTGTAGTTCCTTTGTTTTCAACGCTTGTTATATTCATTTCTCCTCTATGTTGAGAGACTAAATGTTTAACAATCGCTAATCCAAGACCTGTTCCTCCAACACTTCTACTTTTGCTAGGATCTACAGTGAAGAATCGCTCAGTAACCCTATGCAAATATTCTTTAGGTATTCCCACGCCTTCATCAGTAACTGAAACTATATTTAAGTTATTTTCTTTTTTTCCAGAAATTGCAATTTTTTTATTTTTTTCGCTATATTTAATTGCGTTATCAATTAAATTAGTAAATATCTCAATCAATTTGTCGTTGTCACCAATAATTTTAAAATCATTAACTTTTTTAAATTGAATTTGAATTTGGTGTTTATTTAAGATTTTTTCGTGTGTTTTAATTACATATTCAATCACATTATTCAGATCTATTTCATGAGTAGGTCTTATGTGTTCTTGTAGTTCAATTTTTGATAAAGAAAGCAGGTCTCTAATCAAATTTTCCATTCTTTCTGATTGAGAAATCATAACGGGAAGAAAATCTTTAATCTCTGAATTATTTTTCAAGCTTTCATTGTTTTCAAAAGTTTCCAGTCCCATCTTAATTGATTGAAGCGGGGTTCTTAATTCATGAGAAACATTTGCTACAAAGTCAGATTTAAGCTCTTGAAACTTATAAAACTCCGTTAGATCTCTTATAAATAGCAAGCAGTTTGGTTCATTAAAAAATAAATTATTACTATCAAAATAAATAGTAATATTCATTCTCTGCATTGCTCGATTTTTAACCTCTATTTCTAAATCTTTTGGGTTTTTTCCAATAAACGCGTCCTCTATAGCTTTTATTAAGTCTGGATTTCTAAGATATGAATTAATGTTATTATTTTTTGAAATTTCAAATCTTTTTTGAGCAGATGAGTTGCTAAATAAAATTTCTTTTGACTTATTTAAAATTATAATAGCTTCGGGAATATAATTAAATAATTTATAAATATTTTCTTTGTTATCGGTTACAACTTCATTTTTAAGAGTTTTATTCTCTATTTTATTTTCTTCTTTTATACCGAATACTCTTTCTTTTTTTAATAGAAGAAATATTAAAATTCCAATTATCCCAACTAGTAATATTAATAATAAATCCATAGGAATATAGTAAGCAGATTAATTAATTAGTAAATCATTATTTGTATTAAAATAATTTTAATCCGATAACTCCAGCAAGAATTAATAAAACTGAAAAAATTTTTGCTGGGATTATTCTTTCACTTAAGAAGAAATAACCAATAAAAATTGAAAAAAATATACTTGTTTCTCTTAATGCAGCAACCATAGGTATGGGCGCTTGAGTAAACCCCCAGACAACAATCATATAAATTACATAAGACATAGAACCTCCAACCCAAAATATAAATTTTCCATCTTTAGAAATTCTGGAAACAATATTTTCTTCTTTTTTAAGTTTTAATAAAAACGGAAAGATGATTGCGCTTAAAATAAAGGAGAAACTCATGAAGGAAATAGCCGAAGCACTTATTCTTGCACCATATCCATCAACTAATGAGTACAAACCAATAAAAAAACCAGTCAGTAAAGAGTATTTTAAAACATTTGAATTTTTTTCTTTATTATCAACTTTAAAACCTAACATCATAATACCAAAACAAAGTAAAAGTATTGAAACTGTTGTTAGTATATTAAAAACTACTCCTAAAAAAATTAATGATATGAAAGTTGCAACCAAAGGTCCAAATCCTCTACATATTGGATATACTTTTGTAAAATCTCCAATTTGATAAGAAGACAGTAAATACCATTGATACCCTTGATGAATAAGTGCACTTACAATTATATAAGGAATACTTTCACTTGAGGGGAGTGGTAAAATTATTATTGCAACTACCGATAACGGTATATGTCCAAGAATAATTCCTGCTAAGGCAACAGTTTTGTCCGAATGCTTTTTGACCATAGCATTCCAGCTAGCATGCATAATAGTAGCCAAAAGTATTATAAAAAAAACTTTATCTTCCATTTGTTAGAATTAAACTAGGTAATTCTTTTTAATATATTTTCTTTAAATAAAACTCTGTGAATAATTACAGCAAATACATGTAAAGAAATCAAAGCAATTAAAGTGTAATTTGAATAGATATGTATATCATAGAAAAAATCTGCTTTATCAAAGTCACTTTTAAGTTTTATTTTAAACAAGAAATTTAAACTTTCCCCATTAAATAATTTTTTTAAAGTTCCAGAGATTGTCACTGATAATAAGGTAATATAAAGTGCAAAATGATTAAGTTTAGCAATAACTTTTTGACCAGAAAATATTGCAGGCGGTAAAGCAGGGGTAGGATTTATAAATTTATATAAAAGTCTAAATAGAACTAAGTAAAATATTGATAATCCGAGTGTTACGTGAATATCCTCAATAAAAATTCTGTAATCTGAATAATCTAAATCTACTAAATAAAATCCCATTGGTATTTGTATCAACAGCGCGACAAAAGTTAGCCAGTGAAATAGTTTTGATACTAATCCGTATTCCGATATACTATTAGTTAATTGCATATTTAAATTTAAACATATTATGAAGTTATTAAAAAATATATTTTTGTTGATTTTACTTACTTTATTCACCTTTCCAGCATTCTCAGAGCTATCAGTTGAGGAAATAATTAAAGGAAGACAAGCAATATTCAGTGAAAACTATAAAACAGCAAAAAGAGTTCAGGCACTATCAAGTGATATTGAGTTTGAAGCAGCTATAGAATTAATGAATAAAATGAGTGAGAATTATAAAAATTTACTAGATTATTTTCCAGAAAACTCAAAAGAAGGTTTTGATACAGAGGCACTACCAACAATTTGGGAAAATAAAGATGAGTTCAATGCACTTATGCAAAAAGCTTCTGATGATATGTTAACTTTAGCATCAGTGATAGAGGACGCAGATGATATTAGGGCCACACTAACAAAACATATGTGGTCAAATTGCAAAGCTTGCCACAGTAAATTCAGAGAAGAACATTAAGTTAAATGATAAAAATAATACTTCCTTTAATTTTATTATTTTTAATTGTTATTTTTTGGAAAAAGATTGATGAATTTATTTTAAATAAATTAGGTTTCAAAACTTATAAAATAGTCGGTGTAATAATTATCGTAGCATTAGTTGTTTTAGCTTGGCTTCTTTATGATTAATAGAATAGCAAATTTTTTAGACAGTACTTTTTTAGATTTAGGAAGACAATTTAAGTGGACCTATCTTCCACCATTAATGATTTATTTAGCGGCTGGAATTTCCGGCTTGACAGGTATTGTAGGAACTTTCTTTGTTAAAGATTATTTGAATTTGTCAGCTGCATTTCTAGCAGGCTTAGGTTTTTGGGCAGGGATACCGTGGGCTCTTAAAATGCCGTTAGGTCACTTGGTTGATCTTATCTGGAACAAAAAAAATTATATGGTTTTCTTTGGAGCCGGACTAATCAGTTTAAGTTTATTGATTATGTATGGATTAATAATTCATACAGAGTACATGTCTACAATTTTAACAGTCGAAACATGGTTTGTTATAAGTGTAATACTTGCACCTGTTGGATATGTTGTGCAAGACGTTGTGGCTGATGCGATGACAGTAGAGGCTGTTCCGTTAATCGATGATCAAGGTGTTGATTATAGTAGGGATCAAATTAAAATAATGCATACAACTATGCAAACGCTTGGAAGGTTTGCTATTATTGGTGGTACCGTGTTAGTTGCACTTGCTAATGTAATTTTATTCAGCAACGTAGATAGTTTAGAACAAGCAGATAAAATTGAATTGTATGGATCAATTTATATTTATGCATTAATCATACCAGTCGTATCTGTGCTTGGAGTATTTTTAGCAGCATACTTAAGAAATCAAAAAATTAAAAAATTACAATCCCAAGGTTTAGAATTAAAAGAAGAGAGAGAAGGGGAGAAGACAAAAGTAAACTGGTGGATTTTAGGCGGAAGTCTTATCTTTGTTATTTTTACATTAAGTATAGGTTCGTTTAAAGTTCCATTCGCACAAGAAATTGTATTTATTGGATCTGTTGTAATTATTTTGTTCTTAATGTTTAAACTTATTAAGGAACTTCCAGAAAATTTAAGATTAACTATTGTTGGAACAGCTGTAATAATATTTATCTTTAGAGCAATGCCTGGACCAGGCCCTGGACTTACCTGGTTTGAGATAGATGTACTTGAGTTTAATGAACAGTTTTTCTCAGTTTTATCATTGCTGGCTTCTATTTTAACTTTAGCAGGAATAGTTCTTTTAAGACCATTTATGGCTAAAAATTCTATTGCCAAAATTATAGTCGTTTTATCTATTGCTGGTTCAATATTATTTTTACCAAGTGTTGGAATGTATTATGGATTTCATAATTGGACAGCATCCATAACAGGAGGAGTTGTTGATGCTAAATTTATCGCTCTAATAAACACTGCGTTAGAATCCCCATTGGGTCAAGTTTCTATGATACCATTATTGGCATGGATTGCTAAAAATGCTCCATCTCATTTAAAAGCAACCTTTTTTGCAGTATTTGCATCTTTTACTAACCTTGCATTGTCAGCAAGTGCCTTGGGAACAAAATATTTAAATAATATTTTTACAGTTACAAGAGAAGTTAAGGACAAAGTTTCTGGCGAAATTCAATCAACAGCAGATTATTCAGAGTTAGGAATTCTATTAATTGTAGTAACTTTGTTAACGCTAATTTTACCGATTGTGTTTGTTTTTATTATTAACAAAAGTAAATATAAAACTTCAGAATAAAATTATTCATTTACGTAAACAGATACACCTCTATTATTGATATCTACATCAAATTTTTTATGAAGAGGTGGAAATGCTCTTTGAGCACAATCTAATCTATCACAAGTTCTACATGAAACACCTATAGGCGTTTCAGTTTTTTTATCGTTCACATCTATATTTTCTGTATAAACGAAATCTTTAGCGTATTTTGCTTCACAACCTAAACCAATAGAAAGCATCCCTTTAGGTTTTCCAAATTTTCCTACACCTTTTTCAACTGTACGTGCAATACAAACGTATTTTTCTCCATTAGTCATTCTACTAACAGCTACTTGAATTATATTTGGTCTAGAAAAAGCAGAGTAAACATTCCATCTTGGGCACGCACCACCGTATCTAGGTATTTCAATCCCAGAAATTGAAAATCGTTTTGAAATATTTCCTGCCATATCAACACGCAACATATGAAATGGAATTCCCGGGAGTTTTGGATCTTGTAAACATGTAACTCTGTGTGCGACCTGTTCAAAAGAGGTTGCAAAAGTATTTTGTAAAAGTTCTAAATCATATTTTAATTTTTTACATTCAGCATGAAATAATTTATATGGCATTAGAATTGCAGCTCCGCAGTAGTTTAATAGCGCAACCTTTGCTAAATTTTTTGATTCTGTAGATGGAAATTTAAATGTTTCCAAATATTCATTTATTTCTTCTGATGCGCCTTCTTGTGCGACTTGCGCAGCTGCGTAAAGTTTTTTTGTTTCTAAAGAATTATAGTCACTTAATAAAAGTTCTTTCTTATTTTTATGATATATTTTTGAAAAAGGTTTGCTATCATCTGGGATTACATCTTTGACTGTAATAGAGTATTTAGAGTAAAGATATTCACATAGTGCAATATATCTTGTTCTATTATTTTTTTGAATTTCATTAAAAATTTTTTCAGCAAATTCTTCTAGTTTAGGAAAATAGTTTTGATTTTCCTGAACGAAATCAGCTATTACTTCTCCTGGAAATGAATTTTTCCTATTATCTACGATTTTACCAGAAAGTTTTTCAATTTTATTTACAAGCTCGTGATCTTTCTTTTTTAATATATCGCCAAGTCTTAGTATGGCTTTACCAATTTTTGGATTTGTTGACACAAGGTCTTTTACTTCTGGTGCAAGAATATCTAAATCTTCGAAAAGAGAGTCGTCTAATATTTCAGATATATTATTATATAAATTTAAGTCTGATTTAGCAGTAAGGTCAGATAATTGTATCTTTAATTTATCACAAACCTTAAGAAGCAAATCTCCATCAATTTTTCTCTTGCCGCTTTCAATTAAATTTAAATAACTAGGTGATATTCCTAGATCTTCAGCGAACTTGTTTGCTTGAAGACCTACCTGCCTCCTAAAAGCCTTGATTTTTGGTCCAATTTTAAGTGTTTCATTAATCATAAATTTTCTATTTGTAAATTTTGTAAATTAATATTTACAAAAAATTTCCTTAATTTACAAGCAAAATGTAACATAATCCTTTATTTTGTAAATATTGTAAATTATATAATTTACATGAACGAATTTAATAAAAATACACAAAATCAGATTACAGAGCAGGATATTAAGGAACATAAATCAAGAGGTATTTACCTTAGAGACGACCATTGTGACTGGGGCTCAAGCGGAATGAACGAACTGAGCTCAGATAACAATGATCAAAATCACAGCTCTTAAATCATCATAATCATAATAGGGGACTAAATGTCATCAGAGGGTAACGTATCTTATAAATTAAAAAGATTTGCAGGAATTAAAAGAGATTATACTCCTGAGGAAGTTGAAAGATTGAGAGGATCAATCAAAATTGAACATTCAATGTGCAAACAACAATCCGAAAAACTTTGGAAATTATTAAATACAGAATCCTATGTAAATACCCTTGGTTCTTTATCTGGAAACCAAGCTGTGCAACATGCTAAAGCAGGCCTTAAGGCAATTTATTTAAGTGGATGGCAGGTCGCAGCGGATGCAAATAGTGCGGGCGAAATGTATCCAGATCAATCTTTGTATCCATATGACAGTGCTCCAAAATTAGTCGAGGCAATGAACAATGCATTGTTAAGAGCAGATCAAATACAACATATGGAAATCACAGATGGAGACATGAAAGAAAAAGATAGAACTGATTATTTATTACCAATTATTGCAGATGGTGAAGCTGGATTTGGTGGACCTTTAAATGTATTTGAATTAACAAAAAAATTTATTAGAGCAGGTGCTGCTGGTGTTCACTTTGAAGATCAATTAGCTAGCGAAAAAAAATGTGGTCATATGGGTGGTAAAGTTTTAGTTCCAACGGGTACAATGGTTAGGAATTTAAAAGCAGCAAGATTAGCATCAGATATCGCTGATGTTCCCCTTATAATTTTAGCAAGAACTGATGCTAATGCTGCAAAACTTATCACAAATGATTTTGACGAAAACGATAAACCTTTTTTAACTGGCGAACGTTCTCCGGAAGGTTTCTTTTATGTGAAGGATGGTATTGACCAGGCTATCTCAAGAGGATTAGCATATGCTCCATACGCTGATTTAATTTGGTGTGAAACTGCTACTCCCAATTTAGAAGAAGCAAAAAAATTTGCTGATGCAATTCATGCAAAATTTCCAGGTAAATTACTTGCCTATAATTGTTCTCCATCATTTAATTGGAAAAAACATTTATCAGATGATGAAATTGGATCATTCCAAAAAAAAATTGCTGAAATGGGTTATAAATTTCAATTTATAACTCTAGCAGGTTTTCATACACAGAATATTGCTATTTTTGATTTAGCAGAGAAATATAAAGAAGAAGGAATGGCTGCCTATTCTAAAATTCAGCAACATGAATTCGCAAGAGAAAAAGATGGATACACAAGCGTTAAACATCAAAGAGAAGTTGGAACATCTTATTTTGATGCGGTATCCAACACAATAAGTTCAGGAAAAAGTTCTACTACCGCAATGGATGGATCCACAGAGTCTGAACAGTTCTAAATATTAAAAATTTTTGCCATCATCTCAATTCGGTGGCTATTAATAGTACTTATTTATATTAGCTATTAATTACCAAGTGTGTAAGTTAGCAAAATGAATAAAAACCTATTTTTGCTCACCGCTAGTAATGTATTTGGTTTTACAGCAGCGAATGTAACTGTTTTTTTAAGTGGAATAATAGGTGCTCAACTAAGTTCAATTAAATCTTTATCAACACTTCCACCATCTATTTACATAGTAGGTATTGCTATATCTACGATATTCGCGGCTAAGGTTATGAGTATAATCGGACGAAGGCTTGGTTTTGTTTTAGCATCAATAGCTAGCACAGTTGCAAGTCTTATGGCAGCATATTCAATAATTTTAGGTAATTTTTTTATTTTTTGTTTTGCTTGTTTTATTCTTGGTGCAGGCATGGCTTTTATTCATCAATATAGATTTGCAGCTGCAGAAAGTGTTGAGAAAGAACAAGCTCCCAGAGCAATTTCAATTTTATTATTAGCTGGAATTGTATCAGCATTTATTGGCATAAGTTTAGCAAACTATACTAAAAACTTTATTCCTAATTATCTATATGCGGGATCATATCTTACTCTTGCTTTTTTGACTTTAATGCCAGCTATATTTTTAGCATTTTTTAAAGAAAAGAGTGAAACCATTTCAAAACAAGATAAACAAATTAGCACAAGAACTTATATTCAATTTATTTCTGATCCAAGATTTTTACAGGCGTTAACTGCAGCATCTTTCGCTTATGTTGTTATGGCTTTTCTAATGACAGCCACTCCTATTAGCATGCATATTATACATAAATTAAGTTTGGATAAATTAGGTATAGTTATGCAATTTCATGTTTTAGCAATGTTTCTTCCGTCCTTAATAACAGGAACATTAATTAAAAAATATGGGTTCAGTAAAATGATGTATTTAGGGGTGTTGTTTTATGTTTTTACAATAATTACAAGTTTTCTAGATCCGTCTTTTATTAGTTATTTATTAGGATTAATTTTTTTAGGAATAGGGTGGAACTTTCTTTTTGTAACAGCAACAAGTCTTTTAGTAACTACGTATACACCTGATGAAAAATTTAAAGCTCAAGGGTTTAACGACTTGGTTGTATTTTCTTTTACAGCGATCTCAAGTTTATTCGCAGGAATATTAATTTCTTTGACTAGTTGGAAATCAGTAAACCTATTCTGTATTCCTTTTTTAATTTTAATTATTGCCTCAATATTAAATGCAGACTTAAGAAAAACTGAAAAAAATTAAGGGGGTACACTCTTTGGTTGTCCCAAAGAGCTCCCCTTAATGTTGCCGCTTTGGCTAAATCCGCGAAAGGGATTTATTTACATAATGTTTTTTATACAGAATCTCACCAGCTAAGTGTCAGGCAACTTTAACATAGACTCATCCTCCCTGACTCAAAATTAATTATTTAAAAGGTTGTATTCAACAAATTTATTTACGAAAAATTAAAATATATAAATTGAATACAACCTAGTGATAAATTATATTATTGGAAATCTAAAATTAAAAATTGTTTAGTATCTATTTTCTTTTACACTTTTTACACAAACCAAAAAATTCTAAATTATATTTTTTATAATTCATTCCTGTATTGTCACTAAAATTGGTTAAGTATTTTGCAAGTTTATTATCTTTTATTTCAGTTACTTTTTCACAGCTTTCGCAAATTGAAAATGCCGTTGTTTTAGATATTTGACAGCTTGAATTTTGACAAGCAATGAAAGCATTACGACTTTCAATTTTATGTATTTTTCCAATTTCTACCAATTTATCCAGCGCTCTATATACCTGCAAGGGTGCCTTAATCCCTTTTTTTTGGACATTAAAAAGTATTGAGTAAGCCTTCATAGGCTCAGGAGATTTATCAATAAGATCAAAAATAATTCTCTGATTTTTTGATAAATTTAATTGTTTTTCCACCATTATATTTTTACCAATTTCATTTTAATTTTTCAATCCAGCTGTTTGTTTTATTTTTAATAAAGACAATATGAATAAAAACAAAGATGCTGCTATAATTGATGGTCCCGAGGATGTATTGAATTCTAATGACGAATATAGACCTAAAATCACAGATAATAATCCTCCTATTATTGAATAAAATACCATCTGAAGAGGACTTGTGGATACATTTCTCGCCATAGCGGCAGGTATTATTAGCATTCCTGTTATTAAAAGTAATCCAACCATTTTTATTGATATAGCGATAACTGCAGCCATTAAAATTGTAAATATTGCTTTTGCTCTATCTGGGTTTAATCCCTCTGCCTCTGCTAATTCATAATTTACTGTAGAGGCAAATAAAGATTTCCAAATTAATTTTAGTACTACTAAAATGATTGCTCCGCCTATCCAAATAATTAACAAATCATCAACAGTTACAGCAAGAATATCGCCAAATAATAAACCCATAATATCAAATCTTATGAATGATAAGAAACCAATAACAACAAGTCCAACTGCTAACGATGAGTGTGCCAAAAGACCTAACAGAGCATCGCCAGGTAAATTAGTTTTCTTTTGGAGTTGAATCAAAATTAAAGCTATTAAAGCTGAAATAATAAATACTGAAAAAGCAATATTGAATTGAAAAGAGTATGCCATCGTCACACCAAGAAGAGCAGAGTGAGCAAGTGTATCACCAAAATAAGACAATCTTCTCCAAACAACAAAACATCCAAGTGGACCAGTTACAAATGCTACCCCAATTCCAGCAAACAAGGCTCTTATAAAAAAATCATCAAACATTTAGTTTTTCTTTATATCTCCTTCATTAGTATGAACATGATCATGCTTATGTTCGTAGATTGTAAGTGTTTTAGATGCTTGTTCACCAAATAAAGCTTTATACTCATGGTTATGCGCAACATCAGTAGGTGAACCAGAGCAACATACATGACCATTTAAACAAACAACATGATCTGTTGCACTCATTACAGTATGTAAGTCGTGAGAAATAAGCAAAATTCCACAATTTAATTCCTCTGAAATTTTTTTAATTAATTGATACAAAGCTATCTCACCCGTAAAATCTACTCCCTGGACAGGTTCATCAAGTACTAATAATTCTGGTTTTTTTGAAATTGCTCTTGCGAGTAAAACTCTTTGAAACTCCCCACCAGATAGATTGCCTAAATTTTTATTTTTAAGATGCAATACTCCAGTCAGAGATAAAGCTTTGTCAATTTCTTCACTACTTATGTCGTCTGTTAAAACCATAAAGTCGTTGACTCTTATAGGTAGCGTCCAATCAATTGAAATTTTTTGTGGTACATATCCAACTTTGTCAGTGTATTTTTCAACCTCACCTACTATTTTTTTATATATTCCTAATGCAATTTTAGCAGTAGTACTTTTTCCAGATCCATTTGGACCAATAAGAGTTACAATCTTCCCTTTTTTAACTTCTAGGGAAACTCCTTCTACAAGAAATTTATTATTTAATTGATATCCAGCGTTTTTTAATTTTACTAATATATTATTATTTGAGCTCATTTTAATACTTGACTTCTAAATGTTATATTATTACATAACGTTATAATATAACAATATTTAATTTATGACTTTTTTAAAAAAAATTCCTTTCTTTTTGACAATAATAACATTTTTGACATTCATTACATCTGCAAATGCAGAGGTTAAAGTTGTTGCATCTATTAAACCAATTCACTCTTTAGCTAGTTATTTGATGGATGGTGTTGGCAAACCTGATCTAATAGTAGACGGATACGCTTCCCCACACGGTTTTGCCATGAAACCTTCACATGCTAAAATGCTTCAAGAAGCTGATATTATATTTTGGGTAGGTGAAGATTTAGAAAATTTTTTAGCAAAACCATTGAGCTCTATTGCAAAGAAAGCTGAAAAAATTGAATTAATAGAAATTAAAGGTTTAAAGGTATTAAAATTTAGAGAAAGAAATATTTTTGATGACCACGATCATGACGACCACGGACATGATGATCATGGTAAAAAAGAAGATGATCATGACGACCACGGGCATGATGATCATGGTAAAAAAGAAGATGATCATGACGACCACGGACATGATGATCATGATGGACACGCTCATGGTGAATTTGACCCACACATTTGGTTAGATCCTGTTAATGCGAAAGTTATTTTAAAAGAGATGGCTGAGCATTTAATTGAAAATGATGAAAAAAATTCTGCAATTTACAAAAAAAACTTGGCAAAAGCTCTTAAGGATATTGATAATTTAATTAAAGATACAAAATCTGAATTAAGCAAAAGTGTTGCTTCTATAGTTTTTCATGACGCATACCAATATTTTGAAGAAAGATTTAATGTAAATATTTTAGGTGCTTTTACAGTTAATACTGATGTAATGCCTGGCGCAGAACAATTAGCCGAGATTAGAGAAATAATCGAACATGATAAAGTCGCTTGCGTATTTTCAGAACCACAATTTAATCCAGATATCATTAAAGCAGTTGCAAAAGACATGGATATAAAAACTGGAGTAGTTGACCCTTTAGGAGCAACTTTAAATCCAGGTAAAGATTTATATTTCGATTTGATTAAAAATATGTCTGCTTCGTTCAAAAACTGCTAAATACTGTGACATATAATAATCTTAAATTATAAAATTATTAATCTATTCTGGTCTTTGTTCAAATATGAAAAGACCACCTTACTATTATAGAATTCCAATTTTAATGGCAATTCTTTGCTTTCCTCCAATTGGCTCAACACAACTTGGTTGGTATTTTTTTGGTAAAGAAATAGGGATAAATATTGGCATGGTTGTAGGAGTAATTTCTGTTACAATTGCAGCGTACCTTTTGTATCAAAAAGGATGGAGAGAGGATGATGAGGATTAATTAATGCAAGCGATAATATTTTTTACATTAGCAATTTCAGCAATGGTTTTTGTAATTTATTTGGGTGCAAGATCAACTATGAGAGGCATGAAAGCTAAGAGTGAAAGATTAACTGAAGAGGAAGAATTGAAAAATTTACCTGAAAATAATACTGGCATGATTTCTGAATTAGAAAAATTAAATGAACTTTATAAATCAGGAGCATTAAGCGAGGAAGAATTTAATAAAGCTAAAGCAAAATTGCTTGAGAATTAAAATAATTAAATTATGGAATTAATAAGTATTGATGGATTAAACATTCAGTATCATCAAAAATCAAAAAGAATAATAAACATAGAACTTGACGATACAATAATTGAAAAACTCGCATTCAATTTTAAAAAATTTGATATCTTAACTTTAGAGTACAAACCTTTTTCAAGATTTACTATTGCAAATGTCTTAGACGAAGTTACATCCAAAAAACTCAGCAAATTTATAACCGAGGTTTTAAAAGATAGAGAAGCAGGATGTATAATTTTAAGTCCAAAAAATAATTCAGCAATAGTTGATCAAACTTTCCTAGTAAAGCTTTCAACAGCAATTACTCACTTATTTGGAAATCCAAATCATGATTCAATGGCAGGAAAATATTATGCAAGATTTCATGTAAAACACGTTGATACCTCAGATAGTTATTTAAGAAAACCATATACAAATATGGATCTTCATACAGATGGAACTTATGTAAAAGAAAAAACTGATTGGTTGCTAATGTCAAAGCTTGAGGAAAAAAATGTTGAAGGTGGCGAAAGTGTATTATTGCATTTAGATGATTGGGAATTCTTAGAGCAATTATCAAATGATCCTGTTGGAAATCAAAATTTTATATGGGGGTCTCCAAAAAGTAAAAATATTGACTACAAAGTTGAACATCCAGTTTTTACTAAAGATAAAAATGGTTTAGCGCAAATATCTTATATAGATCAGTTTCCTGAACCAAAAAATATGGAACAAGGATTATTTTTACAACGTTTGTCAGATGCACTTGAAGGAAGCAAAAATAAAATAGAAACTAAATTACCGGTTGGGTCATGTGTGATTGCAAATAATTACTTTTGGCTTCATGGAAGAAAACCATTTAAAGAAAATAAAAATCTTAGTAGAGAACTTTTAAGAATAAGAGGCGCTTTTTTCAATTAATGAAAAAGGTTTTAATTTTATTTATATTTTTAAGCACAAATGTATTTGCAGAAATTAATTTAACAAAAATTAAAGACGGACTTAACAGTCCGTGGTCATTATCTATTGTTAATGATGGAAAATATCTAATTACAGAAAAACCAGGAAATATAATTCTATTTAATGAAGTTAAAAATACCTCTAAAACTATAAAACATAATTTAGATGTATTAGAGGATGGTCAAGGAGGTTTGTTAGATATTTTTTTTGAAAAAAATTATGTCTATGTAACTTATTCAGAACATATTACGAATGGATTTACATCAACCTCCTTAGCAAGAGCAAAATATAATGAAAATGAATTAAATTTTTCAAACTTATTTAGATCAACACCTTCTATTAAAAGCGGATATCATTTTGGATCAAGAATAGTGATAAAAGAAGACGATATTTATATTTCATCAGGAGAAAGAGGTGGAGGTATAATAGCTCAAGATCCCACTAAACATCCTGGAAGCATTATTCGGATAAAAACAAATGGATCAATACCAAAAGATAATCCAAAGTTTTTAGATAAAACAGATTGGCTACCTGAAATTTATCAAATTGGAATTAGAAATGTTCAAGGCATGTGCTTGTCTCCTTATGATAATAATGTTTATATGACAAATCATGGCGCAAGAGGCGGAGATTGGTTTGGGAGAGTAAATAAAGGTGGAAATTATGGTTGGGATAAACTTTATTGGGGTGGCACTAAATATTCGGGTCTACCAGGAGGTCCAGAATGGCTGCCTGGATACGACAGACCAATAAAATATTACGTACCATCAATAGCAACATCAGCTTGCTTAATTTATAGCGGAGATGAATTTCCTGAATGGAAAGGGCAAGCATTGATAGCATCTTTAAAACACCAATCGTTAAGAAGATTAAATTTTGAGGAAAACACATTTATTGAGGAAGAAATACTTTTCAAAAATACAATTGGTAGAATTAGGGATGTAAAACAAGATCTAAACGGGAAAATTTTAATGTTAAGTGATTATGGTGAAATATGGAGAATGTCAAAAGATTAGCTATAATCCCTATGTTGTAATAATAATAAAAAAAACTATATAAATGCGGAATGTCTGAAGATTTAATATCAATAAATAATTTATCAAAAACTTATAAAAACGGATTGAAAGCTCTAAATAACGTAAGTTTAAATATAAAAAAGGGTGAGATACTTGCTATGCTTGGGCCAAACGGTGCTGGCAAAACAACATTAATAAGTATTATTTGTGGAATCGTTACACCTTCATCTGGAAAAGTTAATGTTGATGGATTTGATATAATTAATGATTACAGACAAACTAGATCTAAGATTGGTTTAGTCCCTCAAGAATTAACTTTAGAAAACTTTGAGACTGTATTTAATAATGTTTCTTTCACAAGAGGATTATACGGTAAAGCTCCAGATCCTAAGTATATTGAAACTGTATTAAAAAAATTATCTCTTTGGGATAAAAAAGATAATATTCTAAGACAGTTATCAGGTGGAATGAAGAGAAGAGTGCTTATCGCAAAAGCTTTATCCCACAAACCCTCAATTTTATTTTTGGATGAGCCTACAGCTGGTGTAGACGTAGAATTAAGAAAAGATATGTGGAAATCAGTAGAGGCACTAAGAGAAAGTGGTGTAACAATAATTTTAACCACTCATTATATTGAAGAGGCAGAAGCTATTGCAGACAGAGTTGCAGTAATAAATAATGGAGAAATAATTGTAGTTGACCAAAAAAAAGATCTTTTGAACAAAATGGGAAGAAAAAAACTTAGGATTGATTTACACGAAAAAACAGACACTATTCCAGAAAGTTTAAGTAAATATGATCTTGAATTAAGTGGCAATAAACTTTCGTTAACCTACTCATATGATACTCAAAAGCAAAGAACAGGAATTACAAATCTTCTTCAAGACATAAGAGATCAAGGATTGAAGCTTAAAGATCTAAAAACAGAAGAAAGTACACTTGAAAAAATATTTGTAACTTTAGTAAAGGAAAATAATGAGAATTAATTATTACGGATTTAGAGCAATTTATCTTCATGAAATGGATCGATTTAGAAGAACATTGTTACAGTCATTAATATCTCCGGTATTATCAACTTCACTTTATTTTATTGTCTTTGGCTCAGTAATTGGAAACTATGTTCAAAATATAGATGGTATTAGTTATGGATCTTATATTGTTCCTGGATTGATTATGTTAACTTTATTAACTCAGTCAATAAGCAACACTTCGTTTGGAATTTTTTTCCCTAAATTTAATGGGTCGCTCTATGAAATACTTGCTGCACCAATATCTACTTTTGAAATGGTGCTTGCTTTCGTAGGTGCAGGAGCAACTAAAACATTAATTATTGGAGCAGTAATTTTAGCTACGTCAAACTTTTTTGTAGAAGTTTCAATTCTTCATCCTTTATTAATGATATTTTTACTTGTGCTTGTAGCATTTACATTTGCATTATTTGGCTTTCTAATTGGCTTACTAAGTTCTAATTTTGAGCAAATGTCTATAATCCCTACATTAGTTATAACCCCAATGGTGTTTTTAGGTGGAAGTTTATATTCTTTAGATATGCTACCTCCGTTTTGGCAAATGGTTACTTATTTCAACCCAGTTGTTTATTTAATTAATGGCTTGAGATTTGCTTTTTATGGAGCATCAGACTTTAATATTTGGATTAGTATCGCTTCAATGATTTTCTTTTTAGTTCTTTGTATTTCAGTTGTCGCATATGTTCTTAAAAAAGGATATACTATAAAGAGTTAAAAAAAGGGGTGCCTTTAAGGCTGAGATATACCCTTAGAACCTGTCCGGTAATTCAGAAAGGGAGAACATGGATCAACTTAATTTAATAAACCAATCAACTGCAATAATAATTACATTAGGAATAAGCTTATTATTTATAGTAATTGGAATATCTTATTCAAAAAAACACCAAGGTCTTAACAACTATCTATTAGCAAATAGATCAGTTGGAGTTTTTTCTTTAACATCAAGTTTGGTAGCTTCTGCTCTTGGAGCTTGGATACTTTTTGGGCCAGCATCTGCTGCGACATGGGGCGGAATTGGTGCTGTAATAGGTTATGCATTAGGAACTGCATTTCCTTTATTCATATTAATTTATTTAGGAGAAAAATTTAGAAAAAATTATTCAAAAGGAAAAACTTTAATTGAGGTCATTAGATCACGATACGGAAATAAATTATTCAAATTGATTTTGTTTTTATCAATTTTTTACATGACAATTTTTTTAATAGCTGAGGTAACCGCAGTTTCTCTTTTAGTAAAATATATTTCAGGAACAAGTTTATGGATTACAGCCGGTATAGTTGTAACATCTTCTTTAATCTATACTTTATATGGAGGCCTTCGTGCTTCACTTTTTACTGACAATATTCAATTTGTGATATTTTTAATATTATTATTAATTGTTTTTACAAATTTACTTTCAATAAATTCAGGATATTTTAATTTTGATTTTATAAATGAAAATAAACCTTATTTGTTAAGCTCAAATTATTTGCCTAATTTTACTGCTGGATTAACTTTTTTTATAGCAGTAGCTGCAACAAATTTATTCCATCAGGGTAATTGGCAAAGAGTATATGCTGCAAAAAATAATGATGTATTAAAAAAAAGTTTAATTTTTTCTTTTGTAATTATTCTTCCTATTGTTTTTTTAATGGGATTTTCTGGTCTAATATCAGTTTCACAAAATGAAACTGTAATTCCAGATCTTGCATTCTTTTCACTTATATTGAAAGAAAATGGAATTCAGTTATCAATTATAATTGTGATACTAGCTATATCTTTAACTGTAAGCAGTATCGATACTTTAATTAATGCAGTTTCAAGTTTGATTATAGTTGATGGACATAAGGTATTTAAAGGTAGAAAGGATTATCTTAAATTTTCTAAACAAATAATAATTATATTATCAATAATTGCCTTTGTTATTGCATCAAAAGGATTAAGTATTTTATATTTATTTTTATTAGCTGACTTGCTTTGCTGTGCAGCAGTGATGAGTGTTTTTTATGGATTTTATAATAAAAAGTTTAGTGAGAAAAAAGCTTATGTTTCAATTTTATTTGGTTTAATGATGGGTTTACTTTTATTTCCAAGTACTGATTTTTCAAAATCGATATTAGCAGGGATTATTTTTCCAACAAATATGTTTCCTGATTTTATTTCACAATCCTTATTATTTTCCTCGTTTGTAGTGGCAACTTTTGCACCATTAGTTGTGTGGAAAATTAAAGATTATGATATAAGAAAATAATAATCTTAATAACTTTACATTATGCAAAATTATAATTGGAACTATCCAACAACAATGTGGGTTGGGGAAAATCGTATCAAAGATTTAGGTTCTGCATGTAAAAAATTGAATATCAATAAACCACTGCTAGTTACTGATAATGGTTTAGCAAAAAGTAAAATTATTGAAGAGGCAGTTACTTTACTTAAAAAAGAAAATTTAGCTGTAGAAGTTTTTTCAAATGTAGTTGGCAACCCAACAGGCTCAAATGTAGAGAAAGGTGTTGAGTTTTACAAAAATAATAAATGTGACGGTGTAATAGCTTTCGGAGGAGGAAGTGGTTTAGATGTTGGAAAAGCAATAGCTTTTATGTCTGGTCAAACTTTATCTATTTGGGAATTTGAAGATATAGGTGATAACTGGTCTAAAGCAAATTCGGATGCGATAGCTCCAATCGTTGCTGTTCCCACTACTGCGGGCACTGGTTCGGAAACTGGAAGAGCATCAGTTATATTAAATGAAAAGACTGGTGAAAAAAAAATTATTTTTCATCCAAAATTTTTACCTTCAATTGTAATTCTTGATCCAGTTTTAACTTTAGATTTACCTCCTAAAATTACTGCAGCAACTGGTATGGATGCGTTAGCACATTGTCTAGAGGCATACTGTGCTCCAGGATTTCATCCAATGGCTGATGGAATTGCATTAGAAGGAATGAGATTAATTAATCAGTGGCTTTTAAAAGCTGTGAAAAATGGAAAAGATTTGGAAGCAAGAATGAATATGCTTACTGCTGCAAGCATGGGATCAACTGCATTTCAAAAGGGACTAGGTGCAATTCATTCGTTAAGTCATCCAGTTAACTCATTAAATAATGTTCATCACGGTTTATCAAATGCAATATTTATGCCTTATGTTTTGACATTTAATAGGAAAGAAATTGAACAGAGAATAATAAAACTTTCTGAGTATTTAGATTTAAAAGATATTTCATTTGATGGATTTTTAAATTGGGTATTAGGTTTAAGAAAAGAATTAAATATTCCTCATAAACTATCAGAGGTTATAGATGAAAAAGATTTTGACATTGAAAGATTGTCAAAAATGGCTTTAGCTGACCCATCTACTGGAGGAAATCCAAAAAAATTAACAGTAGATGATATGAGAGCTATGTACGAGCATAGTATGCAAGGAAAACTCTTTTAAATGACTAATTTATTAAATAATGACGCATTGTTAACGATTTTTAAATATTGTAAAGTTTTAAATGTTTGATTTTGTCATCCCTTTTATCGTTTTAATACTTGTAGTTGTTTTTATTCATGAATACGGACATTATTATTTTGCAAGAAGATATGGTGTAGGAGTTACGGATTTTTCAATAGGTTTTGGAAAAGAATTAATTGGTTGGAATGATAAATCAGGAACTCGTTGGAAGATTTGCTGGATACCTTTAGGAGGGTATGTAAAATTCTTTGGTGACAGAAATGTATTTTCTCAAGCAGACCAAGAGGAATTGCTTAAAAAATATAGCAAAGAAGACCAAGAAAAATTATTTGTAACAAAGCCATTATACCAAAGGTCTTTAATTGTATTTGGTGGTCCTTTAGCTAATTTCTTATTAGCAATTGTTATTTTCTTATCAATTTATATGTTTGTTGGTAAAGACTTTACCCCAGCATTAATTGATGAAGTACAGAAAGATAGTCCTGCAGAAGTAGCTGGACTGATGAAAAATGATGTTATTTTAGAGATTGATAATAATAAGGTAGAGAGCATCTTGGATGTTTCAAAACTTATTGCAATGTCCACATCTGAATATATTGATTTTAAAGTCTTAAGATATGATCAAGAAATTTTATTTAAAATAAAACCAAATTTAGTTCTTGCTGAAGATAATCTAGGAAACAAGATTAATAAAAGAATGATCGGTATTAAGTTAAGTCCTTACAAAAATGAGATAAATCATAAAAAATTAGGCCCTGCTCAAGCATTAATGCACTCAGTTGGTGAGGTATATTTTGTAACCACATCTACATTAAAATATTTAGGATCAATGCTGGTTGGAAAGGGTGATAGTTCGCAATTAGGAGGGCCAATTCGTATAGCTAAAATATCAGGCCAAGTAGCAGAATTCGGAATAATACCCTTTTTAAGTATGATGGCTTACATTTCAATAAGTCTTGGATTAATTAACTTATTTCCAATACCAATGTTGGATGGAGGTCATTTAATGTTTTATGGATTTGAAAAAGTTTTAGGACGTCCTTTAAGTCAAAAAACACAAGAAGGTTTCTTTCGAATCGGAATGTTTTTATTGTTATCTTTAATGTTTTTTGCAACCTTTAATGACCTTAAAGATATTGGCTTATTTTAAGGGATTTTGATTAATTTAATTAAAAGCCAATAAAATCAACACTTTTAGAGCACAATATGTTGTGTAATAAATCATAATAAACACAAAAAAAAAGCTTGAAAAATCAAGGATTTTATAAAAAAGTGTAAATAACCTAACACTGGAGCTAAAAATGAACAAGAAACAACTAGTAGCAAAACTATCAGACAAGCTAAATCAAAGCAAAGCTGATGCAGAGCGTACTTTTGATACTATTACCAACACTATTTTGGACGCATTGAAAAATGACGATTCAGTAAAAATTGCTGGTTTTGGTACTTATAAAGTAGCTAAAAGAAAAGCTAGAGTTGGTAGAAACCCAAGAACTGGTGAACAAATACAAATCGCTGCTTCTCAAAAGGTAAAATTTTTACCAGCCAAAGCGCTTAAAGAAGTCTTCAACCGATAATTCTTTTTTAAACAGCCTTTATTAATAATTAAAATTAGTAAAGGCTGTTTCTATATGCAAAAACTGCATACCTATTTTTCTACATAATCAATAGTTTTAAAAATTTTTTTAAATATAAAAATCTCAAATTAATTTTAAGGAGATATATGTTTAAATTTATAAAAAAATTATCCTTACTTACAGTTGGGTTGTCATTATGGTTTATAATGCCAGCAGCAGCAGAAACTACAGTTTCAGCTGAAGTAGGATTTATATTTAATACGTTTTTATTTTTAGTTTGTGGATTTTTGGTCATGTTTATGGCCGCAGGATTTGCTATGCTTGAAGCAGGAATGGTGACATCAAAAAGTGTGTCAGTTATTTGCGCTAAAAATATTGGTTTATTTTCAATTGCAGGAATAATGTTTTGGATGTTTGGTTATAACCTAGCTTACGGTATACCGGAAGGTGGTTATATAGGAAAATTCTTACCGTGGTCGGACGCGAGTGCAGTAGATACTGGTTATTCAGACGGTTCAGATTGGTACTTCCAGATGGTATTCTGCGCAACAACTGTATCAATTGTTTCAGGAACAATGGCTGAAAGAATAAAATTATGGCCATTCTTTTTATTCGCTGCAATTTTATCAGGAATTATTTATCCAATTGTTATGGGTTGGCAGTGGGGAGGTGGATGGTTAGCATCTGCCGGTTTTTCTGATTTTGCAGGATCGACTTTAGTACATTCAACTGGTGGAGCAGCAGCTCTAGCGGGTGTTATGTTGCTAGGTCCAAGATTAGGAAGATTTACAAAAAGTGGTGAGGCAGCTCCCATTAAACCTTTCGCAGCATCATCGATACCTTTAGTAACTATTGGAATATTTATTCTATGGTTAGGTTGGTTTGGATTTAACGGTGGTTCACAACTAGCAATGGGTACAGCCGACGATGCAATAGCAGTATCAACAATATTTATGAACACATTCTTAGCAGGTGCTGGAGGAGTAATGGCAGCGGCTGTAGTTACAAGATTAGCATTTGGTAAAACTGATGTTGTTCAAATGTTAAATGGATGTATTGGTGGATTAGTTGCAATTACTGCCGAACCTCTAATGCCATCACCTTTAGCTGCAATTTTGATAGGAGCTGTAGGTGGAGTAATTGTTGTTTACGGTACTAAATTCCTATTATCATTAAAAATTGATGATGTTGTTGGTGCAATTCCAGCTCACTTGTTTGCAGGTATTTGGGGAACCTTAGCTGTTCCAATTACAAATCCTGATACTTCGTTTGGCACTCAGTTACTTGGTGTAGTCTCAATCAATGTCTTTGTATTTGCTGTATCGTTTGTCATCTGGTTTCTTATGAAAAATACTTTTGGTATTAGATTAAGTAAAGAAGGTGAACTTAAAGGTACTGACGTTACTGAAACAGGAGTGATTGCATACGCAATAAGAGATTAGTTAACATTCTCCCTTTTATGTTAACAATTAAAAAGGCCCGATAATACGGGCCTTTTTTTTTAATTATCTTTGAGGAAATTTAAAACCTCTTTAGCGTGATCCTTAACTCTTACGTTTCGCCATTCATTCAAAATCTTGTTATCTTTTATTAAAAAAGTACTTCTAATTTGACCCATGAATTCTCTTCCCATAAACTTTTTTTTACCCCATGTTTTATAAGATTTAATGGTTTTTTTTTCTTCGTCAGAAAGTAATTCAAATTTAATTTTATATTTTTCCTTAAATTTTTTGTGACTATTTATATTGTCTTTGGATATTCCATATACTTCGCATTTAGCCTTCTTAAAACTTGATAGCAAAGAATTAAAATCTTTGGTTTCAAGAGTACATCCAGGAGTATCGTCTTTAGGATAGAAATATAATACAATATAATTAGACTTGATTTTGCTTAGTTCAACAATTTTACCAGAAGTTGAGATTAGTTTAAAATTAGGAGCTTTTTTTCCTACTAAATTTGCCATTTATTCATTTTCTTGCCAGAGTGATTTGTAATTAATAAATGGAGATAAGCCATAGCTTGAATTAACATTTGTCATATGGATAGATAGCGATTTTATTGGAGAAATACAAATTTCTTTTTCATAAATTTGATTTAGATATTTTTCAAATGGATCGTGTCTATCCAAACAATTTTGATAAAAATTGTCCCAGTACTTATCTAAAATATTTTTTGAAGTCATTATTGAACAAAGTGACTTATTTATTGTCCTCCAATGTCTCTTGCTGCCAATTAAAATATTAGTTTTCTCATTATTCATATAAAGATATGGATAATCTGATGGACATACGATTAGATCCTTCTCAATTTGAGAAGCTATTCTCTCATAGGTTCCAATCATTTCCTCTAAAGAGGATCTAAAATGTAAATAATCATCTTCAATAAAATATATCAAATCTTCCCCACTTTTTTTTCCTATTTCAAAGGATTTAAGTAAACTTGAAAGATTTGAAAATGTATCTTTTGATTTTTGATCTTTAATTATATTTTTATGCTCAGAATTATTATGATTAATTATTTCATAATTCTGACTCGACTTATCTAAAATAGACTTAAGTATATTAAGATTTTCTTTAGTAGAATTATCATCTACTATTTTAATATCTACTTTTATTGAATTATAATTTTCCTTTAAATATTTAATAGCTTTAATTAAAGAATTTAAAGATCTTTTTACATATTCAATTTTATCTTTTTCAAATATTCTTTTTTTATTTTGGTCCCATATCTCAATATTAGAATTGGTCCTAAAAATAATTAAAAGTGACGAAATTTTTCTAGTAAGTTTAACCTCACCAAGTGGTAAGATAATTGATTTATTAATATTGGAAAGTTGTTGATTAAGTTCTTTACCTAGTGTTGGAGATTTAAATTGATTTTGATCTATTATCTCAAATCCAAGAGCTTTTATTATCTTTACAAATAATTTTTTTAATATATTTGTTTTCATAAGTTACTATATATTTACTATGTCTATAAAAACAGCGCAAACTCTAGTTTCCGAAGCAATGGAAGAAATTAAAACTATTACCTCTGATGAAGCCTTTAAAATTTATCAGGAAAATAATTGCAATCTAATAGATATAAGAGATTCAAATGAGCTAGCCGTATCAGGTGCTGTTGAAGAATCAATTAATATTCCAAGAGGTTTATTAGAATTTCAATTTGATCCGAATGGCCCTTTGATACAGAATGGAATTATAGACACTAATAAAGAAACTATTTTATTTTGTGCTGCTGGCGGAAGATCAGCACTAGCGACTAAAGCTCTGAAAGAAATGGGGTATAAAAAAGTTTCTCATATTGCTGGTGGATTTTCAGCTTTACAAAATTCTAAATTTAAAATTAAAAAATAGATTTAAATTCTTCAATAGCATATTCAAATCTGTCCTGTCCCCAGAAATTTTTATCATTAACAACATATGTTGGAGCTCCAAAGATATTTTTTTTGAAAGCATCATTAGTTAATTTTTTTAATTTTTCTTTGACTTCATTACTCTCTATCTTTTTAAAAAATTCATCTAAATTAATTTCAATTTTATTTAAAATTTTAGATAGAACATCAGTATTTGTTAAATCCTTGTCATTTTTCCAGTAATCTTCAAAAACTAAATTAATGTATTTTTTTAACTGATCTTCATCTAAAATTAAACAACCTCTCATAAGCTTAATTGTATTGATTGGAAAATTAGAGTTAAACTTAAAATCAATTTTGAATTTCTTTGAAACCATTTCACAGTCCGATATCATAAATTTTTTTTTTGGCTCGATATATGCTTGAGGAGTTATATTCCATAATTTGTGTAATCCACCCAGCAAAATTGGTTTATAAATAAAATTTATTCCATTACCTTCATTTTGAATTCTTTTGTGACCCAAGTATGTATAAGGACTTATAAAATCAAAGTAGAAGTCTATATTTTTAGTCATAAAGACTTATTTTTTTTGCATAAAACATTCTTATTATCCAATAAATAAATATTCCTAACGGTCCAATAAAATAAGTTATTACCAGTGGAAAAAACATAATATATTTTGTGATTAGAAGTTTCGATGCATCTCTGGACATCCATGATCCACAAAAAAGATTTATTGCTAAAAAATGTATCCAAAAAATAATTATAAATTCTTTGTTTGTGAATAAATCACTTAAATTATTTATTCCAAGATAAAGACTAAAGTTATTATAAAAATCGTATGAACCCAAATAAGATTTATAAATAATAAATATATAGGCACCTGATAATACAAATATTGGAAAAATAGAGCTTACAAAAATACTTCCTAATTTTGAATTAGGCAAAAATATTAACATCAACCAAAATGGTATCACACCAATATTCAACCACAGATAAACCATTTCAATAGTAAAGTATGTTGATATTTGTTCGAGCATATAAAAGTATATTATATAACTTTAATTAATGATTCCTATAAAAAATAAAAAAAAAAATCTTGAAGCGACAGTAGAAGAAATGAGAAATTTTGCTTTTATTTATATTGAGAAATATGCACCATCAAAACAGCAACTAAGAACCTATTTATTAAAAAAATATTTAAAATCTGGAGCAGCTAATGTAAGTAAAAAAAATATAACCAATTTAATTGACGTAGTATTAGAAGATTTAGAGAAAACTAAATTTATTAATGATAAATTCTACTCGAGTTCGAAAGCTAAAAGTTTAATACAAAGAGGTAGCTCAATAAATAAAATAAGAAACTATCTCCTTTCTAAAGGTATTAAAGATAAATATATAAACGAGACTTTGGAGAACATTAAGCAAAATAATGACGATCAAGATTTTTTCTCTGCAATTAAGGTTTGTAAGAAAAAAAGGATTGGCCCAGCTAGAGACGAAAATAATAGACCGTTATTTATGAAAAAAGATTTAGGAATATTGGCTAGATCAGGTTTTGATTTCGAAACATCCAGACGTATTATTAATTTAGATAAAGAAGAATATTTAAAAATAATAAATTTATTATAATTTTTTGTTTTTATTTTTTTCTTGTAGATAGTATTCAAGTCTTTTTCTTATGTAATTTTTAACAAATACAAAAACTAATAGTCCAAAAATAGAGACTGATACTATTATAATTAATATAATTCTTAATGTTTCATCCATTATAATGATTTTAAAGATTTTAAAATTATACTGGGATTTTTAAAGTCTTTTTTTCCATATAAAATTTCTTTACCACTAAAGTCTGTTGCAATACCTCCTGAGTTTTTTAAAATTGCATGTCCAGCGGCAATGTCCCATTCATATGCCCTAGGTTCTGCAACATAAACATGAAACTCTCCAGTGGCAACTACACAAAATTTTAGAGAACTTTTCATTTTAATATATTCCTTAACATTTAATTTTTTGTGAATTTCAGTAATTTCCGACCTTAAATTATTAGAATAACTTACAGCTTTAATATGATTTTTATCAATTGTTTTATTATTAAGAACCTCTTCTTTATTGTTTTTAAATTCGTAACTTAAATTATTCCCATAAGTGTAAAACATTCTATTTTTTGCAGGTGCATAAATTATCCCAGCTAAAGCTGATTTATTGACTATAAGACCAGCATTAAGCGTAAATTCATCTTTATTATTTATATAATCGTATGTTCCATCAATTGGATCAACTAACCAAAAAGTATTTAAATTTAAGTTTTTATTTTCTACAGTTTCTTCTGATACTATCGGAATACTAGGTGTAATTTTTTTTAAATTATCTAATATAATATTATTTACTTCTATATCACCATTTGTGACAGGTGTTTTGTCCTTTTTAATATGTTCAATTAACCCTTTGTTTCTCAACTCAATAGAAATATTTCCAGCATTAAAAAAAACTTCCTTAAGATTTTCTATAGCACTTTCAATCTTTTTGATTTCCATAATTTTTAAATTTTTCCAAAGTTATTATGTTTCCGTTTATCACTTTTTTACCTGCATTTTCAAAATTTACTGTAATTTTTTCTTTAATAATTGATTGTACCTGACCAACGCCCCATTCTTTGTTATTAGGATTTACCACTTTGTCTCCTGGCTCAAAGTCAAATATCATTGTATTTCACTTATAAAGTAAAAGAGTGTAAATACAAACTTAATGAAATCTAAAATTAATTCAATTGGTCTAGAAAAAGACCCTAAAGATACTAAAGTTGTTGTGGCAATGTCGGGAGGAGTAGACTCATCAACTGTGGCAGGTATGATGAAAAAAGAAGGTTATAAAGTAATAGGAATAACTCTTAAACTCTATGATGATACCCAACAAACAGCGAAGTCAAAGCAATGCTGTGCTGGCCAGGATATTATAGATGCAAAACGAGTAGCTGGTAAATTAGATATTGAACATAAAATTTTATATTATCAGTCAAAATTCAAACAAGGGGTTGTTGATAATTTTGTAGAGAGTTATTTAGCTGGCGAAACACCAATTCCGTGCGTTCAATGTAACCAGACTGTCAAATTTAAAGATCTTTTTGAGGAAAGTAAAAATCTTAATGCCGATGCTCTCATTACTGGACACTATGTGAAAAGCATAACTCAAAATAATGAAACAAACATGTATAGAGCAATAGATGAAAATAGAGACCAAAGTTATTTTTTATTTAATACAACGCGTGAACAATTAAATTATTTAAGATTTCCTCTTGGTGGAATGATGAAAAATGAAACAAGAGAAATTGCTAAAAAATTAAATTTAAATGTTGCTGATAAACCAGATAGCCAAGATATTTGTTTTGTACCAAATGGCGACTATGTATCTGTTATACAAAAATTTAGACCAGATGCTTTCCAAAAAGGTAACATTAAAAATTTAGATGGAAAAGTAATTGGTGTACATGATGGTATAGTAAATTTTACTATAGGCCAAAGGAAGGGAATAAAAATCGCAGAAAAAAAACCACTTTATGTTCTTGAAATTAATTCTGAAAAGAATGAAATAATTGTTGGTGAAAAAGAAAAATTAGTAAAAAGAAAAATTCAGCTAAGGAATATAAATATTTTAAGTAATAAAGATGATTTTAATAAAGAAATTTTTGTGAAAGTTAGATCTACTGGTAAGTTAATTAAATCAAAAGTAAAAATACAAAATAGCACAGGGGATGTAGAATTATTACAAGATGAATATGGAATATCGCCAGGACAAGCTTGTGTATTTTATAAAAAAGATGACAGAGGTGATAAACTTTTAGGTGGAGGATGGATCTCTAATTAGTTTTTTTCCACATAAAAAAAGTTAACAAATAAAAAGAAATTACACCAACAAAATAATCCCACTCTAACGCGTGTTTCAAAAATTTATAACCGGGTGAACTAATTATTGGAATAGAAATAATTGCAACAATTATTAACAGCGTTACCAATACCCTTTTAGCAAATAAAAATCTGAAATTAATATAATTGTGTAATTTATTTTTCATTTTATAAAGTATAAATACTAAATAAGCTTGAGCAACGATTTCAAAAACGATAAATGATACCATTACGACTCTTCTAAAAAGTTTGTATAAATCATAATCAAATTTGATACCTAAAAAAATTGAGTGAACTGTTAATAATATAGCTGATCCAATACCGAAAAAAATTATTTTATTTAAATGCTTTGTATTTTCATCAAAGGATTGAATTATATTTTTATTATAAATCCAATATTTAATTAATAAATACGATGTTAAAAACATTGCTGGTTTAAATATAAAATATGTAGGAAAAACTCTTGCAACTCTACTTATTGAAGCTTTCCCATCAATGTATGGAATTGTATTATGCAATCTATCAGCTTCACTTAAAAACAATTCATGGAAATTTGTAACTAATATTAAACAAACGTTTACGGCGATGAATGGAACAAAAAAAATCCATAATGTTATGGATTTAACTCGATTAATATTCTCCATTATATGATTATTTTTTCTTATTTTTCTTTCTAGCTCTTCTTTTTTTTGAGCCCATTTTTCTTCGACCTCTGTGTTTTTTTGGGTAACCCATATTGTTCAATCCTTTTGTTAATTATATTGACTTATCGAATGGATATAGCATTGTCGAATAAATATCAATATTATATGAAAACTAACTTTCGTACGTTCATTAAACATACAGCTAAAGATTTTCACAATCAATCGGTTAACCCACCAGTAGTTAGAGCTTCAACAATAATATTTAAAAATCTTCAAGAAATAGAGAAGACACAAAAAAAATATTTAAGAGATCCAAGAAGTGGAAATTTTGATTATGGTAGACAAGGAACTTCCACAACACACGCTCTACAAAGAATCCTTCAAGAGATGGAAGAATGTTATAAAGTATACCTTACACCAACTGGCTTTGGTGCAGTTTTTTTAGGTGTTTTAAGCGTTGTTGAGCCAGGAGACGAAATACTTGTTACAGACTCAGTTTATTCACCAACAAGATTATTAACTCAAGATTATTTAAAAAAATTTAATGTAAAAAGTATTTTTTATGATCCAACTAATTTTAATGACCTTAAAAGTAAAATAACAAAAAAAACAAAATTAATACTTGTTGAAAACCCAGGCAGTAACACGTTTGAATTTCAAGATTTAAATAAAATTGTTTCTTTGGCAAAAAAAAATAAAATCTATACTGCAATTGATAACACCTGGGGCACACCGTATTTAATTAAACCAATCAAGTTGGGCTTTGATATGTCAATTGTCTCAGCTACAAAATACTACTCTGGTCATTCAGATGTTATGGGTGGTAGTTTGGCAATAAACAAACGAGTGTTTAAAATGGTAGAGGCTACAAATAAGGTAACTGGTTTAAGATTAAGTCCCGATGATGCATACTTTATCCTTAGAGGTATTAGAACATTGGATTTAAGAATGGATAAACACCATGTAAATGCTTTAAAAGTTGCAAAATTTTTATCCAAACAAAAAAAAGTAGTTAAAGTTTGTTATCCTTATAAAAAGAATACTCCTAGATATAAGTTGTGGAAAAAATATTATTCAGGTGCATCTGGACTTATGGGTCTGAGAATTAAATCTAAAAATAAAACTTCAGTAAAAAGTTTTATAAATTCTTTAAAATTATTTGGATATGGTTTTAGCTGGGGCGGTTTTGAAAGTTTAGCGCTTTATCAAAATCAAAATCAATTAGGTGCTCGAAGTTATTTAAACTTAAAAAAAGATGAACATATAATTAGACTTCATATTGGCCTTGAGGATCCAAATGATATAATTAATGACTTGAAGCAAGCGCTTAAAAAAATAAAATAACCATATGGATAAATTTTTTCCAAGCAGAAGTGCTTTTATTACCTTGGTTGCGTGTTGTTTAGTTGTCATAATTGCTTTGGGTATTAGACAAACTTTTGGATTGTTCTATTTTGATTTTTCAACAGATTTAGATATCTCAATATCCCAATTTGGTTTTGCGATGGGCTTACAATTATTTTTATGGGGAGCATTCAGTCCACTATTTGGAGTAATAACAGATAAGTATGGAGGAAATATTGCAATTTTTTTAGGTTTTTTATTCTTTTTACTTGGAGTTGTTCTATTTTATTCAGGTTTTAATACTGGCGTCTATTTTATTTACACAATAGGAGTTTTAATTGGCGTAGGTCTTGGATCAACAGCTATAGGTATTCCAGTATCTGTAGTTGCAAAACATTTTCCTGCTTCTAAAAGAACTATAGCTACTGGTATAGTTACCTGCGCTGGTTCGTTTGGATACTTTGTATCACCAGTATTGGTTAAATATTCTTTAAATGAGAGTGGTTGGGAAAATACTATTTTCTATTTTTGTTTATTATTAGGCTTGGGATTGCTGGTAGCATTATTTGTAAGTACTCCGAAAATACCTGTTGGAGAAAACCAAAATAAAGATCAAAGCGCTGCAGATGCACTGAAAGAAGCTTTTGCAAACAAAAGTTTTATATATTTAACACTAGGTTTTTTTGTATGTGGTTGGCACATTGCATTAGTTGCAACGCATATACCAACAGACATGATGGATAAAGGATTACCTGATTGGTGTGCGACGGCTGTATTATCATTAATTGGCTTATTCAATATGGTTGGAACTATAACAAGCGGATATCTATCTACTAAATATAGTAAGAAAAAAATTCTGAGTGCAATTTATCTTTTAAGAGGAGTTTCAATTATGATATTCATCTTTTTTCCTCCAAGCGTTATTAATTCAATTATTTTTGGAATTACTTTTGGTTTCTTATGGCTTTCCACAGTACCACCTACAAACGGCATTGTGGCACATATCTTTGGAACTAAATATGTGGGAATGTTGTATGGTATTGTTTTTGTAAGCCATCAAATCGGATCATTTTTAGGGGCTTATTTGGGTGGAGTATTTTACGAAATGAATGGAAATTTTGACTATGCGTGGTACGGATCAATAGCTTTATCAATTTTTGCAGGATTAATACATTTGCCAATTAATGAGAAACCAATTGAAAGATTACAAACAGCATAAACTAAAATTTAATCCTTACTTAGAGAAACTTTATCAATCAGATAAACCGTTAATTATTTACAAAATAGATGATGGATATAATATTTACACAGATTTTTCCAAGAAGATTCTTTTAAATAAAAAAAATATTAAAAAATTCCTTCAATCAATTGAAAAAAAAAAATATAAAAAAGAAACAGATTTATATCTTGGTTTTTTTGGTTATGAAATTTTGTGTAATTTAATCGGTATTAATATAAAGAATAAGAAAAGAATAAATTTTTATAAAGGAATTTTTTATAAACCAGAAACAATAATAAAAATTAGAAAAGATATTAAAATTATATCAAATATAAAGCATCAAAAATTTAACAATCAATTTAATAAAACTCAGATTTTAAGTCCATTTAAAATTAATATTTCTTATGAAAAATATAAAAAGATATTTGATTTATTTTCAAAAAAAATAAGAGAAGGCGAAACTTATCAAATTAAAATATGCACCAAGTACAAAAACAAATCTTTAATAAATCCAGTAAATTTCTTTTGGAAACTTATGAAGGTAAACGCCTCACCAGAGTCTTTCATGATTAAAGATAAAGATTATTCAATAGTTAGTTGTTCTCCAGAGACACTTCTAGATAAGAAAAAAAATACTATAATTACAAAACCAATTGCCGGAACGTTAAAAAAAAATATTTCAACCAATAAATTAATTGCTCTTAAATATTTTAAAAATAATGAAAAAGAAACTAAAGAGCATAATATGATTGTTGACATGGAAAGAAGCGATTTATCAAAAATTTGTATACCCGGAACAGTAAAAATACTTAAAAAAAAATATGTTGAAGAATATAAACACTTATACCATTACGTTACTTCTATTGGTGGAAAATTAAATAAAAATGCAAAGTTAATAGATATTATTAAAGCAATGATGCCAGGAGGTTCTGTTATTGGTTGTCCAAAAATAAGAACATTAGAGTTATTAAATAGACAAGAAAAAGAGAGTAGAAATATATTTACTGGAAGCTTCGGTTATATAAAATTTAACCAAGATATGAAATTTAATATAATTATAAGATCTATTCTAAATTTCAAAAATCAGTCAGAAATTTCAGCAGCATCAGGAGTCGTTTTAGACAGTTCTTCAAAAAAAGAGTTTAATGAAAATTATATAAAAGCAAAATCTTTATTGGAGCTATTTAAATGATTTACATTATAGATCATCAAGACTCATTTACATGGAATGTTGTCCATCAGTTTTCAAAATTTGATAAAGTTATTTGTAGTAATTATTATGAGATAAATAATAATTTACTTGATAAGAGTGATGTTATAGTTTTTTCACCAGGACCCGGTTCTCCAAAAAATTACCCACTCTCTTCAAAAATTTATAATAAATACAAAGGTAAGAAAAAAATAATTGGTATATGTTTAGGTTATCAAATGATTTTATATAATGAAGGTGGTAAAATAGTACAACAAAAAAAAATATACCATGGATTTCAATCTGAAATAAAAACAAATAAAGAAAGTGAAGTATTTAAAAATAATCAGCATTTTAAAGTAGGTAGATACCATTCATTGAAATTAATGGAGCCATTTAAATCCAATTCAATTAAAATAACTATGAGATGCAGTAAAACAAAAATACCAATGGGTCTTGAGGATAATAAAAATAAAATATATGGATTTCAATTTCATCCAGAATCTTTTTTAACTGAAAATGGCGACATTCTTATTAAAAAAATCTTATCAGCTTAGTAATCTTAAAGAGGTTCCTTTTAAAGATCTTTGGGGATCGAGAGGTGTATTTACCACTATGAGAATGGTTGGAAGACCTCCAAAATTAATACTTTTAAAACCTCATTTAGAAAATTTAATCAAATCTACAAAAAATTATGGAATAAGAAAAAAAAATTTAAAGAATATTGTTATAGAGTTGATAAAAAAAAATACTTTATACAAAGGTCCTGATAATTTATTTAGAATTGCTTTAAATAAAACACTTGTTTCTGTTTCTATAAGAAAAAGACCAATACCTAAAAATAATTTTAATCTTTTATTGTTTAAATATAAACGAATAGACCCAAATTATAAAAATTTATATTATAAAAAAATAATTTCAAAGCTGAGCAAATTTGATCTAACCAAATTTGATATTGCATTAGTTTCAAATAATAAAATATTAGAAACTGGTACGTCTAATTTGGTTTTTGTTCAAAATGGAAAAGTTTACTGCCCAAAGAAAAATTGTTACTTTGGAAATACAATTAAATATATAAATAAAAAAATAAAAATTATAAGAAAAGATATTTCAATTAATAAAATTCAGAATTTTGATGAAATTCTTTTGATAGGCTCAGGAAAAGGCATTACCTCAGTTTCAAAAATAGATGAACTAAATTGGAAAAGAAAAAAAATAGTTTGTTATCGTAAATTAAATAAAATATATAATTCTCTTATTTAAAGATGAAAGATCCAAACAATCCCTGTATATTTTGCAAAATAAGAAAAGAAGAACTTCAATTCGAAAACCAATTAGCTTATTCGTCAATTGATAGCTATCCAGTTTCAAAATTTCATAGTCTTATTGTCCCCAAAAGACATGTTGACAATTACTTTGAATTAAGTTCTGAGGAAGTCCAAGCATGTCATGAACTAATTTTGAAAACTAAAGAAAAAATTTTGAAAGAAGACACAACTGTTAAGGGTTTTAATATCGGCACAAATTCTGGTAAAATTGCAGGTCAATCAATAATGCATTGCCATATTCATTTGATTCCTAGACGAGAAGGAGATGTTGATAATCCACAAGGTGGAGTTAGATCAGTAATACCCTTAAAGCAACATTATACTAGAAAATAATAAAATAAATTCTATTAGATGGTACGAATATACCTAATTTACCTTATTGATTATTTATTTTAACTGTACTAGAAGCTCTGAAAGGGGAAAATGATATCAACAAATCCATTCGCAATATTGGCAGAAACAGTACCTTCGATTGGTATGCAAATCTTTGCTTTATCAATGGTTGCTTTAGCAGGTGGAGGAACAATACTTGATATAATTCACAAAAAAAATGTTAAATATTTTTTTAATAACGCAAAAAAAGCAAAATTATCTGCAACAAAAAATTTAAGCGGTGGTGAAAAAATTTCTGTAATATCAAAAACTATTGCACATGATATTTTAACAACTGCAGAATTAGGTGCTACTCAAAGAAGAATAGCTCATGTAATGGGTATGTATGGAACTGTATTATTTTGGATCGGATCTGCAGTAATGATTTTTAAATATTCAACTCCAGGAATAAGTACCCCATCAATTTGGCCAATCATTTGGCATGTAGGAGCTATCATGACTGTTGTTGGAGGAGGATGGTTCTGGTTGTTTTTAAGAGTAGATGTATCAGCTGAGGCTAATTCAGTATTTAGAATCGTTTTAGCTGATTTATTTGTTTTAGCTCTTGTTGCAGCCTCAGCTATGGGATTAATTTGGTCTTTTTTACAAACTTCAGGAATTTATGGTTGGGATATGATGTTTTTAGTTTTATTTGCTGTGGCAAATATAATTTTGTTTGGTGGAGTTTATTGGTCTAAATTCGCTCATATGTTTTATAAACCAGGAGCAGCAATACAAAAAAATTTAGCAAAAGCAGATGGGTCAAATGATGATTTGCCTATGCCTGCAGATGCACCAGAGGATTTTGGTTTAGGAATTTCAAGAGAAAAACCTAAACACTATTAGAAAGGAAAATAATTATGTCTACATTTGTATATATGACAAGATGTGATGGATGTGGTCACTGTGTTGACATATGTCCTTCTGATATCATGCATATCGATAAAACAATTCGAAGAGCAGTTAATATTGAACCTAACTTTTGTTGGGAATGTTATTCATGTGTAAAAGCGTGCCCTCAACAGGCAATTGATGTAAGAGGTTATGCAGACTTTGCTCCTATGGGACATAAAGTAAGAGTTTTAAGAGAAGAAAAAAAAGGAACCATTTCTTGGAAGATCAAATTTAGAAATGGAACTGTAAAAGATTTTGTATCACCAATTACAACAAAACCTTGGGGTAAACATATTCCAAAATTAGCTGAAGCTGATAGTCCAAACCAAGGAGATATGCAGTCACAAATTTTATATAATGAACCACACGGTTTAAATACAGAAAAAGATTTGCCTGCAATTAACAAAAGTTCATTTAAAAAAGGTGTTTATTATTAATGCCAAAAAATAAAACAGTATTTGAAGATTGTGATATTCTAGTTGTTGGCGGAGGTATGGCGGGCACAGGCGCAACATTCGAGTCTAGATACTGGGGAAGAGACCTTAAAATTATTTGTGTTGAAAAAGCTAACATAGATAGAAGTGGTGCTGTTGCTCAAGGTTTATACGCAATAAACTGTTACATGGGAATGCAGTGGGGCGAAAATATGCCTGAAGATCATGTAAGATATGCAAGAAATGATTTAATGGGTCTTGTCAGAGAAGACCTTGGTTATGACATGGCAAGACATGTCGACTCTACAGTTCATATGTTTGATGAATGGGGTTTGCCAATGATGAGAAATAAAGAAACAGGAAGATATCAAAGAGAAGGAAAATGGCAGATCATGATTCATGGAGAAAGCTATAAACCAATCGTAGCTGAAGCAGCAAAAAAATCAGCAAACAAAATTTATAACAGAATTATGATCACCCATCTTTTAAAAGACGAGAGCAATCCAAATAGAATTGCAGGAGCTGTTGGTTTTAATATGAGAACAGGTGATTATCATGTATTTAAAGCGAAAGCAGTAATTGTTGCAGCTGGTGGAGCTTCGCACATATTTAAACCAAGAGCAGTTGGTGAGGGAATGGGTAGAACTTGGTATGCTCCATGGAGTAATGGATCAGCATATGCATTACCAATTGCAGCTGGTGCAAAGATGACTCAAATGGAAAATAGAATTGTTCTTTGCAGATTTAAAGATGGTTACGGCCCAGTTGGTGCATATTTTTTACATTTAAAAACGTATACCCAAAATGCTAATGGAGAAAATTACGAGAAAAAATGGTACGAACATACTAAGAAAATGGTTGGTGAATACATAGATCATCACCCGACTCCGACATGTTTAAGAAATCATGCTTTTATTCAGGAAGTGGCAGCTGGTGGTGGGCCTATACATATGGTTACAAAAGAAGCATTTCAAGACCCACATTTAGAAACTGTTGGTTGGGAAAACTTTTTAGGAATGACCGTTGGTCAAGCTGTTGTTTGGGCATCACAAAATATTGATCCAAAATATACAAACCCTGAATTAACTACCTCAGAACCTTATGTAATGGGATCTCACGCAACATGCTCTGGAGCATGGGTTAGTGGACCTGAAGATATTGCTCCGGATGATTATTATTGGGGATATAATAGAATGACAACTATAGAAGGTCTTTTCGGTGCTGGTGATACAGTTGGTGGTAGTGCTCATAAATTTTCATCAGGATCATTTACCGAGGGAAGATTAGCTGCAAAAGCGGCAGTTAAATATATTACAGACAAAAAAGCTAATGATATAAAGGTTTCAGACACTCAGTATGAAAATTTAAGAGAAGCTATTTATAAACCTCTTGAAAATTACCAAGTAGGTAGAAACGAAATTACTGCTGGCACTGTTTCGCCTAGCTATTTATCTCCTATTCAAGGTCTACAAAGACTTCAAAAAATTATGGATGAATATTGTGGGGGTCTTACAAATAATTATATGACTAATGGCAATCTTTTAAATAAAGGACTTGAACAATTATCAATTTTACAGGAAGATTTGGAACATGTTGGAGCTGAAGATTACCATCAATTAATGAGGGCGTGGGAACTTAAACATAGAGCATTAACATCTCAATGTGTTACAGAACATACTTTATTTAGAAAAGAGACAAGATGGCCAGGGTACTATTACAGAGGGGACCATATGAATCTAGACGATGAAAACTGGCATTGTTTAACAGTCTCTCAAAGAGATCCAGAAACAGGTAAATTTACTATGGAGAAGAAACCTGTTTATCATATAGTAGACGAAGAAAAGAAAAAAACTGCTTAATTATTTAATTATCCATGAGCCTCATTGATAAAACGGACGAGGAAATTATAAAAATTGCTATTCCTTTATGGGATGACTTAGTTAAAGCATCAAATATGAGAGATTATAGTGGTTTTACAAAAAATTTCTCAGCCGAGATGCTATATGGAGCAAATGAGGTTGAGATTGGAAAGCAATGGGCAAGTAATAAACTTCTAACAAATCTTTCTAATGATAGAGAGGTTATGGGATGTTTAAGAAGAGATTTGTACGTTACTGTCTTATTCAAACAGAAGAGCAATACTATGAAAGGTGATTATCTAGGCCGGCTGGTTCTTGGCGATGAGGGTGATGAGGTAAAAATTTTCGGAGCAACAATATTTTAGAAAATAGTGAAATAGTGCTTGCAAACCTGATTTTTTTTGTTATCTCAGATTTGTGGTTCAGTTTATTTTAAAAAATTCAAAAAAATTATCAAAATCCATACCAACCACTTTTTTTAACAATCATATCAAGGAAATAATTTTTTTTGGGCTTGGAATTTATTGGGCAGTCATTTTGTTTAGTACCTTCTTAAATATATAATATTATTTGACAATTATTAACCATAGGAGTACGAAGTAGTTAATAAGTCTTATGGAATATTTTCTTCCAATTGCTCAAGTAGAAATAAACATAGCATTCATATTTATATTAAGTCTATTTGTAGGAGTTCTTTCAGGATTATTTGGAGTTGGTGGAGGGTTTTTGATGACACCATTTTTAATTTTTCTTGGAATTCCACCAGCATATGCTGTTCCAAATGAAGCGAGTAATATTTTAGGTACATCTGTATCGGGCTCAACAACACATTATTTAAAAGGTACCTTGGATTATAAAATGGGATTTATGATTGTAATAGGTGGAACCTTTGGAACATTATTAGGAATTCTTACGTTTTCTTATTTAAAAGATATAGGAAAAATTAATGAAGTTATATCATTGGCTTACATGTATGTATTGGCAATCTTAGGAACATTTATGTTAATTCAAGGTGTTTCTGAAATAGATAAAGCGAGAAAAAAAATAGTAGTTAGAAAAAAATTACACCATCATTATTGGATTCACGGTCTTCCTTTTAGAATGAGGTTTAAGAAATCTAAAGTTTATGAAAGTATTTTTACACCAATAATTATTGGAATGATTGTTGGATATATTGCTGCAATTATGGGAGTTGGGGGAGCTTTTATTTTAGTTCCTGCAATGATTTATATTATTGGGATGCCCACAAAATTAATACCAGGCACATCTTTATTTGTAACGATATTTGTAAGTGCAATTGTAACTGTTCTTCATGCTTTTAATTATGGAACAATAGACTTAGTATTGGTTACTATTCTAATATTGGGTTCAATTGTAGGTGTTCAAGTTGGACAAAAGATGGGTGAGAAAATCGATAGTTCACAGTTTAAAACTATTTTAGCTGTATTAATTTTATGTATTGGTATTGCAATCGCATACGATACTTTTATCAGCGAGGACACAATTGTTGTCTCAGTAAATAATGGTGTTCAAAACCTCGGAGTCTTTGCTAAATTTATTTTAGAATATTCAAAGGATCTGCCAGTATTTTATGGATTAACGTCTGTTGTTCTTGCAATTGTTCTAGGTGTAGGAGCAGCGGGTATTAGAAAATTAATTTCTGATTGGAATAAAAAAAGATTAGCTAGACTTCAAGCTACAAAATAAATTAAGCACTTCTATAAAGTTTAGTCATAACAAATTCCCTATGACCTAATGCTTCAGCGCAAGTAAATCTTCCATTTGCAACTCTCATAGTTGCTTTAATTAATTCATCTCCAGCTTGATCTAAATTCATTTCTCTTGAAAGAATTTTTGACACATCAACATCAATATGTTCTTTCATTTTAACAGCTGTTAAAGGATTTGCAGTTAATTTAATAACTGGTTCTATTGGATTGCCAATAATATTTCCTTGTCCTGTTGGAAATAAATGAATATTAAATCCTCCTGCAGCTTGAAGTGTTACACATTCTGCTGCAGCCGAAGATGTGTCCATAAAGTAAAGGCCTGGGCCTTTTGTCGGTTCCTCTGCTGGTGTTAAAACATCAACAAATTGTCTTGATCCAATTTTTTGAAAATTACCAAATGCTTTTTCTTCAATTGTTGTTAGTCCACCAGCTATATTTCCAGCTGTTGGTTGGCTTTCAGAAAGATCATCCGTTGCTTCTTTTAAAATAAAATCGTTATAATCACTCCAAGTTTTCATGAACTTGTCTTGAGCTTCTTTCGTTTTTCCTCTTTTAGCGCATACACTTTCAGCGCCTGTCAGTTCAGAAGTTTCACCAAAACATAGATGAACTCCTAATGGTTCTAATTTATCCATTAAATTTCCAACAGTTGGGTTGGATGCAAGTCCTGATGTTGTATCAGACTCCCCACATTTAACAGAAATCCAAAGATCACTAACTGGACACTCTTCTCTTTGTTTTTCTGATGCCCAAATTGAAAATTCTTGTGCTTTTTTCGAAGCTTTCATTATCGTTTCTATATCACCAGCGCCTTCGATACTAAATCCTTCAACTGGTTTTCCAGTTTTTGCAACTTCATCTACAATTCTTTTTGTCCACTTAGGTTCAATTCCAATAATAATTGCTGCTGCAACGTTTGGATTTTTTGCAGTGCCAATCATTGTTCTAAAATGTAATTCTAGATCTGCCCCAAATTGTAATCTTCCATATGAATGCGGAAGCGCAATGGTTCCCTTAATATTATTAGCTACTGCTTCTGCACAAGCATTTGAAATGTCATCAACTGGAAGAATAATAACATGATTTCTGGTTCCAACTCTTCCATTTTCTCTTTTATAACCTAAAAAACTTTTTGGAATATTCATCTATTTTACCATTTCTTTGTTTTAACGTTGTGAACATGGACGTGTTCACCTTTTTTTATTGATTTAACAACTTTTCCAATATCATGACCGTATTTTATTATCGTATCTCCTTCATTTAAATCTGTTAAAGCCAATTTATGACCAAGAGGAACTTCATTTTTTGCCTCTACCGTTGTTGAGCCATCACCTTCCATAATCCAACAGTTGCAAGTTTGATTTGGTGCGACTTTTTCAATTACTACAACACCAACGTTGTCTTTTTTGTCATGTATAATAATATCTGTACTTGCCATTTTATGAATTCTATATAGAAAAACAGGATTTATATATTAATTTATTAATTGCAACAAAATTTAATAAAAGGAAAATTTATGACTAAAATGACCACTGAAGAAGCATTTATAAAAGTCCTTCAATTCCATGGAATAGAACACGCTTTCGGAATTATTGGATCAGCATTCATGCCGATATCAGATTTATTCCCTAAAGCAGGAATAACATTTTGGGATGTTGCCCATGAAACTAATGGCGGATTAATTGCAGACGGTTACACTAGAGCTACAGGAAAAATGTCAATGGTCATTGCACAAAATGGTCCGGGTATAACAGGATTAGTTACACCAATTAAAACTGCTTATTGGAATCATACACCATTACTTTTAGTTACACCTCAAGCAGCAAACAAAACAATGGGACAAGGTGGTTTTCAAGAAGTTGAACAAATGAATTTATTTAAAGATATGGTTTGCTATCAAGAAGAAGTAAGAGATCCATCAAGAATGGCTGAAGTATTAAATAGAGTTATTGAAAAAGCTCATAGAGGATCAGCACCAGCACAAATAAATGTTCCACGAGATTACTGGACACAAGTAGTTGATATAGATCTCCCACCAATAGTAAGATTTGAAAGACAAGGTGGTGGAAAAGAAGCAATTGATAGAGCTGCAAAATATTTATCAGATGCAAAATTTCCTGTAATACTTTCTGGCGCAGGTGTTGTTATAGGTAATGCAATTGAAGAAACAAAAAAACTTGCAGAGAAACTGGACTCCCCAGTTTGTAGTGGTTATCAACATAATGATAGTTTTCCAGGAAGCCATCCTTTAGCTGTTGGTCCACTTGGATATAATGGATCAAAGGCAGCCATGGAATTAATTTCTAAAGCAGATGTTGTTTTAGCTTTAGGCACACGACTTAATCCATTTTCAACTTTACCTGGTTATGGAATAGATTATTGGCCAAAAAATGCAAAAATTATTCAAGTTGACATGAATCCAGATAGAATTGGACTAACAAAAAAAGTAACAGTGGGAATTAGTGGAGATGCAAAAATGGTTGCATCTCAATTGCTCGCAAAATTATCTTCTAACGCCGGTGACACAAATAGAGAAGAGAGAAAAAATCTTATACATCAATCTAAATCTGCATGGTTGCAAACTTTAACTAGTTTAGATCATGAGGATGATGATCCGGGAACTGTTTGGAATAAAGAAGCAAGAGATAGAGATAAAGATAGAATGTCCCCAAGACAAGCATGGAGAGCTATTCAGGCTGCTTTACCTGAGGACGTAATTATATCTAGCGATATTGGAAACAATTGTGCAATTGGAAATGCATATCCTACTTTTGAAAAAGGTAGAAAATATTTAGCGCCAGGGTTATTTGGTCCATGTGGATATGGATTTCCAGCAATTCTTGGAGCGAAAATTGGATGTCCAGAAACACCAGTAGTTGGTTTTGCTGGTGATGGAGCATTTGGAATAAGCATGAATGAGATGAGCTCATGTGCAAGAGAAGAGTGGCCTGCAATAACTATGGTTATATTTAGAAATTACCAATGGGGCGCAGAGAAAAGAAATTCAATCTTATGGTTTGATGATAATTTTGTAGGAACAGAATTAGATCCAGAACTAAGCTATGCCAAAGTAGCTGATGCTTGTGGTTTAAAAGGAATTACAGCAAGAACTATGGAAGAAACTACTAAAGCAATAAAAGAGGGTTGTGAAAATCAGAAAAAAGGTATCACGACTTTTGTTGAAGTAATTCTGAACCAAGAACTAGGCGAGCCTTTCAGAAGAGATGCAATGAAAAAACCAGTCCAAGTAGCTGGTATTAATAAATCTGATATGAAGCCACAAAAATCATTAGCATAACAATGTCTTCTCTACCAAATAGCTGCAAGGTTGTAGTTATAGGAGGAGGTGTTACAGGAACTTCATGCGCTTATCATATTGCTAAGTTTGGCTGGAAAGACACAATCTTACTCGAGCGAGATCAATTAACATCTGGTACAACCTGGCATGCAGCTGGATTAGTTAGTCAATTAGGTCCATCGGCTGGTGTAACCAAAATTAGAAAATACACTCTAGATCTATATAAAAAACTTGAAAAGGAATTAGATTTTTCCTCTGGAATGAAATTAGGGGGAGCTTTATCAATAGCGCAAACTAAACATAGATGGCAAGAATTAAAAAGACAAGCTACTACAGCTCAGCTATATGATGTAAATGTTGAAATTTTAAATCCCTCAGAAGTTAAAGATAAATATCCAGGAATAAATAACAGTGATTTAGAGGGTGGGATTTTCATGCCAGGCGACGGTCAAGCAGATCCTGTTGGTGTTACTAATTTACTAGCTAAAGCCGCTAGAAAAGAAGGTGTACAAATTTTCGAAAAAAGTCCCGTAGAAAAAATTTTAAAAAAAAACGGTAGAGTTTCAGGGGTTGTTGTAAATGGACAAACAATTGAATGTGAATATATTGTTTTAGCCACTGGCATGTGGTCTCGTCAAATTGGTGAAAAACACGGGATTAGTATACCTCTATATCCAGCTGAACATTTTTATGTTTTAACTGAGCCCATTAAAGATCTTCCAAATATTTTACCAACCTTAAGAGATTTTGATGATTGTCTTTATTTAAAAGAAGATGCAGGGAAAATATTAATTGGAATATTTGAAACTAAGTCAATACCCGCTTTTAAGAACGACAATAAAGTTCCTGAAAATTTTTCCTACGGTGAATTTCCAGAAAATTTTGATCATTTTCAGCCCTACTTAGAAGCAGCGATGAAAAGAATGCCCGTACTTGGAGAAGTTGGTTTAAGAAAATTTTTCTCAGGTCCAGAGTCTTTTACACCTGACACAAATACTTTATTGGGTGAAGTGCCAGATTTTAAAAATTTATTTGTATGCGCAGGGTTAAATAGTATCGGGATAGGTAGTGGAGGAGGTGTTGGAAAAGTTACAGCAGAGTGGTTAATGAATGGTCATATAAATGAAGACTTATTTATTTATGATATTAAAAGATTTCAGAATTTTCACTCAGATATAAACTTTATAACTCAAAGAATAACTGAAACTTTAGGAGATTTATATGGAATGCATTGGCCTTACAAACAACACAAGACTTCAAGAAACATTAAATTACTTCCATACCATGAAGAATTAAAACAAGCTGGTGCATGCTTTGGAGTTGCAGGTGGTTATGAGAGACCAATGTGGTTTTCTAGAAATGGAAAAGCTGATTATGATTATAGTTACAGCTTTCAAAATTGGTATCCTTCAGCAGAATTTGAAACAAAAAATACTGTTACTAATGTAGGTCTTTATGAATTAACTCCGTTTTCAAAATTTGAATTAAAAGGAGAAAACGTTTATGAGGAATTACAAAAAATTTGCACTGCAAATGTTAAAAATGAGATTGGAAGATGTACATACACTCAAATGTTAAATTCAGATGGAGGAATAGAAACAGATATGACAGTGATATGTATTTCAGAAAAACATTACAGAGTTATTGGAGCTGCCGCAACTAGAGAGCGAGATAAATTCCATATTAAAAAACACATAAATCAAAATATTGAATTAACAGATGTAACAGATGATTATGTTTGTCTTGGTATTTTTGGTCCAAAATCAAGGGAATTAATGAAAGATATTTCAGGTGAAGATTTTTCTAATGATAATTTTAGTTTTGGACACTCCAAAAATCTTAAAATTGAAAATAGTGATGTTTGGGTTCAAAGATTATCATATGTTGGAGAAGTTGGATATGAGCTTTACATAAATAACTCTGAAGCAAAATTAATTTTTAATAAAATCATTAATATAGGAAAAAAATTTAACCTGTCTTTATGTGGAGCTCATGCAATGGATACTTTAAGGATGGAAAGTGGATTTTTACATTGGGGCCATGATATTTCTCCAGAGGAAAATCAATTAGAAGCAGGATTAAATTTTGCAATAAGTTTTAAAAAAAATTATGATTTTGTTGGCAAACAAGCTTTATTAGAAATTGATAAAAATAAAATTAAAAAAAAATTTATAATGCTTACTCTTAATAATACCAAACCTGGTGAACCTTTAGCATTACATTTTGAACCAATTTATATAGATGGAAAAATTTGTGGTAATACAACATCATCAAATTACTCATTTAATTACAATAAAAATTTGCTTTTCGGTTACGTTTCAACTGATTTAAAAGTAGAGCAATTGTTAGAAAAAAAAATTCAGGTCGAAATAGAAAAAGTCAAATATGATGCTTCATTGTTATTGAAGCCTTTAAAAGATCCTAAAATTAAATTGAACTAATTATTTAACAAAAGTATCGTTAAATTGTTTTGTAACTCTTACAAAAGTTGTACATTTGCTTAATTGTTTTAAAGACGGCGCTCCAACGTAAGTACAACTACTTCTTAAACCACCAAGAATATTTAAAATTGTATCTTTAATTTTTCCTCTATACTTGACTCTTACTGTTCTGCCTTCGCTACTTCTATAACTAGATAAACCACCATAGTGTTTTTTATTTGCTGTATCAGAACTAGAGCCATAAAATTCAATATATTTTGAACCATTAGATTTAACTATTCTTCCACTTCCTTCATCATGTCCAGCAAACATTCCTCCCAACATCACAAAATCTGCACCTCCACCAAAAGCTTTTGCAACATCTCCAGGACAAGTACAACCACCATCAGCAATTATATGTGCACCTAAACCATGAGCAGCATCTGCACACTCTATGACAGCACTTAATTGTGGATAACCAACTCCTGTTTGAATTCTTGTTGTACAAACACTTCCAGGTCCGATACCAACTTTAACAATATCTGCTCCACTTAATATTAATTCTTGTGTCATATCAGCTGTAACAACATTCCCCGCTATAAGTGTTTTTGTTGGATATTTATCCCTAACTTTTTTTAGAAAACTACTAAAGTGTTCTGAGTATCCGTTAGCAACATCAATACAAATAAATTTAAAGAAACTATACTCTTTTAAAATCTTGTCTAAATTATCAAAATCTTCTTTTTTAATTCCGATACTTAATGCAATATTTTTATAATTTTTTTTTAAATTTTTATATTTTGATAATTTTTTAACATCATGTTGTTTTGTTAAACATGTAATCATTTCATCTGCAGATAATGCATCAGCTATACCTAACTCTCCAACACCATCCATATTTGCAGCCATTATAGGTATGCCCGACCACTCATTTCTACTATATTTGAATTTATAGGTTCTATTAAGATCTACGTCTTTTCGGCTTGATAAAGTACTTCTTTTAGGCCTAAATAATACGTCAGAATAATCCAGTTTAAGTTCTTCTTCAATTCTCACGAGTTCGCAAACTATAATTGAATTTGTTATTATTCAACTGATAAATTAGAAAATTTTTAAGTTATACTGCTTAAATCTCTTGGCTATTCGTTTTTGAATTCTACAAAATATAGAGCAATGAGAAATAAGGCTGTCCAAATCATTCCTAGTAGCGCTTTAGGGCTAGTTTCAGCGCTCCACAAATCCAATACTAAAGCTCCAAAAACTAAGCCTAAAACATAAACAATAATTACTATAGTAGTTTTGCTCATATTATTTTTGATTTGCCTTTTTAAATAATGAAGTTCCACTTTTTAACTTATGTTCATAAGATTCATTAAAACTTTCTAATTGCCAACCTGTCATTCTTGATCTGATTGTTTTTAAATTATCTATTTTCCATTCCTCGGTTGTATTTGGATCTTTCCATTTGATCTTGTCCTCGCTATTTCTGCCACATCCATAACAATAACCTGTAACTGGATCTGTTCTACAAATGCTTATGCAAGGTGAAACTGTCATTTTTTTTAATATTTATACTATATTTACACTATTATTCTAATTGGACAAATAACTTCAATAATATATAAACCTCCATATTAAAACTGGGGCGATGGCGGAATTGGTAGACGCGCTGGTCTTAGGAACCAGTCGAGCAATCGGTGAAGGTTCGAGTCCTTTTCGCCCTACCATTTGATAAAATGAAAGTTACAATAGAAAACAAAAAAGGTCTTGGAAAAGATATTAAAGTTATTGTCGATAAAAAGACAATGGATACATATCTTGAGGAAAGATATGAAGAAATAAGAAAAAATTATACTTTAAAAGGTTTTAGACCAGGAAAAGCTCCTAGAGAAGTTCTTAAAAGACAATTTGGAGAAGCAATAATGGGGGAAGTTTTAGATAAAGTATTAAAAGATACTTCAGCTAAAGCACTAGAAGAAAATAAAATCAGACCAGCCACTCAGCCAAAAATAGATTTAAAAAAATATGGAGAAGGAAAAGAATTAGAATATGTAATGACGGTTACTGAACTTCCCGAGGTTGATACTAAGCAATTAAAAAATATTAAGTTCGATGAGTATAAAGTTACAATAGATAAAAAACATACAGATGAAAGATTAAATCAAATTGCAAAAACTCAAAATAACTTTAAAGACGCAGATGAAAATCATAAAGCAATGAAAGGTAATCTTGTAGTTTTTGATTATCACGCTACATCTGATGGTAAAGATTTCAAAGGTAATGATGGAAAAAATACACAGCTAATATTAGGTAAAGATTTATTCATAAAAGGATTTGATGACCAGTTAATTGGAGTTAAGAAAAATGATACAAAAAAAGTTGAAGTCAATTTACCTGAAAATTTTCCTGAGAAAGAACTTGTAAATAAAAAAGCAATATTTGAATGTAAAATAACTAATGTAAAAATTAATCAAGAGGTAAAGATTGACGATGAGTTTGCAAAAAACTTAGGGGCAAAAGATCTTAATGGTTTGAAAGAGCTAATCTCAAAACAAATCAATGATGAATATAAAAACTCACTAGACTTGTTGTCAAAAAATCAAATCTTAGATCAATTAGATAAAATCAAAATTGAAGAGCTTCCAAAAGAACTTGTTGATCAGGAGATTGCTGTGCTGTCCCAAGGAATGCAAGAGGATGAAATTAGTAAAAATAAAAAAGATTTAGAAATTAATGCAAAAAAAAGAATTAAAACCGGTTTGATACTAAATGAATTTGGCCAAAAGAATAAAATTAATGTTACCGAGCAAGAATTAAACGCTGAAATCCAAAAACAATTTCAAATGATGCCTGGACAAGAAAAGATTGTAAAAGAATATTATGAAAAGAATCCAAATGCTATAGCAAGTTTAAGAGGCTCACTTTATGAAGAGAAAATAATAAGTGAGATAAAAAAACAAGCTAACTCAAATTTAAAAGAAATTTCTAAAGAAGAGGCTGAAAAAATTTTAAAATCTGAAAACGACAAAATGACTAAATCATCTTCAACTGTAGTTCCAAAAGAAAAAAAGGATACCAAATCAACTACAAAATCAAAAAAAACAACTACATCTAAAAAAACGACTCCTAAAAAAACAAAAAAAGTTAGCAAAAAGTAATCCTAAGTTGTATAAACGATATCGATTCGTTTAACATGACAAAAATATATGAACATATGAATGCTTTAATACCAATGGTAGTTGAACAAACTAGCAGAGGTGAGAGAGCTTTTGATATTTATTCAAGACTTTTGAAAGAAAGAATTGTTTTTGTAGTTGGTCCTATAAATGATCATATAGCATCCTTAGTTACAGCTCAATTGCTGTTCCTAGAGTCTGAAGATCCAAAAAAAGATATTTTTTTATATATAAATAGCCCAGGCGGTTTAGTTACTTCTGGATTAGGAATATATGATACGATGCAATACATAAAACCAGATGTTTCTACTTTGTGTATTGGTCAAGCTGCAAGCATGGGATCGTTTCTATTAGCTGCTGGTAAAAAAGGTAAAAGATTTTCATTACCTAATTCTAGAATTATGGTTCACCAACCATCTGCTGGTTTTCAGGGTCAAGCAACTGATATAGAAATTCATGCAAATGAAGTTTTGTCTTTGAAAAAAAGATTAAATGAAATTTATTCCAAGCACACTGGCAAGACAGTTGAAGATATTAAACTAGCTTTAGAGAGAGATAACTTTATGACACCTGATATGGCAAAAGATTTTGGACTTGTGGATAAAGTAGTATCTAAAAGAGAATAACTATCTATATATAGTCAATCAAACAACCTATACTTGATATGATATACTTTAATGTAATAAAGTAACTCTATTGATTCGTTATAAAAAATTATGAGTACAAATAAAAATATTCTTTACTGTTCCTTCTGCGGAAAAAGCCAGCATGAGGTAAGAAAATTAATTGCAGGTCCAACCGTATTTATTTGTGATGAGTGCGTTGAATTATGTATGGACATCATAAAAGAAGAAAGTAAAGAAAATTTTGTTAAACACCAAGATGGTTTACCATCTCCAAAAGAAATTTGTAAAGTATTGGATGATTATGTTATCGGCCAAGATCACGCAAAAAAAGTTTTATCTGTGGCAGTACATAATCACTATAAAAGATTAAATTATGAGAATAAAACATCAAAAAATGTTGAACTATCTAAATCAAATATTTTATTAGTAGGACCAACTGGATGTGGAAAAACTTTATTAGCACAAACATTGGCTAGAATTTTGGATGTGCCATTTACAATGGCAGATGCTACAACTTTAACTGAGGCTGGTTATGTAGGAGAGGATGTAGAGAATATAATATTAAAACTTTTACAAGCTGCAGATTATAATGTTGAAAAAGCTCAGAGAGGCATTGTTTACATAGATGAAGTTGATAAGATTAGTAGAAAAACAGAAAACCCTTCTATTACGAGAGATGTTTCAGGAGAAGGTGTTCAGCAAGCTTTGTTAAAAATTATGGAAGGTACTATTGCAAGTGTGCCTCCTCAAGGTGGACGAAAACATCCTCAACAAGAATTTTTGCAAGTAGATACCACAAATATTCTTTTTATTTGTGGAGGTGCATTTGCTGGCTTAGATAAAATTATTTCGCAAAGAGACAAGGGTTCTTCAATTGGATTTAGTGCCAAGGTCAAATCAATTGAAGAAAAGAAAACTGGAGAGTGGATGAAAGGATTAGAACCTGAAGACTTATTGAAGTATGGACTTATCCCTGAATTTGTTGGAAGACTTCCTATAATTGCAACTCTTGAGGATTTAGATGAAGCTGCACTTGTACAAATTTTAATGGAGCCAAAGAACTCTTTAATAAAACAGTATCAAGAATTATTTAAACTTGAAGGGGTAAAATTAACTTTTAAAAATGAATCAGTAAAAGAAATAGCGAATAAAGCAATGTCTAAAAAAACAGGTGCAAGGGGATTGAGATCAATTTTGGAAAATGCTTTATTAAAAACTATGTTTGAACTACCTGGCCAAAGTGACATAGAAGAGGTTATTATTGACACAGGCTCTATAAATGGAGTTTCTGAACCAATAATTGTACATTCCAAAAACAAAAATAAGTCAGAAAAGACTTCAGCTGCGTAATATTTAACAATTATTAATTAACTATTGCAAATTTTTATATAATATCCATATTTGATTATATGAATGTTAAAATGTCTTTACCGCTATTACCACTAAGAGATATTGTCGTATTTCCTAATATGGTTATACCACTATTTGTTGGCAGAGATAAGTCAATCAATGCACTTAACGATGTTATGAGTTCTGAAAAGAAAATATTACTTGTAACCCAAAAGAACTCAGAAACTGATGACCCAAAAAGAAATGATGTATTTAACTATGGATGTGAAAGTAGAATTCTTCAACTTTTAAAGCTACCAGATGGCACAGTAAAAGTTTTAGTTGAGGGAATTAAAAGAGCAAAAATTTTAGATTTTGTAGAAAATGAAAAATTCATAAAATGTGATTATGAGATACAAAAAGACGAAATCAATAATGATGATGACTTAAATTCATTATCAGCTATTGCAGTTAGAAGATTAGAAAAACTTACATCAATAAATAAAAAAGTAAATTCAGATACATTGAATAATATTAAAGATATAAAAGACCCATCGGCAATTGCAGATAATATTGCTTCACACCTGAACATGACAATTTCTGAGAAGCAACAGATTTTTGAAACTTTCAACGTTAAAAAAAGATTAGATTCTGTAATAAAAGTAATGGAAAATGAGACAAGTATCATTGGTGTTGAAAAAAGAATTAGAGGCAGAGTTAAAAACCAAATGGAAAAAACTCAAAGAGAGTACTATTTAAACGAACAACTTAAAGCTATTCAAAAAGAACTTGGTGAAATTGAAGATGGCAAAGACGAGAGTACAAATTTAAAAAAATCTATTTTGAAATCAAAAATGCCGAAAGAAGTTGAGAAAAAATGTTTATCTGAACTTAAAAAATTAAAAAATATGAGCCCCATGTCGGCAGAAGCTACTGTTGTTAGAAATTATTTAGATTGGATGGTCGATTTACCTTGGTCTAAAAAAGATAAAGTAGATATTGATCTGAGCAAAGCTATAAAAACATTAGATGAAGATCACTTTGGACTAGATAAAGTTAAAGAACGAATAATTGAGTTTTTAGCTGTTCAAAAAAGAATGGAGAAAATTAAAGGACCAATATTGTGTTTAGTTGGTCCACCAGGAGTTGGCAAAACATCTTTAGGTAAATCTATTGCGAAAGCTACAAACAGACAATTTGTTAGAATGTCTTTAGGTGGAGTAAGAGATGAAGCAGAAATTAGAGGACATAGACGTACTTACATTGGATCTTTACCAGGAAAAATAATTCAAATGATGAAAAAAGCGGGGACAAAAAATCCATTAATTCTTTTAGATGAAATAGATAAAGTTGGTAATGATTATAGAGGAGACCCTTCTTCTGCATTACTAGAAGCGTTAGACCCTGAACAGAATACTGCATTTAATGACCATTATTTAGAAGTAGATTATGATTTATCTGATGTAATGTTTGTTACCACTGCAAATACCTTAAATATACTTCCACCACTTTTAGATAGAATGGAAGTAATTAGGATACCAGGCTATACTGAGGATGAAAAAATTAATATCGCAAACAAATATCTTCTACCTAAACAAGTTAAAGAAAACGGAGTTAAAGAAAACGAGTTGGATCTGAAAGAAGGAACAATACGTGAAATAATTAGATCGTACACAAGAGAGTCAGGAGTTAGAAATTTAGAGAGAGAAATATCAAAAATTACAAGAAAAGTTGTTAAGAAGATTGTAAATAATGAAAAAACCAAAGTTGAGGTTGATGCTGAAAATATTAATGATTTTTTAGGAATTAAAAAATTTAAATATGGAGAAGTAGAAACAGAAAATAAAATTGGAATTGTAACAGGGTTAGCTTGGACGGAATTTGGTGGAGAAATATTAAAAATTGAAACTGTCCATATGCCAGGTAAAGGAAGAATGCAAATTACTGGTAAGTTAGGTGATGTGATGCAAGAGTCTGTTAAAGCCGCAAAATCATTTGTAAGATCAAAAAGTTTAGAATACGGGATAATACCGCCTTTATTTGAAAAAAAAGATTTTCATATCCACGTACCAGAGGGGGCCACTCCCAAAGACGGTCCTTCCGCAGGAATAGCTATGGTTACCTCTATCGTTTCATCAATAACTGATATTCCTATAAATAGAGAGATAGCTATGACTGGCGAAGTTACAATCACAGGTCAGGTTTTAGCAATTGGTGGATTGAAAGAAAAATTATTAGCTGCACATAGAGCAGGAATTAAACACGTTCTAATACCAAACGAAAATGAAAAAGATTTAGTTGACATTCCTGAAAAGGTTAAAAATGACATAAAAATTACACCTGTAAAACATGTTGATGAAGTGTTAAAAATTGCTTTAACTAAAGAACTTAAAAGAGTTGACTGGGCTGAAGTACAAGATATTGCAAAAACAAAAAAAGAAGAAGATTCAGAGAAAATTCTTACAAATTAATCATTTATAATAATTTACATTGTTACTAGCTTGTTGTAAAAGGCTAAAGATTTTTTGGGCGGTTAGCTCAGTTGGTAGAGCATCTCGTTTACACCGAGGGGGTCAAAGGTTCGAGTCCTTTACTGCCCACCAAAAATGGGGGTGTAGCTCAGTTGGTTAGAGCGCCTGCCTGTCACGCAGGAGGCCGCGGGTTCGAGTCCCGTCACTCCCGCCATTAATTATTGATAATGGTTCTCAAAAAATAAAATTAGCAAACATTTAAGCCCTTATTTGCGTGACCAAATTACACTGTATTTAGATAAAAAAAAAAATATAAGACAATCAATGAATATTAACACTTTAACTTGTGATATAATTACATATAATAAGATTCTTATCAGAATTTTCTTATTCAAAGATTTAAGTATTTAATAATAATAAATATGCTCGCGGATTTTTTAAACGATTACTTATCAATAATAGTATTTTTGATTATATCTATAATTTTAAGTACAGGATTTATAATTGTAAATTTCGCTTTATCTCCAAAAAATCCAGATCCAGAAAAATTATCAGCTTATGAATGTGGATTTGAGGCATTTAATGACTCAAGAATGGAATTTGATGTAAGATTTTATCTTGTAGCTATATTGTTCATAATTTTTGATTTAGAAATTGCTTTCCTATTCCCATGGGCAATTTCATTAGGTAAAATTGGAATATTTGGATTTATTTCAATGATGATTTTTTTATTTATTTTAACAATTGGATTTATTTATGAGTGGAAAAAAGGGGCCCTTGATTGGGAGTAAAAAATGAATCAAATTGATAGACAAAAAAAAATACCTGATGAGTTTAAAGAACTAGCAAAAGATTTTAGTGAAAAAGGTTTTATTACTACATCTTTTAATAATTTAATTAATTGGGCTAGAACCGGTTCACTTCATTGGATGACTTTTGGTTTAGCATGCTGCGCTGTAGAAATGATGCAAACATCAATGCCGAGATATGATTTAGAGAGATTTGGTGCTGCACCAAGGGCATCACCTAGACAATCCGATGTAATGATTGTTGCTGGTACACTTACAAATAAGATGGCGCCAGCTTTAAGAAAAGTTTATGACCAAATGCCAGAGCCAAGATATGTAATATCAATGGGAAGCTGCGCAAATGGTGGTGGTTATTATCATTATTCTTATTCAGTAGTAAGGGGATGTGATAGAGTTGTCCCCGTTGATGTATATGTTCCAGGATGTCCCCCGTCTGCTGAAGCTCTTTTGTATGGAATAATGCAATTACAAAAGAAAATAAGAAATAAAGGATCAATAGAAAGATAATTTAATGACACAACTTATTGATTTAGAAAAAAAAATTAACTCAGAACTAGCAACTAAAATTAAATCAAGTTACATAAAACACAATCATTTATATTTAAATATTGAAGTTGAAGACTTAACTGAAGTCTTAGTGTTTTTGAAAAATAACTCATCTACAAAGTTTAGACAATTGATAGATGTAACTGCAGTTGATTATCCAGAGGAAAAAAATAGGTTTAATCTTATTTATTTATTATTAAGCCATGAGTTTAATAATAGAGTTATTTTAAATTATTATATAAATGAGAATGAAATAATCCCATCAATCACAGAAATTTTTCCATCTGCAAATTGGATGGAAAGAGAAGTATTTGATATGTATGGTATTAAATTTAAGAATCACCCAGATTTAAGAAGAATACTCACAGATTATAACTTTGATGGATTTCCATTAAGAAAAGATTTTCCCCTAACAGGTCACAATGAAGTTCGTTACAGCGAAGATGAAAAAAAAGTAATATATGAACCAGTTAAACTTGAACAAAATTATAGAAATTTTGATTATGAGAGCCCTTGGGAAGGCACAAAATATATTAAAAATATAAATAAAAAAAATGACTAAAGAGAAAAAAACTTTAAACCTTAATTTTGGACCACAGCATCCAGCAGCCCATGGTGTGTTAAGATTAATTTTAGAACTAGATGGCGAGGTTGTAGAGAAAGCTGATCCACATATAGGTCTATTGCATAGAGGAACAGAAAAATTAATAGAACATAAAACATATACTCAAGCAGTTCCATATTTTGATAGACTTGACTATGTGGCGCCAATGAATCAAGAACACGCCTTTGCTTTAGCAGTAGAAAAAATTTTAAATTTAGAAGTTCCAATAAGAGGTCAATTTATAAGAGTAATGTTTTGTGAAATAGGCAGAATTCTTAGCCATATTTTGAACGTTACAACCCAAGCTATGGATGTAGGTGCTTTAACACCTACATTATGGGGCTTTGAAGAAAGAGAAAAACTAATGGGTTTTTATGAAAGAGTTTCAGGATCAAGATTACATGCAAACTATTTTAGGCCTGGTGGTGTACATCAAGATCTACCAAGAGGACTAGTCGATGATATAGCCAAATTTTGCATAGATTTTCCAAAAATAATTAATGATTTAGAAACTTTATTAACAGATAATAGAATCTTCAAACAGAGAAATGTAGATATAGGAATTGTATCTAAACAAGATGCTCTTGATTATTCATTTTCAGGCGTAATGCTTAGAGGCTCAGGTGTTGCGTGGGATTTGAGAAAAGCACAACCTTACGATTGTTATGAACAATTAGAATTTAAAATTCCAATAGGAAAAAATGGCGACTGTTATGATAGATATCTTTGTAGAATTGAAGAAATGAGAGAAAGTATAAATATTATTAATCAATGTTTAGTAAAATTACCAAAAGGACCAGTTAAAACAAATGATGCAAAAATAACCCCACCACCAAAAAAGGAACTAAAAGACTCAATGGAAGCATTAATCCATCATTTTAAATTATTTACTGAGGGTTATAGAGTAGATAAAGATGAGATTTATGTGCCGGTAGAAGCGCCAAAAGGTGAGTTTGGAGTATATCTTATATCGGATGGATCAAACAAACCTTATAAATGTAAAATTAAAGCACCAGGTTTTACCCATTTACAAGCAATGGATTATTTAATCAAAGGTCATATGTTAGCGGATGTGCCTGCTATTTTAGGTTCAATGGATATAGTATTTGGTGAGGTAGATAGATGAGTTTAAAAAAAGTTTCAAAAAATCAACCTGAAACCTTTGAATTTAATGAAGAAGCTTTGGGAGTAGCAAAAAAAATAATTTCAAATTACCCAAATGGGAAACAACAAAGTGCAGTAATGGCACTGTTATACATAGCTCAAAGACAAAACAATAATTGGATACCTCTCGCTGCCATGAAATATATAGCGAAGTATTTAAATATGCCATATATAAAAGTGTATGAAGTAGCTACATTTTACACAATGTATAATTTATCTCCTGTCGGAGAATATTTTATTCAAGTCTGCACCACAACACCTTGCATGCTTAGAGGTGCATATAAACTAGTTAATATATGTAAAAATAAAATTTCTAAAAAAGAGTCTGAAATTTCTAAAGATGGGAAAATGTCATGGATGGAAGTTGAGTGTTTAGGTGCATGCGTTAATGCACCAATGATGCAAATTAATGACGATTATTTCGAAGATTTAAATGAAATAAAACTAGAAAAAATAATCGACAATATTAAAGAAGGCAGAAAAATTGAACCTGGTTCATATAAAGGCAGGAAAAGTTCAGAACCAGAAAATAATCGAAGTACATTAATGGAAAGTAAAAATGCTTGAAGATAAAGATAGAATATTTAAAAATTTATATAACGATTTTAGTTCAGATTTATTGTCTGCAAAGAAAAGAGGAGACTGGTCAAAAACTAAAGATATTTGTGAAAAAGGGAGAGATTGGATCATTAACGAGATAAAAGACTCACAATTAAGAGGAAGAGGTGGAGCCGGGTTTCCAACTGGTTTAAAGTGGTCTTTTGCTCCAAAAGAAGTCGGATCAAGACCACATTACTTAGTTATTAATGCTGATGAGTCAGAACCAGGTACTTGTAAGGATAGAGATATTTTAAGGTTTGAACCTCATAAATTAATAGAAGGTTGTTTGATATCCTCTTATGCAGTAAATGCCCATGTTTGTTATATATATATAAGAGGTGAGTATATAGCTGAAGGTGCAAAACTACAAAAAGCGATTGATGAAGCATATGAAAGTGGATTAATAGGTAAAAATTCATGCGGTACAGGATGGGATTTGGATATCTATTTACACTATGGCGCAGGGGCATATATTTGTGGTGAAGAAACTGCATTACTAGAGAGTTTAGAGGGAAAAAAAGGTCAACCAAGACTCAAACCTCCATTTCCTGCATTAATTGGATTATATGGTTGTCCCACTATAATAAATAATGTTGAGACAATTTCTGTAGTTCCTACAATATTAAGAAGGGGGGCAAAATGGTTTTCATCTTTAGGAAGAGAAAGAAATACTGGAACTAAAATTTATTGTATTTCTGGGAATGTAAATAACCCATGTAATGTAGAAGAAGAAATGGGTGTTCCATTAAAAGATTTAATAGAAAAACATGCAGGAGGCGTTGTTGGAGGTTGGGATAATCTTAAAGCTGTAATACCAGGTGGATCTTCTATGCCATTATTACCAAAACATATATGTGATACTATTAAAATGGACTTTGATGCATGTGTTGAAAATAAAACAGGATTAGGAACAGCAGGAATTGTAGTAATCAATAACGACCAAGATATTATCAAATGCATGGCAAGAATTGCAAGATTTTATAAACATGAAAGCTGTGGTCAGTGCACTCCATGTAGGGAAGGATCTGGTTGGATGTGGAGAATGTTAGAAAGAATGGCTAAAGGAGAGGCATCTAGAGAAGAAGTTGATATGTTAATGGATGTCACAAAACAAATTGAAGGTCATACGATCTGTGCATTTGGAGAAGGATCTTCATGGCCAGTTCAAGGTTTGCTTAGACATTTTAAAAAAGAAATTGAAGAAAGAAATAATTTTAACCCATTAGTAAATAGGGGTCAAAAAAATCCCTACTTGGTTGATCAACACTTATTAGAAAAAGAAAATGCTTAAGGTAAAAGTTAACGAAAAAGAAATTGAAATTGAAGAAGGATTAACTGTCTTGCAAGCATGTGAAATTGCCGGCTATGAAATCCCAAGGTTTTGCTACCATGAGAAATTATCTATAGCAGGTAATTGTAGAATGTGTTTGGTTGAAATAGAAAAATCTCCTAAGCCTGTAGCATCATGTGCTATGCCAGTAACACAAGGAATGAATATTAAAACAAATACAAGTATGGTTGAAAAAGCAAGAAAAGGTGTAATGGAATTTTTATTAGTAAATCATCCATTAGATTGTCCAGTATGCGACCAGGGCGGAGAATGTGATCTTCAAGATCAATCAATGTTTTATGGAGTAGATAAATCAAGATTTAAAGAAAACAAAAGATATGTTCCTGAAAAATATATGGGTCCATTAATTAAAACTCAAATGACAAGATGTATTCATTGTACAAGATGTATACGATTTGCAACTGAAATAGCAGGTGTACCTGAATTAGGTGCAATTGGAAGAGGTGAAGATATGCAGATAACAACGTATTTAGAGAAAGCAATGGATTCTGAATTATCAGCAAACGTAATAGATCTTTGTCCAGTTGGTGCACTAACTTCTAAGCCCTATGTATTCGAAGCAAGACCATGGGAATTAAAGAAAACAGAGTCTATAGATGTAATGGACGCTGTAGGGTCAAATATAAGAGTTGATACTTATGGATGGGAAGTTAAAAGAGTCCTACCTAGGATTAATGAAGATATCAATGAAGAATGGATATCTGATAAAACTAGATATGCATGTGATGGTTTAAAAAATCAGAGGTTAGATACTCCTTTTATAAGAGAAGATAATAAATTTAATAAAATTTCTTGGAGTCAAGCTTATGAACTTTTGAAATCAAAAATAAAAAATACTAATCAAGATAAAATTGGTTGTTTTACAGGTGATTTAACAAATATGGAAACTGCCTTTGCAGCTAAAGAGTTTTTTAATAAAATATTAAAATCAAATCTCATAGACTCAAGACACGAAAATTATTATGTAAACTTTTCTGATAAAGAAAATTATAGATTTAATAGTAAAATTGCAGGAATAGAAGATGCAGACTTAATTTTCATGATTGGTTGCAATCCAAGATATGAAGCAACTATATTAAATAGTAGAATAAGAAAATCATATTTAAAAAATAAATTACCAATTTATTCAACCAATGACATCGGAGATCAAACCTATCCTTATATAACATTAAATAACTCAACCAGCTTAATAAAAGAAATTGTTGAAGGGAAAAACGAATTATCAGAGAAAATAAATCAATCTTCAAAACCTTTAATTATTATTGGTCAATCAGTTTTGAAATTAAAATCTGCTCAATATATATTTGAGGAGTTTAAGAAATTATTAATTAAATCTAAAAAAATTACTGATGAATGGTCATCTTTAAATATATTATCAAATGATGCGTCTACCGTTGGATCTTATGATTTATCATTATTGAGTGCTAATAATGGTAAAAATCTATTATTAGAAAAATTGAAACAAAACTCTTTAGAGTTACTTTTTTTATTAGGACAAGACAAATTGAAAATCAACCGAAAAGGTTTGTTTGTAGTTTATATAGGATCACATGGTGATGAAGGTGCAAAGAATTCAGATTTAATTCTACCTGGTTCTGCTTATACAGAACAAGATGGATATTATACGAACTTAGAGGGAAAAGTTCAAAAAGCATACAAAGCTTCATACCCAACTGAGCTCGCAAAAGAAGATTGGACAATAATTAATGAAATTTCAAATATTATTCGAGGTAAACATTTATTTAAAGATAAAAATGAACTTGAAGATAATATGTTTAATTATTTAAATCAGACTAGAAAAGAAGAATTTATTCAAACAAATTATAGCTTTGTTGATGAAAAAATTTTGATAGATGATATAGATTATTATTACTCAAATGTAATAGCAAAAAACTCAAAAACAATGTCCGAATGTAGATCTTTGCATTCTAAATTTAATAAAACTGGAACTGATGGATAATTATGAATAGTTTTAGTACATTATTTAATGAAGTTTATAAAATATTATTTTTATTAATCCCTGTATTAGTTACTGTAGCATTGATCGTTTGGCTTGATAGAAGAGTATGGGCATTTGTACAAAAAAGAAAAGGCCCAAATGTCGTTGGACCTTTTGGTTTACTTCAGTCATTAGCAGATGCCTTAAAGTATATTTTTAAAGAAATAATTATTCCTGCCAGCTCCAATAAAGTAATTTTTATTTTGGCCCCAATTATAACTATGACGCTTGCTCTGGTAGCATGGGCTGTAATACCATTTAGTGAAAAATTAGTTCTTGCAAATATTAATGTTGGGATACTTTATCTATTTGCTGTTTCATCTCTTGGTGTTTATGGAATAATAATGGGCGGATGGGCTTCGAATTCTAAATATCCTTTTTTGGGAGCTATAAGATCAGCAGCTCAAATGGTATCTTATGAGGTCTCTATTGGCGTTATAATAATAAACGTACTTTTATGCGTAGGCTCATTGAATTTAAATGATATTGTTTTAGCTCAACAAAATATGTGGTTCATTTTACCATTGTTCCCAATGTTTGTAATTTTTTTTATTTCTGCTTTGGCAGAAACAAATAGACCACCATTTGATTTACCTGAAGCTGAAGCAGAATTAGTTGCTGGATATCAAACTGAATATTCAGGCATGATGTACGCAATGTTCTGGCTAGGTGAATATGCAAATATTCTTTTAATGTGCGCAATGGGAGCTATATTATTTTTGGGTGGTTGGCTTCCCCCTATAGATAATGATTTTTTTTCATCTGTGCCTTCACCTTTTTGGTTGATTTTTAAAATTTTACTTTTGTTTATACTTTTTGCTTTGGTTAAAGCTATAGTTCCTAGATATAGATACGATCAATTAATGAAATTGGGTTGGAAGATTTTTTTACCATTTTCATTAATATGGGTTGTATTGACAGCAGGATATTTACTTTATTTTAATTTACTACCGGTACAATGATGAAATTTGGAAGATTCTTAAAAACCATACTTATGATAGACTTTATTACTGGCCTATCAATAGCAATCAAAGAGGTTTTTAAATCGAAAAAAACTATCAATTATCCTTTTGAAAAAGGTAAGGTCAGTCCTAGAGCAAGAGGAGAACATGCTTTAAGAAGATATCCCAATGGTGAGGAAAGATGTATAGCGTGTAAACTTTGCGAGGCTGTTTGTCCCGCCCAAGCAATTACAATTGAATCAAAGGAAAGGGAAGATGGTAGTAGGAAAACAACAAGATACGACATTGATATGCTTAAATGTATTTATTGTGGATTATGTGAAGAGTCCTGTCCAGTAGATGCGATTGTACAAGGTCCAAACTTTGAGTTTGCTACTGAAACAAGAGAAGAGCTGTATTACAATAAAGAAAAACTTTTAGAAAATGGAGATAGGTGGGAAAATATACTTGCTGCTAATATAAAAGCAGACAATCCTTACAGATAATAATGATAGCTCACGCCGTATTTTTTTATATTTTTTCGTTTATTGCAATAGTTTCAGCGATAATGGTTACAGCTGCAAGAAACACAGTACATTCAGTTTTCTTTTTAATATTAGATTTTATTAGTATTTCATGTCTATTTATAATGATTGGTGCAGAATTTTTAGGAATGATCATGCTAATAGTTTATGTAGGTGCTGTTGCAGTTCTTTTTTTATTTGTAGTAATGATGTTAAATGTTGCTCAACAAAAAAATCAGTGGTTTGGGTCCATTAAAAGTAGTTCACACATACCAATTGGTTTGTTAATTAGTTTAATTATTTTTGTTGAATTATTGATTGTAGTAGGAGGGTGGAAGTATAAACCTGATTTACTAAATTCATCTAATATTATTATATCTCAAACAACTTCAAATACTCATTCTCTAGGCAACGTATTATATACTGACTACATTCATCTTTTCCAAATTTCAGGAATGATTTTATTAGTTGCTATGATTGGAGCTATTGTTTTAACATTCAGGGAAAGAGCTGGATTAAAAAGACAAAGTTATATTAAGCAAATCTCAAGGGAAAGAAAAGATGGAGTACAAGTAGTTGATGTACCTAACAACAAGGGAGTAAAAATTGATGTTTGAAGTAGGCCTAGGTCATTATCTAACACTTGGAGCTATAATATTTACTATTGGCTTAGTAGGAATCTTTCTTAATAGAAAAAACGTAATAGTTCTATTAATGAGCATAGAATTAATATTATTAGCAGTAAATATTAACCTTGTCTCCTTCTCTATATTTATAGATGATCTTAGTGGACAAATATTTACATTATTTATTTTGACTGTTGCTGCAGCTGAGGCAGCAATTGGCTTAGCAATAATTGTGGTTTATTTTAGAAATGCTGGAACAATTCGAGTAGAGGAAATAGAAAAATTAAAAGGATAGCATGGAAAAGCTAATTGTATTTTTACCTTTAATTGCCTCTATAATAGCAGGTTTTTATGGAAAGATAATTGGGAATAAAACTTCTCAAATAATTACAAGTTTATTTGTTTCTATATCAGCAATTTTATCAGTTTATGTTTTTTATAACGTAATTTTTAATGGCTACACTGATAATATTGTAATTGCAAAATGGATAACATCAGGCCTTCTTGATGTTAATTGGTCTATCAAAATTGATCAATTGTCATCTGTCATGCTTGTAGTAGTTACTTTAGTTTCTGCGATAGTACATATTTATTCGATAGGATACATGTCTCATGATCCTCATCAACCACGATTTATGTCTTATTTATCATTATTCACTTTTGCAATGTTAGTATTAGTAACTTCAGATAATTTTCTTCAATTATTTTTTGGTTGGGAAGGCGTTGGTCTTTGTTCATATTTTTTAATAGGCTTTTGGTTTAAAAAACCAACAGCTAATGAAGCTGCTATTAAAGCTTTTATAGTAAACAGAGTTGGTGATTTTGGATTTGCTTTAGGTATATTTTTGATTTTCTATACTTTTGGGACGGTTAATTATGAAGATGTATTTAACCAAGTACCTAAGTTTCAAGAAAATAAATTAATATTTTTTGGCATTGAATTAAATGTAATTAGTTTGATTTGTTTCTTACTATTCATAGGAGCCATGGGAAAATCGGCGCAAATATTTTTACATACCTGGCTACCAGACGCAATGGAGGGACCAACTCCTGTTTCTGCATTAATACATGCTGCGACTATGGTAACAGCAGGTGTCTTCTTAGTTGTAAGATGTTCGCCTATTTATGAATATTCACCAATAGTATTAAATTTTATAACTGTAATTGGAATGAGCACAGCATTCTTTGCGGCAACTATAGCATTAGTTCAAAATGATATTAAAAAAATAATTGCTTATTCAACATGTAGCCAACTAGGTTACATGTTTTTTGCTACAGGTGTAGGAGCTTACAATGTTGCAATGTTTCATCTCTTTACTCACGCTTTTTTCAAGGCATTATTATTTTTAGGAGCTGGATCTGTAATTCATTCGTTTCATGATGAGCAAGACATAAATAAAATGGGAGGTATTTATAAACACTTACCTTTTACTTATGCATTAATGGTTATTGGAACTTTAGCATTAACGGGGTTTCCTTTCTTATCCGGCTTTTACTCCAAAGACTTAATTATCGAATTTGCATTTTTAAAAGGAAATTCATTTGGATACTACGCTTGTTCTATAGGAATATTTACAGCTGTTCTAACATCGATTTACTCATGGAGATTGTTATTTAAAACCTTTCATGGAGAATATAATAATAAATCTCAACCTATATCAAACATGCATGACTCACCAATTGTTATGCTGGCTCCTTTAGTAATATTAGCTATTGGATCCATATTGGCAGGATTTATTTTTAAAGATTTATTTATGGGATATGGTTCTTTTACTAATTTTTGGGAAGGGTCAATATTCTTTTTAGAACCACTAACAACCGACCATCCACCTGGATATATATTATATTTAACTCCAGTTTTAGTTACAATTTCCATACCTTTTAGCTACTATATTTTTTTAAAAAACAAATCTTTTATAAATGGATTGGTTAGTTTTAATAGACCAATTTATTTATTGCTAAAAAATAAATGGTATTTTGATGAGTTATATGAAATTTTATTTGTAAAATCTTCTAAGTTTCTAGGAAAATATTTTTGGAAAAAAATAGATGGAATGGTAATAGATAGATTTGGTCCTGATGGATTGTCAAAATTATTTAAATACTTTTCTATAAAAGCAGCAAAGTTTCAATCAGGATATATTTATCAATATGCATTTGTAATGCTAATTGGTTTTTCTGTAATACTAACAATAATTATAGTTAAATAATGAGTTTTCCTTTATTATCATCACTAATTATTCTTCCTACAATAGGTGCAATATTTATTTTATTTGGAAGATCATCATCTGGATATAACGCCAGCAAATATATTTCAATTTTTGTATCTTTAGCTAATTTTGTGCTATCAATATACCTTTGGTATGCATTTGATAAAAACATTGTAGGATTTCAGTTTGTTGAAGAGAAAGTTTGGCTTACAGGGTTTATAAATTACAAAGTTGGAATAGATGGAATTTCTATATTATTTATTATCTTGACAACTTTTATAACCACACTGTGCATTTATTCCGTAAACTCAACTGTAAAATATAGACTTAAGGATTTTCTTGTTGCTATTCTTTTTATGGAAACAATGATGATAGGAGTATTTTGTTCATTAGATCTAGTCATTTTTTATTTATTTTTTGAAGCAGGATTAATACCCATGTTTTTAATTATCGGAATATGGGGTGGAGATAGAAGAGTCTACTCTGCATTTAAATTCTTTCTATACACATTGTTAGGTTCTGTATTAATGTTGGTTGCAATCATTACAATATATTGGATGACTGGGACAACTGATGTTGTTGAACTTTATCAATTAGGAATTGACTTAAAATATCAAAATTTATTGTGGTTAGCTTTCTTTAGTTCATTTGCTGTAAAAACTCCTATGTGGCCAGTACACACTTGGTTACCAGATGCTCATGTTGAGGCACCAACAGTTGGTTCTGTTTTGCTTGCTGCAATTTTATTAAAAATGGCAGGTTATGGATTTATAAGATTTTCAGTCGGTCTATTCCCTGCTGCATCTGAATTTTTTGTTCCACTTGTCTTTGGATTAAGTTTAGTTGCAATTATTTATACATCATTAATAGCCTTGATGCAGGAGGATATGAAAAAACTAATTGCTTATTCATCTGTGGCTCACATGGGATTTGTAACGATGGGTATATTTACAATGACAGTCGAAGGTATAGAGGGAAGCATATTTCAAATGATTAGTCATGGAATTATTTCTGCAGCACTTTTTTTGTGCGTGGGGGTTGTTTATGAAAGAATGCATACAAGAGAAATAAGTAAATACGGAGGTATCGTGTCTGTGATGCCTAGATATGCATTAGTATTTATGATTTTTGCTTTGGGATCTTTGGGTTTGCCTGGCACCACTGGATTTGTGGGAGAATTTCTTATTTTGCTAGGAACTTTTAAAGTTAATTTTGTTGTTGCTACAATTGCTAGCCTAGGCGTTATTCTAGGTGCAGCCTATATGCTTTGGCTATACAGAAGAGTAGTTTTTGGAGAAATAACGAATTCAGAAGTTAATAAACTCATAGATTTAAATAGACCGGAGATTATAATATTATCTTCATTAGCACTAACATCAATTTTTTTTGGTTTTTATCCCGATCCATTATTAAGCACTACTTCGGTATCAGTAGAAAATTTAATTGATCAATTTAATGCAAATCTAAAAATTTATACAGTAAATAATTTATGATGAACTTAGACCTAATTATTCCAGAAATTTTTTTATCTTTATCTATAATGTTTCTATTAATGGTAGGAGTTTTCAAAAAAAATAGTGAAAGATTAGTTTATAACTTGTCAATTGTTGCTTTAATAATATTATTTTCACTAGTAATTAATTTATTTTCTATTAACGAAAAATTAGTATTCAATGAAAGTTACAAAATTAGTAATTTGTCCTCATTTATGAAATCAATAACAATAATCTCAGCAATATTTGTTATGTTTTCATCATCTGAATACATTAAATCTTTAAATATTTTAAAAATTGAATATCCAATATTAATTTTAAGCTCGATTCTTGGTATGATGATTATGATTAGTTCAAATGATTTAATCGTTTTCTATTTAGGTTTAGAGCTTCAATCTTTAGCATTATATGTTTTAGCTTCATTTAATAGAGACAATGTTCTATCTTCAGAATCTGGTCTAAAATATTTTGTTTTAAGTGCTTTATCATCAGGTTTGTTACTTTATGGTTGTTCTCTAATATATGGTTTTTCAGGATCTACTAATTTTATATATATTGCTAATTCATCAACACTTATTGAATATGGAGTTATTTTTGGTTTAGTGTTTATTATAGTTGGTCTTGCATTTAAAATTTCCGCTGTACCATTTCACATGTGGGCTCCAGACGTCTATCAAGGCTCACCAACTTCTGTAACTTTGTTTTTTGCAGCTTTACCGAAGGTTGCAGCTTTAACTGCATTTATTAATTTTCTATATACACCTTTTGTAAATTTAATTGATCAATGGCAGACTATACTTGTATTTATATCAATTGCTTCAATGCTATTTGGTGCAATAGCAGCAATCGGTCAATCAAATCTAAAAAGATTAATAGCATATAGCTCAATAGGTCACATGGGGTATGCTCTTGCTGGTTTAGCATCGGGGACTAATCAAGGTATCCAAAGTTCAATAACTTATATATCTATTTATCTTGTTATGACTTTATGCTTCTTTTCTTGTTTATTTATGCTTAGAAAAAAGAATGTATTTTATGAAAAAATAGAAGACTTATCAGGTTTATCAATAAATCATCCTATACTTTCCATTTCGTTGTTAGTTGTATTATTTTCTCTTGCTGGAATACCACCTTTAGCAGGTTTTTTTGCAAAGTTTTATATTTTCATGGCAGTTATTGAACAATCAATGTATTTTTTAGCAATAGTAGGACTTCTATCTACTGTAGTCGCAGCATTTTATTATTTAAGATTAATAAAAATTATTTATTTTGATAAACCAACAGAAAAATTTGAAACAGATCATAGTTTAGGTTTAAAAATTACATTAACTATCTCAACAGGTATTCTTATATTGTATTTTATATATCCTGGATTACTTAATGATTTTGTTTCTAAAATAATAATTATTTAATGAAACTTAAAAAATATATATTTAAATCAGTTTCTAGTACAAATGATATGGCTATAAAAAAAATTAAACAAGATCAAAACTCAGGAATTATTATTGCAAAAAAACAAACAAAAGGAAGAGGAAGATATGGAAATAATTGGATATATTTAAAAAATAATTTGTTTATATCTGTTTTTTTTAACTTAAATAAAAAAGTTAGTATTGCTAAATTAACTTATTCAAGTTGTAAACTAGTTAAAAAATCTCTTACTAAGTTTATAAATAAAAATATTACAATAAAAAGACCAAATGATTTATTAATAGATAAAAAAAAAGTATGTGGAATATTACAAGAAACAATATTCCATAGAAATACAAAATATGCAATAATTGGAATTGGGATTAATGTTGAAAAAAGTCCTTTGTTAGATAATTATCCAACGACTTTTATAAATTTTTTTACAAAAAAAAAGATTACTAGTTTTAAAATTTTTAATGAAATAAAAAGTAATTTTGAAATTTTCTTGGATAAACAAAAATGAATATAATTGGTGATATTGGAAACTCAGAAGTTAAAGTTTGTCTAATTGATAATAACTATAAAATAAAAAAAAAAATTAACTTTAAAACAAATAAAATTAATAAAACCTCTATAGAAAAAAATCTAAAATTTTTTTTTAAATATAAAAATAATGTTGATAAAATTATTTTTAGTAGTGTTGTACCAAATACTTTTGTCAAATTTTCATCATATTTTAATTATTTCTTTAAAAAAAAAATAATAGAAATAAAAAAGCTTAAATTAAGTAAGTTGATCGATATAAGGGTAAATAAAAATCAAGTTGGATCCGATAGATTGGCAAATTCAATAGCTTCAATTGATTTCAAAAATAATTATATTGTTATTGATTTTGGTACAGCAACTACATTTGATGTGATAGTTAAAAAGAAATATCTTGGCGGTATAATCTCTCCTGGTATAAACCTGTCTTTAGATACTC
>CACGOM010000002.1 GCA_902574705.1 uncultured Pelagibacteraceae bacterium | reverse complement strand
AGTTTTGCTGCAGCAACCATTTTCATAGCCTTGGTAATTTTTTGCGTTGATTTTACGCTAGATATTCTTTTTTTTAAATCGTCTAAACTTGCCATATTTAATTAATTAAGATTTTTTTTTAATTCACTAATTAATTCTGTTAGTGCTTTTTCGCTATCCTCATCTAACTTTCCAGAGGAAGTAATTGAATTAATTATTTCTGGTTTTTCTGATTTACATTTTTCGATAATCTTGGACTCAAAACTTGCTATATCTTTTTGTTCAATATCATCGAGATGACCCTTTACCCCACAAAATACTGAGATTACCTGCTCAGCTACCGTCATAGGTGAATATTGTTTTTGTTTTAAAAGTTCTGTAAGTTTTGAACCTCTATTTAATAATTTTTGAGTAGATGCATCTAAATCTGAACCAAACTGAGCAAATGCAGCCATTTCTCTATATTGAGCTAATTCAAGCTTCATTGAACCTGAAACTTTTTTCATTGCTTTAGTTTGTGCTGAAGATCCAACTCTAGATACTGATAAACCGACGTTAATAGCTGGTCTTATTCCCTGATTAAAAAGTTCAGTTTCTAAGAATATTTGACCATCGGTAATTGAAATTACGTTTGTTGGAATAAAAGCAGAAACGTCACCTCCTTGAGTTTCAATAATTGGAAGTGCTGTAAGTGATCCACCACCGTGTTCATCGCTCAATTTTGCAGCTCTCTCAAGCAGTCTACTGTGTAAATAAAAAACGTCTCCAGGATATGCTTCTCGTCCCGGTGGTCTTCTTAATAATAGAGACATTTGTCTATATGCAACTGCTTGTTTTGAAAGATCATCATAGATTATAAGTGCGTGCATTCCATTGTCTCTGAAATACTCTCCCATGGTACACCCAGTATATGGTGCTAAAAATTGAAGTGGCGCAGCATCTGATGCTGTTGCTGCAACAATTGTTGTGTATTCCATTGCCCCAGCTTCTTGTAATGTTTTTTCAATTTGTCTTACTGTTGATCTTTTTTGACCTATTGCAACATATACACAATATAATTTTTGTTTTTCATCACCTGAGTCATTTATTTTTTTTTGGTTAATGATTGCATCAATTGCAACTGCTGTTTTTCCAGTTTGTCTATCTCCAATGATTAATTCCCTTTGACCTCTACCAATAGGAACCAAACTATCAATTGATTTTAGTCCAGTTTGCATTGGTTCGCTCACTGATTTTCTTGGGATAATTCCTGGTGCTTTAATTTCTACCCTGCTTCTTTTTATTCCTTTATCTAAAGCTCCTTTGCCATCTATAGGGTTTCCTAAACCATCAACTACTCTACCTAATAATTCTTTTCCAACTGGTGTATCTACAATTGCTCCAGTTCTTTTTACTGTGTCTCCTTCTTTTACAGCTCTATCGTCTCCAAATATTACAACACCAACATTATCACTTTCCAGATTAAGTGCCATTCCTTTAGATCCATCTGAAAATTCTACCATTTCTCCAGCTTGAACATTGTTCAAGCCGTATATTCTTGCAATACCATCACCTACAGATAGCACTTGTCCTACCTCAGATACTTCTGCTTTATCGCCAAAGTTTTTTATTTGCTCTTTTAATATCTTTGTAACTTCTGAAGGATTTATTTCCATTTATGCCTCTACCATTTTTGTTTCTAATTGTTTTAATTTACTCTTTATAGAAGTATCAATCATAGTACTTTCAACTTTTATGATTAAACCACCTATTAAACTTGGATCGTATTTATAGTTTAATTTTATATTTGCTCCAAAATTAGAAGCTAATTCATCTTTTATTTTTAATATTTCTGTTTCATTTAACTCTTTAGATGATGAAAGATCTGCTTTTATTTCACCTCTATTTTTTGAACATGTATCGATAAAGTCCTCAATTATTTTTTCTATATAAAAAAGTCTTCTTTTTGTTATTACAAAGTTTAAAAATTTTTTTAATAATTTATTTAAATTTAACTTGTCAGAAATTAAATCAAAAGCAGCTGCTTGTTGGTCAATTTTGTTTATCGGATTTTTAATAAAGTTTTTTACTTCTTCATTTTCTGAAACTAATTTAAGAATGGCTATTGCCTGATCTTCTATTTCACTTAACGTACCAGCTTCATTTCCTAGCTCGTATAATGCTTGGGAATAACTATTCGTACTTGCAAAAGTTACTTTATTATCAGTCAATTTGTTCCCTATTTTCTTAAGAATTTTTAAAAAATTGACGATTAAATACCATACCAAATTATCCTGATCAAGTTTCAGAATCCAAAAAAAGGGTTATTTTATAGGGCTAATTGAAGCTTATTGGGTCAACATCAACTATTAGTTTTATTCCACTTCTGGACTTGTGGATCTTAAGAATTTCAGACAATTTTTTTTGAATTTTTACATCCTTTTTTGCTCTAATTAAAATTCTATTCCTGAAATTTTTTTTAATTTTAAATATTGGAGCCTCTACAGGTCCTAGAACTTTACAATTTAAATTTTTGCTTAATTCATCATGTAGGATGAATGATTCTTCTTTTAATTTGTCTTCATCTGATGATGTAATTATAATACCTATAAATCTTTCAAATGGCGGTAAAGAATAATTTTTTCTTAAAATTAATTCCTTATCTAAAAATAAAAAAGGATCTTGATCAGTAATTTGAGATATAACATCTGAGTTTATATTATAAGTTTGAAAATAAACTTTAGCCGGTTTGCCAGCTCTACCTGCTCTTCCAGAAAGTTGATGATACAATTGTAAGTTTTTTTCAGCAGCACGTAAATCATGTCCTTGTGATGTTAAGTCAATATCTAGAACAACAATACAATTTAAATTAGGAAAATGAAATCCTTTAGAAACCATTTGGGTTCCAATTAGAATATTAATTTTATTATCAATAATATCATCTAAAATATTTATTGAAGATTTTTTATTCATTGTATCACTAGAAAAAATTACTGACTTAAATTCTGGAAAAATAGAATTTACCTCTTCAGATATTTTTTCAACTCCAGGACCAGAAAAAGCTGGGTCACATTTATTTCCTTCAACACAATTCCTATTTAGGTCGGATTTATGTCCGCAATAATGACAAAGCAATTGATTATTTTTTTTGTGAAATACAAGATTGATTGAACAATTAGGACAGGAAAATACATTGATACATTTTTTACATAAAACAAAAGGAGAAAATCCTCTCCTATTTAAAAAAAAATAGGACCTGATCTCCTCTAAGAAGGTGAGATTTTACTTTTTCAATAGTCTTTGAAGAAATCCATTTTTGTTTTTCTAATTTATATTTTTTTAAATCAATTATTTCATGATCTGGTAGGTTTGCATCTTTATATCTATTCAATATTCGTGAGTACTCAAATTTCTTTAATTTAATATTATTGTATGTTTCAACCGAAGGCACTGCACTAATAAGATTTATTGGCACATTTTCAAACTTTGCTCTAGAAATTGCCATATCACGTGCGTTATAAATTACACCTTCATCTTGTTTGTAAGACTGGTCATGCTCTTCGTCCACAGTTATTAAGCCTAAATTCTTAAAAGGTAAAAATAGTGCTGATCTTGCACCAATTACCACCTTTATTTTATTAGAAGCTAATCCACTCCAGATAATTTTTTTATTTTTTTTTGTTACAGATGAGTGCCAAATAGCAGGTCTGAAGCCAAAAAAATCTACAAATTTTTTTTCAAAATCATTTGTTAATCCTATTTCTGGTAATAAAATTAATGCCTGATATCCTTCTTCAACTTTTTTCTTTATTGCATTAAAGTATACGATTGTTTTTCCTGATCCTGTGGTTCCTTGAATCACATGTGTCCTAAATTTTTTATCTTTTTTTATTAAATCCTTAAACGCATCATTTTGTTCTTTACTTAATTCATATTTATTAAAATAGTGTTTTTCATTGAATTTCAGATATTCTTTTTCTTTTAAATCTTCTATTGCCTCACTGCTTAATAAATGAAGCTTCAAAGCCATACCTTTTGGCACAATATTATATTCTGAAAACCAATTTAAAAATTTTATAAAATTTTCGTTGAGTTTATTGATATTTAAAATTTTTTTGATTTTTTTAATTTTAAATGTTTTCTTATTTTTTTCTTTCTCAAATTGATCCCATACAACACCTATTGAATCTGTCTTTCCAAACGGAACTAAAACGTATTTGCCAACTTCAATCTTTTTATCTGACTCGTACGTAAAAGGATGATCAAATATATTTGGTAATAAAACAGGTATTTTCATTAATTTTAGGCGATTCTTTAATTGATAAGAATATATAAAAACAAAGAGTTATAAATTAATATTTTAGACCTGGGAGTTGAATTTCTCCCAGATCTATATTTTTATACCACACATAGTTACTTGCCAAATCCACCAGCAACTAAGTTCCAAACAGCAGTTAGAGCAAAAAAGCTAAACCACCATCCAGTAGCTGGCAAAATCACCCCTAGAACAATAGCTTGCTCTATAACACCAGCTATTAAATATTGCTTCAAAGTCATCTTCTATCCTTTCTGTAAAGCTTTTTGCCTTACAGAATTAATATAAGATTTCCTTTTTTAAATTTCCTGTGAAATAGAATGATTTATTTTGGACAATTATAAATTATGACATCCATGCAATTAATTTACCCGATGTGTCAGGATACTTATTGACATTTATGATTATTATTAAAAATATTATTAATAAATATGATGTTGGACCAACAACTTTACTTAAATAATTTATTTTATCTATTTTTGTCCAATATTTATTTTTATGAAGTTTAAAGGTTATTATACTTAAAAAGTTTGGTATTGTTGCATAAACATAAGATACCAATATTATCCAATCAAGAACTGTGAGATACTCTAATTTTGGAAGCTCTTTATCAATTACAAAGTTATAAGCTATTAGTGATAGTAAACATACAATTGTAATTGTAAGCTTTGACTCTAATTCTTCGGGATCAATCCATACTACAGACCAACAAACTAGAAGTATAAGTAATATAGGTATTATTACTTTATAAATATAATATCCAGTTTTTCTCTCAATTTCTAAAGAAATTTCTATTCCACTGTAATTATCACCTGTTGGACTTTTATAGAAAGTATTTTTAATATCATGCTTTACAATATTCCATCCACTTATATTTATATTTTGTGCAGTATATTCTAAAGCTTTAATTGTATCCTTTCCATAATCTAATAAGTATTCGTCTAAATCATTTTGGTATGCAATTTGAAAAATTAGTTTTTGTTTATCAAACGGAAAGGTTTTTAAATCGAAGTCATTTTTAAATTCAAAAGTACCATTTGTGTAAGAATCAACTGTTGAATAGTCATAATCTACATCATCTCCGATTTTTTCTGACCAAGGATATATACTTATATTTTTAATTTGCGTATTTTTATTTACATTAACAGCATTAAAAAAAACTAACTCATGTGAAGGATCAGGAATATTGTATTCTATTATTTTTTCCTCTGGTATCCAATCACATTGCTGCCAGTCCCATTCATCTTTTTCGTTTTTATATACCAAAGTATCAAAAATTATTTTTCCAAGTGGAAGTGAGTCTGTGTCATAATCATAATCTACTGAAGTTTGTAAATAAACATCAGCTTTATAAGTGGATTTTATTTGCGAGATCTCACTTATATTTGATATATAAAATTTAATTAGATCATCTTGATGATACTCAAGTATTATTTCAAGATCAAAATCGAATTTTTTTCCATTTCTTTCAAATACAATATTTGAAACAACATTTTCGTTATTTTCTGTAACAAGAAATAAATCAGATAATTCATCGTCGTTTAATAAATTTATTTCTTGGCCATTAACACTGATTACTTTATCTCCAGTTTTTATTTTATTTATCAAACTTTCAGAAGTATGCCTTCCTACTAGAGGATAATTATTTTCATCTCTTTTAAAAAGCCATTCACGTTCACCTTCATCATTAAAGCCCAAAAACATGTCTAAATCAAAACCATACGTAGAGTTTTCATAATTTTGATAATTAGAAATTAAGGGGTCTTGAGAGTTTTTAATTTTATCAAATAATTCAAAACATTTTGGGGACATTGATGACTCAGCATTAAAAGAAAAAAATATAAAATATAAAAACAACAAATAAATTATATTAAATTTTTTACTCATACTATTTTTTATCAATAGGGAACCATCCAACTAATAAGGCTACTTGAGTTGTCTGGATTAGAAAATGCATTTATCCAAACAATTATAAAAATACCTAAAACATAAGAGGAAAGGCCATATCTTTTACTAATCACTTCAAGTTTATTACTTAACCTTAAATCAGTTTTTTGTAGTCTGAATGAAATTATACTTAAAAAATTAGGTACAGTTGCATAAAAATAAGAAATTAGAACAATCCAATCTAATACCGTAAGATACTCTAATTTTGGTAATTCAGCATCAATAACAAAATTATATGCAATTAATGAAAGTAAGCAAACAATTGTTATAGTTAGTCTTGCTTCTAATTCTTTAGGATCGACCCATACCACAGACCAGCAAACTGATAATATTAGAATTATTGGTAAAATTACTTTAAAAATATAATAGCCATGCTTTCTTTCTAATTCGATTTCAATACTGATTGCGTCTCTATATTCTCCACCAACATCAACTGTATCTCGATGTAAAATTCTTTTGATGTCATATTTTTTTTTTTGCCATCCTGAAATATCGTCAAGTTTCATAAAGTGATTTAAAGTTTTTATTGTAAATGCTTGTGGCCAAAACAATATATCATCAACTTCAAATGTACCGTTTCCTATTTGATACTTAATAATTTGTTTATCAAATGGAAAGGATCTTAGATTAAACTGATTTCTAACGGTTTGAACACTTATCCTCTTATTTGAAACTCTTACATTGTCATAACTCTGAAATGGCGCGAGGTAAGGGGTGATCTTGTATGAATTTTGAATTAAATCTTGATCAGATTTTACTAAATTTAAAGTATCGTTATCTAATGGATCTGTTAATCCTGAATATTCAAATTCCTCAATTGTTGGTTTACAAACATGAATGAAAGGATTATCTGCATCTTTAGTATTGATAAGATATTTTTTTGCAAGCGCATGTAATGGATGTGAATTTTCATTATCATTATTTTCTAAATCAAAATTAAATTGAAAAGACTCCCTTAGGGTAAATGTTGTTGTGCCCTTTTTAATATCTATATCTGAGATATAAATATCCTCTAAACTATAATCAATAAAAGACCAAGCGTTAGCATGTGACTCTATTGTTGCTTGATAAGATTCTCCATTTTGATTTAACAAATCAAGTCTAAGTATTTCTACCTCGTCATAATATGCTACAGAATAAAACTGATCTAAGGTTTCAAGTTTTTCTCCATTAATATTTACAATGCTATCTTCGGGTTTTATGAGGTCTAGCGTCTTATAAGAGTAAACCTCACCAATTTTTATATTTCCATATTCATCTCTAAACGGTGTCCATTCACCGTCATTATCGAAGATTTTTATTTTAAAACCAAAATCATTATATAAATATCTAGGAAAAAGGTTTTTCACTCTAGGGTTACTGCTTTTTTTTACAGCATCATAAAAATTGGAACAAGCTACAATTTCATCTTCATGAAATAAATTATCTTCAGAAAAAGATACATTTGTCAAAAAAATTAATATTAAAATTAAAAAAAAATTCCTCATATATTTTTTAAATTCTTCAATCACGTCAATTAATCGATTTAATTATATTAATTCCAACTTTTTCCATATATTTGCAATTTTCATATTGGCATCCAATTGTTAATGTAACCATCTTTCTCATTACATCGAATTGATATTGTATCATGTAAGTATTTTTAAAAGGTCCATCATGCTTTAAATGAATAACGTTTTTATATTTATTTTTAAAATTATTATTCAATTTGCAGTAATATTGTTTAACATTTCGATTAAATAAGTCTTGATAAACTTGCAGATAATAAGGGCATACATCTTTTTGTAAATCAACTTGTGTAATAATTTCATCAAGACTAGTATCTTTTTGATAATTTAAATTTATTGAATTTCGCTCTGGATTAATTTTTTCAGGAAAATAGTATTCTATATTCATATCATTTTTTTTCGATCCAGCCATAAATTCATTGAAAAATTCTTTGTCCATATCTGATCCATCATATTCTTTCATTAATTCACCAATGTTCTGATCCTGAATTGCAACAAAGTCGTTTGGTAAATTAATAAAGAAACCAAAACGTGTTCTTATTTCTTCAGAAAAAGACAAATTTGTTAGAAATAAAAATATTGTAATTAAAAAAAATAATTTACAATTTTTTTTCATATTCTCTTCGTTTTGTCTTTTGAGTTTTTTTTAGTCTTGAAAACATTCGTATAGCTACAATCCATGCAATTAATATAAGTATTAACGAGACAAAAAAATTAGAGGATGTAAATAAGTTATAACAACCATGTAAAGCAAATGGCACTACAAATGCGAAAATTAAATTATCACCCTTTTTAATAAACACATATTTCATGAAAAAATAACCCATAAATATACCAAAAACTGCATGTGCAGGGATTGCAGAAAATGATCTTAATATTGCTAATGTCATTGAAGCTGTTTCAAAATAATCTGCAAGAAGATAAACATAATAAATGTTTTCCAAAGTTGCAAAACCGAGCGAAACACTTACGCCATAAACAATTCCATCTATTGGCTCATTGAAATCTTTCATTTTATATACAAAGAAATATAAAACTGATAATTTTAAACCTTCTTCAACTGGTGCCGCGGTAAGAAATGATGAGATAAGTCCTTCGCTAGCATTTGTTGAGTACCATATTTGACTTAAATATGAGTTTAAAAAATAAGCTGGAATAGTGATTAGAATTCCTAGAAAAAAAACTTTTACGATTTCTTTAGTTGGTTCTTTAAATCTATCTGATTTGACAAAGAATAAAACTATTAGGATTGATGGTAGAATTGTTACTAAAAGAAGTTGCATTAGCTGCTTTCAATTGTTGTTTTAATTTTATGAATCTTATTTTCCAAAGCTTCGAAAGCAGCAAAAATATCCTTTTTTTCAACTGCTGAAATTTGTTCTCCTTTATGACCATTGCTACTTTTTGCAGAATTAATAACTGATAATAAATGACCATGTAAAATTGTAAACTTTGTCAAAAGTTCATTTAAATCTTTTTGATCAGTTACTACGTTTTTAAGCTCTTTTTGAATAATATATTCATGAGCTCTTAAAAGGTAGGGTGTTAAGCCTTTTTGAACACACGCTTTATCAATTTTCACAGCGTCTCTATGATCAAGTTGTTGGTCTAAATCTGGATCACTGCATTTTCTTAAAAAAGACTCACTTTTGCCTGTTACTTCTTCAATCGCTTTTGATTTAAGATTTTTAATAGCTTCTGTTAGCCCATGTTCTATCGATGAAATTTCTCTTAGCTTTGCCATTTTTATTAAAGAAATTCTAACCGAAATATTGGACAAATAAAATCTATAAAATTATGGATTTGTCCAGTATTTACCAGAATTTTTCACATACAAAAATTTTAAAGCATGATTATCTTAATTATAACAAAGGAGGTAAAATGAAAAAAATATTAATTATACTTAGTATAACAACATTACTTAGTGGAAATGCGATAGCTGGATACTCGTATTGTACTACTAGTTGTTATGGTAATAGTTGTACAACTTACTGTTATGAATATTAATAATTAAAGTTAGCCCCTCTATATAGAGGGGCTAAGAAAAATTAATAACCAGTTAACATTGATGCAAAATTAGAAATTATCCCAATTATCACAGCTATTTTTGCAAGTATCGCCCAAAATTTAGGTCCTTTGTATTTATCGGATGATCTCCAAATTCCAACAACAGTATAAATTTGGAATGGAATTATAAATCCCCACATAGCATCATCGCTCATTCCTAGACCAAGCGTTATAATTCCTACGAGAAAACCATATACTATTCCTAATCCTATACCTACACCCCAGTACGACATTGGAAGAGAGAGTTGCCCATTCCAAAATCTTACAAAAAAATTATCTTTTGATTTTTTTGCCCTTGCCATATGTAATTATTATAAGAGTTTTAATTAAAAGTGAAATATTAAGTTGAATAATTTAAGAGTGTATTTGACGTTTATCTACAGATAAGGCAGCTTCTTTAACGGCCTCAGAGAAAGTAGGGTGAGCATGGCATGTTCTTGCAATATCCTCTGAACTTGCACCAAATTCCATAGCAACGGCCATTTCAGCAATTAATTCTCCAGCGTGGGGACCAATCATATGTACACCAAGAACTCTATCTGTTTTGGAGTCTGCTAATATTTTTACAAACCCTTCTGGTTCATCAATTGCCTTGGCTCTTGAGTTTGCCATAAAAGGAAATTTTCCAACTTTATAATCTGTTTTTAGATCTTTAAGCTGTTCTTCAGTTTTGCCAATAGAAGCTACTTCTGGAGAGGTGTAGATAACACCAGGAATTATATCATAATTCACATGACCTGACTGACCTGCAATAATTTCTGCAACAGCTATGCCTTCCTCCTCTGCTTTATGAGCTAACATTGGGCCCTCAATTACATCACCAATTGCATAAATATTTTTTATATTTGTTTGAAATTTATTGTTTATTTTAATTCTTCCTTTTTCATCTTTTTGAACTCCAAGTGTATCTAGGTTTAAGTTGTTGGTATTGGGTTTTCTTCCAACAGAAATTAGAACTACATCACAATCTAATTGTTTTTTATTTCCTTGATCATCGATAGTATTTATTTTAACTAAATTATTATTTTTGGTAATTGTTTCTACTTTTGTTTTTAAGTTAAAATTAATTCCTTGTTTCTTCAGTAATTTTTGAAATTCATGAGATATCTCTTTATCCATACCGGGCGTTATGTGGTCAAGAAATTCTACAACTTGAACTTCAGATCCTAGTCTTGACCAAACAGAACCCATTTCTAATCCTATATATCCACCACCAACAATGACTAATTTTTTAGGGATTTCTTTTAGAGATAAAGCTCCAGTGGATGAAACTATTTTTTCTTCATCAAATTCGATGCCGGGTAATGACACTGCCTCAGAACCTGTGGCTAAAATAATATTTTTTGCTTCGATGTTTTCTTTTTTATTACCTGAAGATATTACAGATATTTCATTAGATCCTGTAAGTGAACCTGTTCCTTTAAAATATGTAACTTTATTTTTTTTAAATAAAAATTCTATACCTTTAGTTAATACTGTTACTGCTTTTTCTTTATTCTTCATCATTTTAGGAAGATTAAGTTTTAAGGAACCAATTTCTATTCCAATTTTGTCAAAGTTCTTTGCCTTTTGGTAGTTTTCAGACAAATTTAATAAACTTTTTGACGGAATACATCCAACGTTTAAACATGTTCCTCCTAGAGATCCTCTTGACTCTATACAAGCTGTCTTCTTTCCAAGTTGTGCAAGTCTAATAGCACAAACATAGCCACCTGGTCCGCCCCCAATAACAACTGCATCAAATTTTTCTGACATAATTTATATATTTAAAAATAATCTTCTTGGATCTTCTAAGTTTTCTTTTAATGTTTTTAAAAATGAAACAGAGTCTTTTCCATCTATAATTCTGTGATCGTATGACAAAGCAAGATACATTACAGGTCTAATTTGTATTTGACCCTCAACTACTATTGGTCTTTCTACAATATTATGCATACCTAAAACTCCTGATTGAGGCGGATTTAAGATTGGTGTCGACAACATCGATCCATAAACTCCACCATTACTGATGGTAAAAGTACCTCCTTGAAGATCCTCAATAGATAAATTTCCATCTCTAGCTTTCTCGGAAATTGTTTTAATATTTTTTTCAATGTCAGCAAAAGACAATTCGTCAGCGTCTCTTAAAACAGGAACTACTAAACCTCTCTCAGTGCCAACAGCAAAACTTATATTATAGTAATTTTTATAAATTATATGATCGTTGTCGACCTCAGCGTTAATACTTGGATAAAGTTTTAATCCCAAAACACATGCTTTCACAAAAAATGACATAAATCCTAGTTTAATTCCAAAAATTTTTTGAAAATCTTCTTGATTATCTTTTCTCATTTTTATTATTGCGCTCATATCAACTTCATTAAAAGTTGTTAGCATAGCTGCAGAATTTTGAGCTTCTTTTAGTCTTGTAGCAATAGTTTGTCTTAGTCTTGTCATTTTAACACGTTCCTCTTGTCCTTTTTCTAATTTCCTCTGGTTTGGTAAAGGTTTTGAAGACATCAAATTTATTAAGTCGCCTTTTAAAACTCTGCCATCTCTTCCTGTTCCTTGAACTTGAGAAATATTGATATTTTTTTCTTCTACAATCTTTCTTACAGCAGGAGACAATTTTAAATTGGAATTTGCTTTTGGTGTCTCTGCTTTTTTTATTTCATCAGTTAAAATTAATGGCTCTTGTGTGTTTTTTTCTTCAAAAATTTTGGGTTGTGAAGGTTTAGTTTTTTCAAAATTGAGTACGTTGGACTTTTCTTCTGAAGTTTTTTCTTTTTTTGTTTCAGGTTTAATTTTTTCTATCTTTGCAGTTTCTGTTTTTTCTCCCTCGGTTACTACACCTAATAAAGCTCCAACCTTTACAGTTTCTCCTTCTTTTGTTTTGATATTTGTCAAAACTCCATTGACTGGGGATGGTACTTCAAGATTGACCTTATCTGTCTCCAATTCAACAATTGGCTCATCAGCTTTTACATTTTCTCCAGATTTCTTTAACCATTTAGAAACAGTAGCCTCTGTAATACTTTCGCCTAAAACTGGAACAACAATTTCTTCGCTCATTTTTATTCAAATACCTCGTCTATAATTTCTTTTTGCTGGGCCAAATGTCTTTTAGCATATCCCGTTGCTGGTGTTGAAGCAAATTCTCTTCCAATATAAGAAATTCTATTATTTTTAGCTTTTATGTGTTGTAAAGTCCAATCAATATAATCCCTCACAAAAAACCATGCACCCATATTTTTTGGCTCTTCTTGACACCAGTAAAACTTAGCACTTTTAATATATGGTTTTAGTTCTTTTGCTAAAGATCTTGCTGGAAATGGGTATAATTGTTCAACTCGAAGTAATAAAATATCATTTCTTTTATTTTTTTCTCTTTCCTCAAGTAAATCAAAGTAAACTTTACCTGAACAGATAATAACTTTATTGATATCTTTGGGACTTTTTAATTTAATAAATCCATATTTATCGTCTAATGCATGGTCCCATAAAATTCTATGGAAAGAATTTTTTTTACTAAAATCTTCTAAATTTGAAACGCAATGCTTGTGTCTCAAAAGAGATTTTGGAGTCATTATAACTAGTGGTTTTCTAAAATCTCGAGTTATTTGCCGTCTTAAAGCATGAAAATAGTTTGCAGGTGTAGTTACATTCATGACCTGCAAGTTATCTTTTGCACATAATTGTAAAAATCTCTCCAGTCTAGCAGATGAATGTTCAGGTCCTTGACCTTCATACCCATGGGGTAGAAGCAAGACCAATCCAGAAGCTCTAGCCCATTTTCTTTCACCAGAAGCTATAAATTGGTCAATAATAACTTGTGCACCATTAGCAAAATCTCCAAACTGTGCTTCCCAGAGAACTAATGTTTCTGGTTCTACTAAACTATAACCATATTCAAAACCTAAAACTGCAAATTCTGATAATAAACTATCAACTATTTCAAATTGTTTTTGAGATTTTGAAATATTATTAAGAGGTATATATCTACTATTGTCAATTTGATTTCTTAAAACTGAATGTCTTTGACTGAATGTACCTCTGCCTGTGTCTTGTCCTACTAGTCTTATTGGATTACCTTTTACTAAAAGAGAACCAAAAGCTAGCGCTTCTGCAGTAGACCAATCTATATTTTTTCCTTCCTGAATTGATTTGTGTCTATTATTAAAAATCTTTATTATTGTTTTGTGAACATTAAGCTTCTCATCAATTTTATGTATTTTTTCAGAAATTTTAATTAATTCTTTTGTATCAAAACCACTAACGCCCCTTATATCTTTTCCTTTTTGAGGTTTGTATCTTGACCAAGTGCCTTCAAACCACTCAATTTTAGGATTATAATCTTTTGCAGTTTGAAACTGCTGATCAAGTAAATTTTTGAAATCAGATTTTTGTTTTTCAAATTCATCAAGGGAAATTGTTTTTTCACCAACTAATTTCTCACCATAAATGCTCAAACTTGTTTTGTGAGACTTAATTTTTTTATACATTAAAGGTTGTGTAAAGGAAGGCTCATCTCCTTCATTGTGGCCAAATCTTCTATAACAAATTAAATCTATTACAACGTCGCGATTAAATTGTAGTCTAAATTCTGTTGCTATTCTTGCGCAATATACCACTGCCTCTGGATCATCTGCATTTACATGTAATATCGGTGCCTCAACCATTTTAGCAACATCTGATGGGTAAGGTGAGGATCTTGCAAAACGGGGGCTTGTAGTAAATCCAATTTGATTATTAACAATTATATGAATAGTTCCGCCAGTATTGTGACCTGGTAGACCTGACATTGCAAAACATTCTGCGACAATCCCTTGTCCAGCAAATGCAGCGTCACCGTGCAATAAAATAGGTATTACTTTTTTTCTCTTTATATCTTTATGAAAAAATTGCTTTGCCCTTGTTTGCCCTAAAACCACTGGATTAACAGCCTCTAAGTGAGACGGATTATCAGTCAAACTTATATGAACAGAATTACCATCAAATTCTCTGTCTGAAGAAGCTCCTAAATGATATTTTACATCTCCAGTACTGTCTTTTGATATATCTCCATATTCACCAGCAAATTCATTGAATATTCTTTTGTAAGATTTTTGTAAAAGATTGGCTAAAACATTTAATCTACCTCGATGTGGCATTCCAATTTTTAATTCTTTAACTGCATACTGGCCACCAACTTTTATAATTTGTTCCAAAGCTGGAATTAATGACTCTCCACCATCTAAACCAAATCTTTTAGTACCAACATATTTTTTAGCTAGATATTTTTCAAAACCTTCGGCTTGGATCAACTTATTTAAAATTGCAATTTTTCCATTTTTAGTGAATGAAATTCCTTTTTCATCTAATTCGATTCTATCTCTAAACCATTTTCTCTCTTCAGGATCAGACAGATGCATAAATTCATATCCAATAGATCCACAATAGGTTTTTCTTAAAAATGATAATATTTCTTTAATCGATGAATAATTTTTATTAATTGTTCCATTTAAAAAAATTGGCTTGTCATAATTTTCTTTTTTAAAACCATAATAATCTGGATGAAGTTCATCTAAATATTCTGTTTTGGATAGACCTAAAGGATCAAGCTTTGCTAACAAATGTCCTCTTATTCTGTAAGCTCTTATTAACGCAATTGCTTTTATTGATTCATTATTCGACTCTTTAAAATCATTTGTATTTTTAATTTCTTTTCTGTTAAAAATTAAATTTTCTAATTGCTCAGAATTAATATTAGATTTTTTACCCCAAGAAGGGCCTTCTAATTCTTTAATTGCAACAGAGGTATCTTCTTTTAAATTATCAAAATAGTTTTTCCATTCACTAGCAAGATTTGGATCTTTATTGATATATTTAAGATACATTTGCTCAATGAAAGCACTGTTAGACTTACTTAAAAAGGAAGTCTCCTCAAGTTTACGATTACTGGAAATGCTCATTTTGGATTATTATATTGAGGATATATATATTTTTCAATTAGACAATTTGTTTAGAAGTGTTTTTCCTATTTCTGCAGGAGATTTTGCTATTATTATTCCTGCATCTTCCATTGTTTGTATTTTTTCTATCGCACCACCTTTTCCTCCAGAAATTATAGCACCTGCATGCCCCATTCTTCTTCCGGGTGGAGCTGTTACACCAGCTATAAAACCAACCATTGGTTTTTTAATTTTATGTTTTTTAACAAATTCAGATGCCTCTTCCTCTGCTGATCCACCAATTTCACCTATCATTAAAATAGACTCTGTTTCAGGATCATTCAAAAATAAGTCTAAACAATCTATAAAGTTAGTTCCATTTATTGGATCACCTCCAATACCTATACAAGTAGATTGCCCCAAACCGTTTTTTGTTGTTTGAGCTACAGCTTCATAAGTCAAAGTTCCAGATCTAGAAACAATACCTACTGACCCTTTTTTGTGTATATTGCCAGGCATTATTCCAATTTTACATTCATCGGGTGTAATAATTCCAGGACAGTTTGGTCCTATTAAACGAGAATCAGACTTGGATAATTTCTGCTTTACTTTAAGCATGTCTAAAATTGGTATTCCCTCGGTTATGCAAACAATTAATTCAATTGAAGCATCGATTGCTTCGATGATAGCAGCAGCTGCGAATTTTGCTGGAACATAAATCATAGTAGCATTAGCTCCAGTTTCATTTTTTGCTTCTTTTACTGTATTAAATACTGGTCTTTCTAAATGTATTTGACCTCCTTTTTTTGGAGTAACTCCACCTACAAGATTAGTTCCATATTTAATTGATTGTTCAGAATGAAAGGTGCCATGCGAACCCGTAAATCCTTGGCATATTACTTTTGTATCTTTGTTGACCAAAACTGACATTATTTAATTTCCTTTACTATTTTTTGTGCTGCATCAGATAAGTCTGAAGCTGAAATTATTTCTAACCCTGAATTATCCAAAATCTTTTTTCCTTCTAAAAAATTTGTACCGGCTAACCTAACAACTAGTGGTACATTAATTTTAATTTCTTTCGCTGCATCAACAACTCCTTGAGCAAGAACATCACATCTCATAATCCCACCAAAAATATTGATCAATATTCCTTTAACATTTTTATCAGACAGAATAATTTTAAATGCAGCAGAAACTTTTTCTTTTGATGCTCCACCTCCAACATCCAAAAAATTTGCTGGTTCTTCACCGTATAACTTTATAATATCCATTGTTGCCATAGCTAAACCAGCTCCATTCACCATACATCCAATGCTTCCATCTAATTTTATGTATGCTAAATCATGTTTACTTGCCTCTATCTCGGTTGGGTCTTCCTCATTAAGATCTCTTAATTCTAAAATTTCTGGATGTCTAAAAATTGAATTATCATCAAAATTCATTTTAGCATCTAGACAAAGTAAATTATTTTCTTCTGTTAGTATTAAAGGATTTATTTCAACTAAATTTGCATCATTAGAAATAAACATTTTATATATAGATTTAATTAATTTAATTCCTTGAAGAGATGTATTTTCATCCAAATTGAATATTTTAATTATTTTTTTACAGTCTTCTTCTTTTATATCTTCAAGTAATTCTACTTTTGTTGTTACAATTTTTTCTGGATTAGACTTTGCAACTTCTTCGATATCCATCCCCCCTTGGTCACTTGATATAAATGCAATTTTCGAACTGGTGCGATCAACTAAGCAAGATAAGTAAAACTCTTTTTTAATGTTTGAGGACTCTTCAACATAGAGTCTTTTCACTTCTTTACCTGCGGGTCCGGTTTGATGTGTGATTAAAACTTTCCCCATCATTTCTTTTGACGCTGTAGTTAAATCTTGAATATTATCTAGTATTTTAACTCCTCCTGCTTTTCCTCTCCCACCAGCATGGATTTGTGCTTTCAATACAAATTGTTTTGTATTAAGTGTCTTCGCTTTTTTTATAACTTCTTCAACTGAAAATCCAAAAATTCCATTTGGCACAGCAGCACCATATTTTTTTAATATCTGCTTAGCTTGATGTTCGTGGATATTCATTTATTTCAAATCAGGATCAATAGTAGTTGCTACATCCCAGAGTTTTTTTACCGCTTCGACAGAGTGATTGAACTCATTTCTCTCTTTCTCATTAAGTTCTATCTCTTCAATTTTTTCAACCCCATTATTACCAATAACAACTGGTACACCCGCATAAACTTTTTTGAAACCATACTCTCCGTTTAAGAGTGCTGCACAAGGCAACGTTTGTTTTGTGTCATTTAAATATGCTTCTGCCATTTGAACTCCAGACGCTGCTGGCGCATAGAACGCTGAACCTTTTTCTAAATATTTTACTATCTCTGCACCTCCATCTCTAGTTCTTTGATTAATGCTCTCTAGTTTTTCCTCTGATATCTTTCCCTCTTCAATTAAATCTAACAAAGGTTTTCCAGAGACTGTTGTAAATCTTGGAAGAGGGACCATGGTATCCCCATGACCTCCCATTACAGTTGCCACAATATCTTTTACAGGTACATTCAATTCTAAAGATAAAAATAATTTAAATCTAGAACTATCAAGAATACCGGCCATACCAACAACTTTGTTTGATGGTAATCCAGAGTACTTTTGTAATGCCATGACCATTACATCTAGTGGATTCGTAATGCAAATTACAAAGGCTTCTGGTGAGTGTTTTTTTATACCTTGAGCAACCTGTTTAATTATTTTTAAGTTTATTCCTAGTAAGTCATCTCTGCTCATACCAGGTTTTCTAGGCACTCCAGCTGTAATTATTATTACATTGGAATTTTTAATATCCTCATAATTGTCAGTCCCGCTCAATTTAACATTAAAACCGTCTACAGATGAAGATTGCGCAATATCTAAAGCTTTTCCTTTTGCTATTCCGCTCGCTACATCAAATAATACAACTTCATTAACTAATTCTTTTATTCCAATTAAATGGGCTAATGTTCCACCTATTTGACCTGCTCCTATTAAAGATATTTTGCTCATTTATTTCCTTTTTATGACTTACTTCATCGTAGGCATTATAAATTCAGGATTTGATCTAACGCCAGAAGGCCATCTTGAAGTTATAGTTTTCAATTTTGTATAAAACCTTACTCCTTCAGGACCATGCATATGTTGGTCTCCGAATAAGGATCTTTTCCACCCACCAAAGCTGTGAAATGCAACCGGGACAGGTATAGGAATATTTATACCTACCATACCAACTTTAATTTTGCTCGCAAAAGTTCTTCCTACATCTCCATCTCTAGTATAGATGCTTGTGCCATTTCCAAATTCATGCTCATTAATCAACTTTGTAGCCTCCTCAAAATCTTTAGCTCTTACCACTGATAAAACCGGGCCAAATATTTCTTCTTTATAAATTCTCATATTTTTTTTTACATTATCAAACAAACACCCGCCTATATAAAAACCATTTTCATATCCTTGGAGTTTAATATTTCTTCCATCAACAACTAAATTTGCTCCTTCTTTCACTCCTAAATCTACATATCCTTTAACTTTTTCTAGATGTTCTTTGGTAACTAGAGGGCCCATCTCTGAGTTTTTATCCATACCTGGGCCAACTTTTAATGCTTCTACTTTTTTTGCTAATTCGTTAACCAGTTTATCACCTACATTGCCAACTGCTACAGCAACTGATTGAGCCATACATCTCTCTCCAGCTGAGCCATAAGCGGCCCCCATTAATCCATTTACAGCTTGATCCAGATCACAATCTGGCATTACAACACAATGGTTTTTAGCTCCTCCCAACGCTTGAACTCTTTTTTCATTTTTTGCAGCTGTTTCATAAATATATTTTGCAATTGGAGTAGATCCTACAAAACTAACGGCTTGAATATCTTTATTAGTTAATATTGCATCTACAACTTCTTTATCACCGTTTACTACGTTTAGAACTCCTTCCGGCAATCCAGCTTCATTAAATAATTCAGCCAATCTAATTGAGCATGATGGATCTTTTTCTGAAGGTTTTAATATAAATGTATTTCCACATGCTATGGCCATTGGAAACATCCACATTGGTACCATAGCTGGAAAATTAAATGGTGTTATTCCAGCACAAACTCCTAATGGTTGTCTTATTGACCAACTATCAATCTCCGTTCCAACATTCTCAGTAAATTCACCTTTTAACATTTGAGGAATTCCACAAGCAAACTCAACTATCTCTAGACCCCTTGTAAGTGAGCCTTTAGCATCTTCATAAACTTTGCCATGCTCTGAAACAATTAGTTTTGTTAGTTCATCAGAATTTTTTTCAATTAGTTCTTTATATTTAAAAATGACTCTTGCTCTTTGAATTGGTGGTTTTACCGACCAAGTTAAGAATGCTTTTTTTGCGTATTCAACTGCTTTATCTAAATCAGACTTTGTTCCTAACAAAACTTCGGACTCCTGATTTCCAGTTGCAGGATTAAATACTTTGCCTTTTCTTTTTGAGTCTCCTGAAACAACTTTACCATTAATGTAATGTTGTATTAAATTCATTGAAATTATTTAATTATATAATTAGCCAGTTGCAAGCATTTTTTTGATAGAAGCTATAGCTTTTGCAGGATTTAAACCTTTAGGGCATGCATTAGTACAGTTCATAATTGTATGACATCTATAAAGCTTTAACTCATCAGCAACTTTTTTTAATCTTTCTTTTCTATCTTCATCTCTACTATCTATTATCCATCTGTAAGCCTGTAATAAGACTGCAGGACCTAAATATTTTTCACCATTCCACCAGTAACTTGGGCAAGAAGTCGAACAACACGCACACATTATGCATTCATACAAACCATCTAATTTTGATCTATCATCTTTTGTTTGTAAATGTTCTGTATCATCTATTTTTTTTGTTGTTTTTAACCATGGTTGAACAGACTCATATTGTTTGTACAGTGTACTCAAATCTCCAATTAGATCTTTTAAAACTTTTAGATGTGGTAAGGGATAAATATTTATGTCACCCTTAATTTCTGAATGAGGCTTAGTACAAGCTAGACCATTTTTCCCATCCATATTCATTGCACAAGAACCACAAACTCCATGTGCGCATGATCTTCTATATGCAACGGATGGATCAATTTCATTTTTAATTTTATTTAACAAATCTAGAACTTTGGATGGACAATTGTCCATATCAACCTCATAAGTATCTATTCTAGGATTTTCTCCTGTTGCTGGATCCCATCTATAAATATTAACTTTTCTAATATTTTTAGACCCAGTTTTATCTTTATAGTAATATCCTTTTTTTATTTCTGAATTTTTTGGAAGGTTTATTTGGACCATTAATAAATTCTTTCTTGTGGTGGAAAGTATTGTACTTCATTTGTTAGAGTAGATTTATGAACATCCCTATAAGCAATTTTTGATTTGCTTCCTTCACACCATGATAAGGTATGTTTCATATATTTCTGGTCATCTCTACTTGGAAAATCTTCTCTAGCATGAGCTCCTCTACTCTCTTTTCTGCTATATGCAGAGTCCATTGTTGTAATTGCTTGTCTTATTAGATTATCGAATTCTAAAGTTTCTACTAAATCAGTGTTAAAAATTAATGATTTATCTTTAACATTTATATTATCCATTCCTTCAAACGGCTTTCTAATTTCATTTACTCCCTCTTTTAAAGTTTTTTCTGTTCTAAAAACCGCACATTTTGATTGCATAGTTTTTTGCATTGAAATTCTTAAATCCGCTGTTCTATTATCTCCATTTCCATTTCTTAAATTATCAAATCTTTCTATACATTTTTCTGTCTCTGAATTTGAAATAACTTCGTGAGGCATGCCTGGTTTAACCAACTCTGCAGCTCTTTTTGCAGCGGCTCTTCCAAAGACAACTAAATCTATTAAAGAATTTGAACCTAATCTATTAGCACCATGAACAGAAACACATGCCGCTTCTCCAATCGCCATTAATCCTGGAACAGTTTTTTCTGAACCATTAACTGTCAAAACCTCAGCTTTATAGTTTGTTGGTATTCCGCCCATGTTATAGTGAACAGTTGGGACTACGGGAATTGGTTCTTTGGTTACATCAACGTTAGCAAATAACCTAGATGACTCTGCGATCCCAGGTAATCTTTCATCAATTACTTTTGGATCTAAATGATTTAAGTGTAGATGGACATGATCTTTTTCTTTTCCAACTCCTCTTCCTTCATTAATTTCAATTGCAATTGATCTACTTACAACATCTCTTGAAGCTAAATCTTTTGCCTTCGGTGCATATTTTTCCATAAATCTCTCACCTTTAGAATTTAAAAGATATCCTCCTTCACCCCTTACTCCCTCTGAAATTAAAGTTCCATGACCATAAATTCCAGTCGGATGAAATTGAACGAATTCCATATCTTGCAATGGAAGACCTGCTCTTAATACCATTGCATTTCCATCACCAGTACAAGTGTGGGCAGAAGTGGCAGAGTAGTAAACTTTTCCATATCCACCAGTAGCAATAATTGTAATATGTGATCTAAAACGATGAAGAGTTCCATCATTTAAATTCCATGCAATTAATCCTTTGCATTGACCATCTTTCATTAAAAGATCCAAAGCAAAATATTCAATAAAAAACTCAGTATTATGTTTTAATGCTTGACCATAAAGTGTATGAAGGATTGCATGTCCAGTTCTATCTGCTGCTGCACAAGTTCTCTGAACTGTTCCATTTCCATAATTTTTTGTCATTCCTCCAAAAGGTCTTTGGTAAATTTTTCCATCTTGTGTTCTACTAAAAGGTACACCATATTGCTCTAATTCGAGTACTGCTCTTGGTGCTTCTTTACACAAATATTCTATTGAGTCTTGATCTCCTAACCAGTCTGATCCTTTAACAGTGTCATACATATGCCAACGCCAATCATCTTCCCCCATATTTCCTAAAGCTGCAGAAATTCCTCCCTGCGCAGCTGAGGTATGGCTTCTAGTCGGAAATACTTTTGAAATACAGGCAGTTTTTAATCCCGCTTCACTAAGTCCAACCGCTGCTCTAAGACCTGAGCCTCCAGCTCCTAAAACTACTACATCATAAGTGTGATCAATAATTTTATAAGATTTCATATTCTATAATTTGTTAAGAGTGATTATTGTAATTGTAGGAATAATAAAAGATGACAAATAAACCATCATATTTGCAAATTTTCTTGTCTTTTCGCTATTAATATAATCCTCGAATATTTCACTTATAGTTAGTGCAGAATTGAAGAAAGTAATAATAACGAATATTATGAAAATAATCGAGCTTGTAGGATCTGAAAAAAATTCTAATATAATTGAATGATTTTCATCGTAAATAGTTACAAACTTCAGTAAAAACCATATCATAAAAGGAACCATAATTACTGAGCTCAATTTAATTGATAACCATTTTTTTGTAGCACTTAACATTACAATAATATCCCTCTCATTGAATATAAAACAGTTGTTATAATTATTGATCCTAAGATTACTAATATTCCAGTTATTCTAGAAGTCTTCAATTCAAAACCATAACCTAAATCCCAAAACCAATGTCTAATTTCACTAAGTATTTGAAAGGAATAAGACCAAACAAAACTAATTATAAAAAGTTTGCCGAAAAATGAATTTAAAAAATTAAATACAACTTGATAACTTTCACTACCCAAAAGTAACATCCATACCCAAAAACAAATTAAAGTTAAGGCTAAAATATTAATAACCCCTGTTATCCTATGTGAAATAGAAACTAATGATGAAATATGCCAATTATATATTTGTATGTGAGGTGATAGTGGATTGTTATTCATTGCTTTGTTTTAATATATGCCTCTGCTATTTCTACAGCGTTTAGAGCCGCACCTCTTAATAAGTTATCAGAAACTATCCAAAGATTTATAGCCTTTTCATTTGTATTATCTTTTCTTATTCTAGAAATAAAAGTTTCATCCCTGCCTGCTGCCTCAAGTTGTGTAATGTATCCACCATCTTTTTGATCATTCACAACTTTACAGCCCTCTGCATTTTCCAACAAATTTTTTACTTTTTCTAAAGTAAATTCTTTTTCAAATTCAATATTTATAGATTCTGCATGAGATACTAACACTGGAACTCTTACACATGTTGCAGTTACATCAACACTTTTATCTAATATCTTTTTTGTCTCATTAATCATTTTCATTTCTTCTTTTGTATAACCGTCATTTGAAAAATCATCGATATGTGGAATTGCATTAAATGCAATTTGTTTTGTAAAATTTTTCGAATTAATTTTTTTATTATCCAGAGCGAGTTTTGTTTGATCTATTAATTCATCCATTGAATCTTTCCCTGCTCCAGAAACTGACTGATATGTTGAAACAACTATTCTTTTTATCTTAAATATTTCATGTAACGGTTTTAAAGCAATTACCATTTGAATAGTTGAGCAATTTGCATTCGCAATTATATTCTTTTTAATATTGATGAGATCGTCTGAGTTTACTTGTGGTACAATTAATGGAACATCTGGATCCATTCTAAAAAAACTTGAGTTGTCAATTACAATTGAATGTCTAGCAGCTTTTTCTGCAAATTTTTCTGCTATTTTTCCACCTGCTGAAAAAAAGGAAATATCACATTTAGAAAAATCAAATTCTTCTAAATTGGATACTACGTACTCCTTTTTTTTAAAAAGGATTTTTTTTCCCACACTTTTTTCTGAAGCAAGTAGATAGAGTTGATCAAAAGAAAAATTTTTTTTATCTAGTACATCTAAAATTTTTCTACCAACGTTTCCTGTTGCTCCCACAATACAAATATTCATGATAATTATGTGATGTTATACTAAATGAATGGTAAATCACAAACTTTTCCGTTGCAAATATTACCATTTATATCAACTTTCACATTTTGAGATGGTGTATAAAATGGCTTCTTAATCATAGCAATGCCGATGACTTTATTAAAATGTGGTGAGAAGCATGCCGATCTTAACTCACCAATTAAGTTATTATTTTCATCTTTAACATCCAAAGACTTTGTCATACTTATTTCTTTTACATCAATAACAAGCCCCATTAATTTTCTCTTAATTCCCTCTGACTTTATCTTTTTCAATTTATCTTTGCCTAAAAAACTTACATCAGAATCTAAATTCACATATTTATCAAATCCACACTCGAAAGGATTGTCATAAAGATCCATATCATTACCATATGATAAAAGCCCACTTTCTATTCTCTCAATAAGATTTGGACATCCTGGTTTTACATTAAATTCTTTTCCTATTTCAAATAAATGATCATAAAGTTCTAATCCAGATTTTGTATTCTCTACATAAATTTCATAACCACCCTGCTTAGACCATCCAGATCTTGCAATTAAATGTTTTGTTCCTTTAAAGTCAAAATAATCAAAACCAAAAAATTTCAAATTAGTAATTTTTTCTCCAAAAACTTTTTCCATCAATCCAAATGACTTAGGACCTTGAATAGCCATAATATCTACATTAGGCTCAAATATTTTTACATCAAATTTATTACCTATAGCCAACCCCTTTGCAAATAAAATTACATCAGAGTCTGCAATTGAAATCCACCATCTATCTTCCCTTAGTCTAAGTACAACAGGGTCATTAATTATTCCTGCATCATCATCAATAATTGGACAATAATAACATCTACCATCTTTAGACTTTGATAGATCCCTACAAGTCATCATTTGAACTAATTTTGCTGAGTCTTTTCCTCTTACCTCAACTTGCCTTTCACCAGCAACATCCCATATTTGAACATTTTTTTTTAAATGATGATAAGAGTCTTCTAAGGATCCAAAAGCTGCTGGTAATAACATATGATTATATGTTGTATAAGCTGTAACACCTTGCTTTTCGATTCTAGATGTATAAGGCGTACTTCTTATCCTTCTTGATTTAGCAATAGAAAAGGCTTTCATTTAATTTAAATTCCTTGCTATTTTTCTTAGTTCAAATTTCTGTATTTTACCTGTAGATGTTTTTGGCAGTTCCCTAAAGTCAATTTTTTTTGGAACTTTAAACCCAGCTAAACTCTCTTTACAAAAGTCTATAAGTTCTTTTTCTGAAACATCTTTATCTTTTACTTTTTCAATAAAAGCACAAGGTACCTCTCCCCATTTTTCATCAGATTTTGCAACTACTGCAGCAATCGAAACTGCGGGATGCTTTGCTAAAGTATTTTCAATTTCAATAGAAGAAATATTTTCACCTCCAGAAATAATTATATCCTTTGATCTGTCTTGTATCTTTATATACCCATCAGGATGCATTACTGCTAAATCTCCAGAATGAAACCATCCATTTGCCATAGCTTTTTCAGTAGCTTCTTTATCCTTAAAGTAACCTTTCATAACAATATTTCCTCTAATCATTATTTCACCCATTGACTTTCCATCTTTAGGTACCGGTTTCATAGTATCTGGATCTATAACCATTGCATCTTCGGTATTTGGATATCTTACACCTTGTCTTGCCTTTATTTCATTTTGCTTATCTTCATCAAGCGAATTCCACTCATCGTTCCAAGCACATTGAGTTATATGTCCATATGTTTCAGTTAATCCATAAACATGCATAACTTCAAAACCTAATGCTTTCATTTTTTTGAATATTATACTTGGTGGGGGAGCCCCAGCAGTAAGAACATGAACTTTATGATTTAACTTTTTTTGATCAGATTGAGAAGCTCCAGTAATCATATTTAATACTATAGGCGCTCCACCAAAATGGGTAATTTTATGTTTTTCAATTAATTCAAATATTTTTTTTATATCTATAGCTCTTAAACAAACTGTCTTTCCGTTTAGCATAGGTATGGTCCATGGATAGCCCCATCCATTACAATGAAACATTGGCACAACAGTTAGAAAATTTAGTCTATTCGGCATATTCCAGGCAACAGCACTTCCAGTAGACATTAGATATGATCCTCTATGGTGATAAACTACGCCCTTCGGATTTCCAGTAGTTCCAGAGGTATAATTCAATGAAATTGCCTCCCACTCATCTTTTGGTCTTCGCCAAACATAATTTTCATCTCCAGATTTTAAAAAACTTTCATAATCATATTCACCTATTTTTTTTAATAATTTTTGATCGGCAAAATTATCTTGAATGTCAATTATAATGGGTTTTTTCTTGACCGTTGTGAGTGCTTTTTCAATGATAGAATGTAGTTGTCTGTCAACAATGAATACTTTGGCTTCACTGTGGTCGAGAATATAAGAAACAGTTTTTGCATCTAGTCTTACATTAATTGTATTTAAAACTGCACCTGTCATAGGTACAGAATAGTGTGCTTCGAAAATTTCAGGAGTATTAAATGCCATTACTGAAACAGTATCTCCCTTACCAATACCAATTTTTTCTAGAGCACTTGCAAATTTAATACATCTTTTGTACACCTCGGTCCAAGTATAGCTTCTTGACTCATAAACTAGAGCTTCATAATTTGGATAGATATCTTTTGCTCTTTCTAAAAAACTTAAAGGAGTTAAAGGAATAAAATTTGCGTTATTTTTTTCCAGATTTTTTTCGTAGTTATTCATTTTAATTAAATTTAAAGTTCATTATGTAATCACTTCCAGTTGATGCTGTTTTAAAGTGATTTTCAGCTCTAGGTAGAACTCTTTTAAAATAAAACTTAGCCGTTTGAATTTTGTCTTCATAGAAAGTTTTATTGTTATCATAATCTTCAAAACAAATTTCCAAGACTTTTATCCAAGAATGAGCAATAGAAACAAAACCTAGAGCTTTTAAATAATCATTGCATGCAGCGCTTGCATCATCTTTTGAATTATTAAGTTTATCTTTTATCCAAAGTGTGAACTTATTTAATGTATCTAAGCTATTATTAAAATCATCAATAAATGGTTTAATTTTATGTTCAGATTTATTAAAATCATTTCTGATCATATTCAAATATTTATCAATTATATCCCCATTTTTATTGACTAATTTTCTAAAAACTAAATCTAAAGCTTGAACAGAATTTGTTCCTTCATAAATTGGGGTTATTCTATTGTCTCTATAGAGCTGCTCAATACCTTGGTCTTTAGTATATCCATACCCACCGTGAACTTGCATTGCATCACTGGTAATTTCCATACCTAAATCAGTAAACATTGTTTTAACAACTGGTGTCATTAAAGAAACATAATCAGATGCTTCTTTTCTAATGTCCTCATCATTGTGATATAAACTCACCTCGGTTTGTTGTGATAACCAAAAACATAACGCTCTTTCACCCTCAATTATGGATTTCATATTAAGAAGCGATCTTCTAATATCGGCGTGCTCGATTATTATATCTGCACCATTTGTTGATTTACTATTATTTGTTTTTCCTTGTTTTCTTTCTTTGGCATAACTTAAAGAGTTTTGGTATGCTGTTTCTGAAATTCCAAGCCCCTGTATTCCGACAACAATTCTCTCTAAGTTCATCATAGTAAACATTGAGTTTAAACCCTTATTTTTTGGACCTATCATATATCCAACGGCATCGTCAAAATTTAAAACACACGTTGCAGATCCTTTTATACCCATTTTACTTTCAATAGAGCCCGTTGAAATTCCATTTCTTTGTCCCAAGGATCCATCATTATTTACTTTAAATTTTGGTACCAGGAATAAACTAATCCCTTTAGTTCCTTTTGGTGAGTCAGTTGCTCTGGCAATAACAAGATGAATAATATTTTCTGTCAAATCATGATCGCCTGATGTAATAAATATTTTTTGACCATTTAATTTGTAAGTTCCATCCTTTTGTTCTTCTGCTTTCGTTTTAAGTAATCCTAGATCCGTACCACATACTGGTTCCGTCAAACACATGGTACCACTCCATTTGCCTTCTACCATCTTGGGTAAATATTTATTTTTTATTTCTTCAGTAGCATGATGATTAATGCAATTATACGCACCAATACTTAGTTCGCTATATAATTTAAATGATAAACTTGCAGATGATAACATTTCATCGAAAAATGCACTTACTGTCTTTGGCATTCCTTGGCCGCCATACTTAGGATCACAAGATAAAGAAGTCCATCCATCTTCTATAAATTTAGTATAAGCTTCCTTATATCCTGGGGGTGTTCTAACAATGCCATTTTCTAAAACAGTTGGGTTTTCATCGCCTATTTTAGCAAGTGGTAAAATTATGTTTTGATTTATTTTAGCTGCTTCCTCTAATATATTTTTTACAAGTTCTGAATTTACTTCTTTATACTTTTCAATTTCATTATAATTTTTATTATTTCTTAACTTATCGAAAAGAAACATCATATCTTCTACTGGTGCTGTGTAATTTGGCATTTGAGGACCTTAAAATAAATGATTAATTATTGCAATTTTGAAATTATCGCATCACCCATTTGAGATGTGGAAACTTCTTTTTTTCCTTTAGAAATTATATCTTTTGTTCTTAAACCTTCATTCAATACATCGTGGACCGCTTTCTCAAGTGCATTTGCTTCTTTATCTAAATCAAGAGAATATCTTAAGGCCATAGCAAAACTTAAAATAGTTGCTATTGGATTTGCTATACCTTTTCCTGCTATATCTGGAGCTGATCCGTGAATCGGCTCATACATTGCTCTCATCTGTCCCTCTTTGTTTTTAGCCCCTAGAGATGCTGATGGTAAAAGTCCAAGTGATCCTGTTAACATAGATGCTTGATCTGAAAGCATATCTCCAAACAGATTGTCTGTGACAATTACATCAAATTGTTTGGGATTTCTCAAAAGTTGCATTGCACAATTATCAGCTAACATATGATCAAGTTTTACATCATTATATTCTTTATCATGTAAGTCTTGAACCTCTTCTCTCCAAAGTAACCCTGCCTCCATTACATTTGATTTTTCACAAGAAGTTACTTTATTTTGCCTTTTTTTTGCTAAATCAAAAGCTACTCTAGCAACTCTTTGTATTTCACTTGTTGTATAGGTATGTGTATTAATTCCTTTTCTTTCTCCATTATCAATTGGTTTAATTCCTCTTGGTTCTCCAAAGTAAATTCCTCCTGTTAGTTCTCGTACTATCATAATATCTAATCCTGAAACTATTTCAGGTTTGAGTGTTGATGCTTCGACTAGTTGTTCAAAGCAGATCGCAGGTCTTAGATTTGCAAAAAGTTTTAACTCTTTTCTTAGTTTTAGTAATGCTCTCTCTGGTTTTTTTGAAAATTCAACATTATCCCATTTGGGACCACCCACAGCACCTAATATTACAGCCTCTGATTCTAATGCTTTATAAAATACTTCATCAGTAATTGGAGTTCCATGTTTATCATATGAAACGCCGCCTGCTAAATCTTCATCAATTTCAAAATCTAAAGATTTATTTTTATTAAACCAAACAATAATTTTTTTTACCTCAGCAACTACTTCGGGTCCAATCCCATCTCCTGGCAAAAGTAGAAATTTTCTTTTTTTGATTTTAATCATTAAAAATCCATGGTTTTGAATTTTTTAAATTTTTTTCAAAAGATAATATTTTATCAGTTTTTTCTAAAGATAATGCTATATCGTCTAAACCTTCTAAAAGACATTTTTTTTTAAATGAGTCTATTTCAAAAATAATTTCATTATTTCCAAATAATATTTTTTGATTTTTTAAATCTATTTCAATTTCTTCCTTTCTGTTAGAATACTCTGAAATTTGTTTAATTTTTTCATCATCTAATACGATTGGCAATATTCCATTTTTAAAACAATTATTATAAAAAATATCAGCATAACTTGAACTTATTACACAAGTAATTCCAAAATCTAGTAATGCCCATGGAGCATGTTCTCTTGAAGAGCCACATCCAAAATTTTTACCAGCGATCAAGATTTTTGATTTATTGAATGGTTCTTTATTTAAAATAAAATCTTTGATAATATTTCCTTGATCATCGTATCGCATTTCAAAGAACAAATTTTTACCAAGACCAGTTCTTTTAATTGTTTTAAGAAATTGTTTTGGAATTAGCATATCTGTATCAATATTTACTATTGGTAAATATGCCGGGATACTTTTTAATTTATCAAATTTTTGCATTAGTTTTGATACTTTCTAACATCGTCTAAGTTTCCAGAAATTGCTGCAGCTGCAGCCATACCGGGACTCACTAGGTGAGTTCTTCCTCCTCTGCCTTGTCTTCCTTCAAAATTTCTATTTGATGTTGATGCGCATCTCTCTCCTGGCTGAAGTTTATCAGCATTCATTGCTAAACACATTGAGCATCCAGGCTCTCTCCATTCAAAACCTGAATTTATAAATATTTTATCAAGTCCTTCCTGCTCTGCCTGTTGTTTAACTAGTCCTGAGCCAGGCACTACCATTGCATTTACATGACCTGCAATTTTCTTATCTTTTAAAATTTTTGCCGCTTCTCTCAAATCTTCAATTCTTCCATTCGTACAACTGCCTATGAAAACTTTGTCAATTTTAATATCCTTAACTTTTGTGTCAGGTTTTAAACCCATGTATTTTAAAGATCTTTCGATTGAGTTTTTTTTATCTAAATCTGTTTCGGCTTCTGGATTTGGAACATTTTCATCTATAGTCAATACATCTTGAGGTGAAGTGCCCCAAGTTACCATTGGCTTTATATCTTTACCATCGAGGTTTACCTCTTTATCAAATTTAGCATTTTCGTCTGATTTAAGGGTTTTCCAATACTCGAGTGCTTTATCCCAATTTTTCCCTTTGGGAGACATTGGTTTACCTTTTAAGTAATCAAAAACTTTTTGATCTGGTTCAATTAATCCAGCTCTCGCTCCACCTTCAATAGTCATATTGCAGATTGTCATTCTATTTTCTACACTTAAAGATGAAATTAAGTTTCCAGAATATTCAATGACATACCCAGTTCCACCAGCGGTACCTATTTTTCCAATAATTTGTAAAATTACATCTTTAGAGGTTACTCCGATAGGTAGACTGCCATTAACATTTATCCTAAAATTTTTTGATTTTTTTTGAACCAAAGTTTGTGTTGCTAAAACATGCTCAACCTCTGAAGTACCAATACCAAAGGCTAATGCTCCAAAAGCTCCATGTGTTGCGGTATGACTATCTCCACATACAATTATTGTACCCGGTTGTGTAAAACCTTGTTCGGGACCTATTATATGAACAATACCTTGTCTTTTATCATTCATTCCAAAAATTTGAATCCCAAATTCTTTACAATTAGAATCTAGTGTATTAACTTGGATTTTTGACTCCTCATCTGAAATTCCTTTTGATCTATCAGTAGTTGGAACATTATGATCTGCAACAGCTAAGGTAAGACTTGGTTGTCTTACTTTTCTTTGAGAATTTCTTAAACCTTCAAACGCTTGTGGACTTGTAACTTCATGTATTAAATGTCTATCAACAAACAATAAAGAAGTACCATCTTGTTGCTCATGAACAAGATGTTCATTCCAAATTTTATCATAAAGGGTTTTAGGCATTTAGAAAAAATTATATTTTCTTATTCTTTTGTCTCTTCTTTTTTCGTAGGTTCAGCTTTATCTTTTGGCTTAGAATCTTCTTTTTTTATCTCTACTTTTGGTGCTTCAGCTTTTAATTTGGGATCTGCTTTTGCAGTTTCTACAGATTTAGTATCTTCTTTTTTAACTTGTTCTGCAGATGGAGTAGCTACATTTTCTTCTGTGACTTCTTGAATTTTTGTTTCTAAATCAATTCCAATTTTCTTTTTAATTTTCTCTGAAATTCTTGCAGATTTACCAGTTCTATCTCTTAAATAATAAAGTTTTGCTCTTCTAACTTTTCCAGATCTAATTACTTTAATAGTTCCCACTACTGGGCTATAAAGTGCAAAAGTTCTTTCAACCCCTTCACCAAAAGAAATTTTTCTAACTGTAAATGATGAATTTATGTCTCTGTTTTTTTTAGCAATACAAACTCCCTCAAAATATTGAATTCTATCTCTTTTGCCTTCTGTGATTTTAACTCCAACTTTAATAATATCTCCAGGGAAAAATTCAGGATGTTTTTTTTGAGCAATAATCTCTTTTACTTTTAAATTATTAATTTCTTCAATGTTTTTCATTATATTAATTTTTTTTGTTATGTTTTTGCCACAAATCTGGTCTTCGGTCGCGTGTTATAGCCTCAGATTGAGATAAACGCCAGTGTTTAATTTTAGCATGATCTCCTGATAATAAGACCTCTGGAACCTTATTTTTCTGCCAAATTTGAGGTTTTGTATATTGTGGATATTCTAAAAGTCCGTTTTCAAAGCTTTCATAGAGTATTGAGTCCTCATTTCCCAAAACTCCAGGCAATAATCTCAAAACACTATCCAACACAACATACGAAGCTGTTTCACCTCCAGAAATCACATAATCACCGATACTAATTTCCTCAATATTTCTATTATCTATAACTCTTTGATCTATTCCTTCGAAATGACCACATAAAATATTTAGAGATTTTTCTTTTGAAATTTTTTTTGCTATTTCTTGGGTTAGCAATTTTCCTCTTGGACTAAGGTAATAAACTTTTTCATTTTTCTCTAAATTATTATCTAGAGAATTAGCAATTACATCTGCTCTCATTACCATCCCAGATCCTCCACCATAGGGGGTGTCATCGACCGTTTTGTGTTTATCCTCAGCAAAGTCTCTAATACCCACAATTTTGATATCCCAAATTTTTTTCTTTAGTGCATTTCCATAAATTCCTTTATCAAACGGGCCAGGAAAAAATTCTGGATATAATGTAAATATTTTGACCTTATACATTTTTTTACTATTTCTTAGCTTCCTCTTTCTTGGCTTCTGCTGCTGGCTTAGCTTCCGCTGCTGGCTTAGCTTCCTCTTTCTTGGCTTCTGCTGCTGGCTTTTGAGCATCAGCTGCCTTTGGTTGTTCCTCCTCTTTGTTTCTCTCTTTTTTAGGAATAGCTTTGTTGGGATTATTTCCTGCTTCCGGCATTGGAATAAAATTATTTTCTCCTAAAATTCTAGCAACTCTGGTGGTTGGTTGTGCTCCTTGGCTTAACCAGTATTTTATTCGATCACTTTCTAAACCTATTCTTTCTTTTTTTTCTTTTGGTAGTAAGGGATTAAAAAAACCTAATTTTTCGATGAATCTTCCATCCCTTGCAAACTTACTTTCTGCAACGACTATTTTATATATAGGTCTTTTTTTAGTTCCGCCTCTTGATAACCTAAGTTTTAACATTTTATGTTCTCCTTTTTGTTTATTTTAATTGATTAAAAAGTTCAGGCGGTATTCCTTTATCTGCCATTCCTTTCATATCTCCTTTGGACATCTTTTTCATCATTTCAGACATCATTTTAAATTGTTTTAACAATTTATTGATAGTGGCTATGTCAGTTCCAGAACCATTAGCAATTCTTTTTTTTCTAGAGCCGTCAATAATTTTCGGATTTGCTCTTTCTTTTTTGGTCATAGATAAAATTACTGCTTCATTTTTTGAAATTATTTTTTCATCAACTCCTGCTTGGTCCATTTGAGATTTCATTTTTGAAACTCCAGGCAAAAATGACATAATTCCTTCTATACCTCCCATTTTTTTCATTTGTCTGAGTTGAGATAAATAATCTTCAAGAGAAAATTGTCCTTTTTTTAAATTTTCTTCAGTTTTTTTAATATTTTCTTTATCAAAATCCTCTGATGCTTTTTCCACAAGAGATACAATATCCCCCATGCCTAAAATTCTATTTGCTATACGATCAGGATGAAAAACTTCAAGATTTTCAATTTTTTCTCCAGATCCTAAAAACTTGATTGGCACTTCCGCAACATATTTCATGCTTAAGGCTGCACCACCTCTCCCATCACCATCCGATCTCGTTAAAATTATTCCAGTTAAGTTTACTGTTGTTTTAAACTCTTTTGCGACATTTGCTGCAACTTGTCCTGTTAAAGAATCTGCTACTAACATTACCTCTGTTGGATTAATAATACTTTCTATCTGCTTTATTTCACTCATCATTTGTAAGTCTATTTGAGTTCTTCCAGCGGTATCAAATAAAATAACATCACTTCCATTTAGTTTAGCTGCATTAATTGCTCTTTGACAAATTTCGGTTGGCAATTGTCCATCGATTACTGGAAGAGTGTTTAAATTATTTTGTTCACCAAGAAGTTTTAATTGCTCTTGAGCAGCTGGTCTATATATATCTAAACTAACCATCATAACCTTTTTTTTATTATTTTTTTCTAAATAACTAGCAAGCTTAGCTGTTGAAGTGGTTTTTCCTGAACCTTGAAGTCCTACCATCATAACTGTAACAGGTGGGACTGCATTTAAATTTATTTCTATATTTTTTTCCCCTAATATATTTACTAATTCGTCATAAACTATTTTAACAATCATCTGGCCTGGCGATGTTGATCTGATTATTTCCTGACCGAGTGCTTTGGGTTTTACCTTGTCTATAAAGTTTTTTGTAACATCTAACGAAACATCCGCTTCTAATAAAGCTTGTCTAATACTTCTCAGACCCTCATCAACTTGAGACTCATTTAGAGAAGGAGCTTTTTTTAAAGAAGAAAAAATTTCTTCAAATTTATTAGTTAAATTTTCAAACATATTTTTACCCAGCAGCTATCGCACCAGTGGGCGAACTCTCGCTGACTGGTGTCGATCTCTTTGTTACCAAAGACACCGCAAAATGCTGTATTTGCGGAAATTGCGATAAACTATAATAGAGGTTCAAAATGTCAACAAATAAGATAAACATAAATATATATGGAATTTAAAGGTTACAAAATGGATGGTCTAGGGAATGACTTTTTAATTGTTGATAGAAGAAAAGAATTTATATCTATCAATAAGGAAAAAATTGTTGAACTAAGTAAAAGAGACAAAATTGGATTTGATCAATTAATATTTATTGATGAAATTGACAAGAATACTCCTAATCATAATCCAATAACGATATATAATTCTGATGGAGAAGAAGTTGAAGCATGCGGAAATGGAAGTAGATGTGTTGCAAAAATTTTATGTGATGAAGAAAGAAAAGAAGAGGCTGTTATAGCAACATCAAATAGAATACTAAAAGCTCAAAAAATTTCTCAAAATAGTATAAGGCTTACAATGGGTGAGCCTATTTTTGAATGGAAAAAAATTCCTTTATCTAGCGATATAGACATTAGAAATATTAATATAAAAATAAACGATTTAGAATTTAAAAATGGTTTTGCATTAAATGTTGGAAATCCACATATAGTTTTTTTTGTAGATGATTGTTTTAAATATGATTTAAAAGAAATAGGCCCATTAATTGAAAATCATGAATTATTTCCTGAAAAAATTAATGTCACTTTTGCACAAATGAAGGACTCTTCAAATATATTTATTAATGTTTGGGAGCGTGGAGCGGGTTTAACAAAAGCTTGTGGTACAGCTGCCTGTGCGACAGGCGTTGTTGCATTTGAAAAAAAACTATCCGGTAATAATACTAACATTTATTTTAAAGAAGGTCCTTTGAATATTAAATATAATAATATTATTTCTATGACTGGTCCAGTTTCAGATATTAAAGAATTTGAAATCAAAATATAATGGGAATATTCGATAAATTTAAAATCGGTTTTAAAAAAAGTGCTGATGCTTTTTCATCAGGACTTAAAGAGATCATAATCAAAAAAGAAATAGATGAAGAAAATTTAAATAAAATTGAAGATTTCTTGATTTCTTCAGATGTTGGGGTAGACGCTGCTAATGAAATTAAAGATATTATATCTCAAAAAAAAATTGATCCAAGTAAAGATGTCATAAAAGAAATTAATGACTTGCTAAAAGGTTATATTTTACATTTAATGAAGCCCCTAGAAAGAAAAGATTTTTTTAATTCAAAAGATAAGTTAAATATAATTTTAGTATCTGGCGTAAATGGAGTGGGAAAAACAACTTCAATTGGAAAAATTGGAAAAAAATTAAAAGAAAATAATAACAAGGTCTTATTTTCTGCTTGTGATACATTTAGAGCTGCTGCTATAGATCAGCTTGAACAATGGGCAAATAAAATAAACGTAGGAATTATTAAGTCTGACCCTGGTTCAGATCCTGCTTCAGTTGCTTTTAAATCTTTAGATGCCGCAAAAAAGGATAATTACAATGAAGTAATTATTGATACCGCAGGTAGACTACAAAATAAAAAAAACTTGATGGAGGAATACAAAAAAATTGCAAAGGTAATTAAAAAATTTGATGATAGCGCTCCTCATGAAGTGCTTCTTGTATTGGATGCAACATCTGGACAAAATGTAATGAATCAAATTGATGAATTTAATAAAATAATACCTATAACTGGATTAATTATGACTAAACTAGATGGTACAGCAAAGGGTGGGATACTGATTGCAGCAGCAAGAAAATTTAAAATACCTATTATTGCTCTTGGTTTAGGTGAAAAAGAAGATGATTTAGAAATTTTTGTATCAGAGAATTTTGCGAATGCCTTTGTTCAAGCTAATTAATTTATTAAATTAGTTGATATCAGTGGTTTATAGATTTTGCATTTTAGAGTGCTTGAAATATCTTTAAATCCACAGTTTTTTGCGTAGGAGGAAATAATAAAACTAATTTTTCCCTTTTCTTTTATTTTACTAATTTTTTTTAATGCAATATCAAATTTTAAGTTTTCAAAAAAATTTTTATTTGCGCTTACTAAAATTAAAGTATTATTATCTTCCATTAAATAATATGCAAAATCCTCTGGAAAAACAGGATATTCATAATTATGTGATAATCTTCTTACATATGAAGGAAACCATTCATAAGTAATTAAAGGCTCGTCGGTTTTTAACTTATGATTGTATATATATAGATCTTGTGGATAGTCGGTTATATAATTATAATCTTCACCTTTAGATAAAATAGCTTTTTCTCGTGTTTTAAAATACAGAGTGAAATCTTTATTATAAGAATCCATTTTTCCAATAAAAAAATATTCGTCTTCCATATTTTTTGTATCAGAATAAACATTATTAAATATAAAAAATATAAAGACGAATAAGTATTTCATCAATTGGGTATAAAGTTTATTAATGGAAATGATTTGTTTAAATTGTGTCTACTTTAAGCTTGATATAAATTGATTAATTGAATTAAGTAGATCATTATTAAAGTCCATCATATGATCATCATTATCAACGAAATAATTATATTTTGGTTCGTTAGCTTGTATAAATAACTGTTCTCCCATCTCGAATGGAACAATATCATCTTTTCTTCCGTGTAAAATGAGTATTGGAGAAAATATTTTTTTTATTTTTTTATTTGTTTCATATTTGTCTTTCAGCAATAATCCTGTTGGTAACCAGGGATAATATTTTCTTGAAAGTTTCAACATTGAAGTGAAAGGCGACTCCAATATTATGCCAGCAAACTTATGATCTTTTGCTAAGTCTATAGCAACAGCTGTGCCCAATGACTCACCGTAAACTATTATATTTTGATCACTTATGTTATTTAAGTTTAACCAGTACTTTGCAGCTCTTGCATCTTTGTATAAACCTTGCTCGGTTGGCTTGCCATTATTTCCACTGAAACCTCTATATGCAATAATTAAATAATTTAAATCTAGTTTGGAAAGATCATTTAATTTATAAATTCTGTTTTCTAGAGTACCTGCATTTCCATGAAAAAATAATAAAGTTTTGAAATTCTTATTTTTTTCAAAATACCATGAGGTAAGTTCATAATCAGATGAAATCTTTATTTTATCTACTTTATGGTTTAATTGATTTTCGTCTAAGTAATTATTTTCTGTTGGATGATACATTAGTGATCTTTGGGAAAAATAAATCATTATTATAATTGCAAGGTAAATTAAAAATAATAATACGAAGATATATCCAACAGTCACTTTATCTAGTCTCATTTAGTTTTTTTTTTTACCAAGTATATTCCTATAAACACTGATAATGCTCCAATATAATGGAAGTATTCAAGTGTTTCGTCAAAAAATATTATTCCAAAAAAAGATCCATAAATAGTATATAAATATAACGTAAAACCTGTCACTGTTGCTCCCAAATATCTTTGGGTAATTGTATATAAACTAAACGCAATAATCCCAGGAGATATTGATGCAAATAAAGTCCATTTGAAAAAATTTGTATTAAATATAGTACTCGCAATATTAATCTCTTCAAAAAGATAAAAGGGAAACAGACTTATTGCCCCAAAAAATGAAATTAGAGTAAATCTTGAGAAATCCGTTAAATTTGTTTTCCAATTATATAAATAAATAGAGTAGATAGCCCATCCAATTGCAGCACCTAATATCCAAATATCTCCTGGATTAAATTTGAAATTTAGAAGTAATTCTAAATTACCCTTTGTAATTATTATAGAAACACCAACAAGACACAAGAGAAGGCCTAATATTTTAATAGAATTGAATTTTTCCCCAAAAAATAAACATGAAATTAAAATTATAAATATTGGTGAAGATGTATATATAATGCCCATATTTATTACGGTGGTAGTTTGACCCGCAATAAAAGGAAAAGCTCCACAAATACCGCAACCAGTCGCCCCAAGGACAAATAATTTAAAATACTCTTTTTTGAAATTAAACTTTGAAAAATCTCTCTTTAACACTAAAAAATTGAAAAAAATTAAAATTAAGAAAACAAATAACCATCTCCAAAATGCAAGAGAAATTGGAGGCACAAATTCAACACCACCTCGGGCAACAATTAAGTTAGTAGACATAAATACTGGATGGATAAGTAATAATAAATATGGAAAAAAACTTTTATTAGTATCTTTCAATTTACAAATTCAGTTTAAATTATTTTTTATCGAAGAAAGCTTCGTAAATCATCATTGCAATTGCAGCACCCATAAGAATATATACTGGCACTACATCTAAAACTGTTATTAGCATTGATCTTGTTAGAGTAGTTGCTAATCCTACGAGAAAGAAAATAGCAAATCCTAGTCCTATAATTGTTGTAATTTTATTCATTAAATTTTTCACTTTCTTTCTCCAGCCAATTTGCAATGCCCATGAATCTTAAATCATCATATTTATTGCCTATCAGCTGAATTCCTAATGGTAAATTATTTTCTCCTTCTAGTAAAGGTAAAGAAATTGAAGGTGTTCCCATAAAAGACCAAACAGTACAGAATTCAGGACTTCCAGTGCTTGATAATCCTTTGTCAGCAACACCAGTGCTTGATGGTGAGATTACACCATGATAATCCTCAAATACTTCTTTATAAGAGTCATAACTTCTGCTCATAAAATCTTTGGCCTCGGCATAATCCTTAGCTGAATATTTAATTCCTCTTGAAATAGCCTCTTGCATTTGTTTTGACAATTTTTTTTTACTTTTCTTAAAGTAATTATAAAAATTATTTGCCATATCAGTTTCATGTATTATTTGGTGAAATTTTTTAATGTCTTTAAAGTACGAAGGAGTATCAAATACTTCTATATTTTTTTTAAATGATTTTATGAAATACTCAAATGCATCTCTTGATTTTTTATCTATTTTTTTCCAGCTCTCTGTTTTATAAAAGATAAATTTTGGTTCAAAAGCTGGTGGATTATTAGTTTCTTCTAACATTGAGCTCGTTGAATAGTGAATTGTTGATTTATCGTAAGAATCTTTTTTTATTAACACTTTTGCTAATAAGGCAACATCTTCAACTGTTTTTCCAAATACACCTACATGATCCAAATTTTCAGATGTTTTAAGAACTCCGTTTCTGGATATTAAACCAAATGAAGGTTTATAACCAACAACACCACAATACGATGCTGGTCTTATAATTGAACCACCTGTTTGAGATCCTATAGATAAAGGAGCCATATGTGCAGCTACTACAGCTGCGGACCCACTAGAAGATCCACCAGGTGTTCTTGTATAATCATGTGGGTTTTTGGTTTTACTAGGACTGTAATAAGCTAATTCAGAAGTCGCTGTTTTTCCCATAATTATTGCTCCTTCTGATTTAAGCAAATCTACTATTTCAGCATCCTGAGAGGCTGACAATCCTTTTCTTAATACACTTCCGCACTCTGTTGGCATGTCAAAAGTTCCAATTATATCTTTTAATGCAACAGGTATTCCATGTAATAATCCTAATGGCTTTCCAGATCTTCTGTTATTGTCTGACTCTTCAGCTTTTTCTAACAAATTTTTTTTATCAAAATGGGCCCATGCATGAATATCTTTTTCGAATTTATCTATTCTTTCAATATAAGCCTTGCAAAGATCAACTGAGGTCAGTTGTGCATCCTTTATTTTCTTAGTTAGTTGTTTTACAGATAGGTTAAAAACATCCATTGTTAGTTTGCAAACAATGTTTCTGGTAACCAAAGTGCGATACCAGGAAACATATACATTAAAAACATTGCCAATATTACTATCGCAAGAAAAGGCATAATTCCTCTAAATATATCTAATAATTCAACATTTCTCGATTGAACACCTTTAAGATAGTAAGCTGACATCGCCATTGGTGGCGTTAAAAAGGAGGTTTGTAGATTTAAAGCAATTAACATTGCAAAAAAATATGGATTGACTCCAAAAAATTCTACTAAAGGTAAAAATATAGGAACGAAAATAATTAGTATCTCTGTCCATTCTAACGGCCATCCGAGTAAGAAAATTATTATTTGAGTAATTACTAAAAATTGCCAAGGTTGTAAGTTCATTGATTTAAAGAAATGTTCAAAGACTTCGTGGCCGCCTAGATAAGAAAATACTGCAGCAAATGTCCAAGAACCAATGAATAACCACATGATCATTGCAGTAGTTTTCGCTGTTAAAAATACAGACTCTTTAAAATTTTTCCACTTAAGAGTTTTATAAAAATATGACAGCACTAGCGCACCGAATGCGCCCACAGCAGCAGCCTCTGCTGGTGTAGCTATTCCAGCCAAAATTGTTCCCAATACTAAAATAATTAAAGAGAATAAAGGTAAAAAAGAAACCAAAACTTCTCTTAATATAACTGCCCTTGGAGGAATTTCTTCTTTTGGAGGCTTCGGTGCAATTGATGGGTCTAGCCAAGCTCTAAAAATAGCATATCCGATATACAATGCAGCTAACATTAAACCAGGAAATATAGCTGCAGCAAATAATCTTAAAGGAGATAACTGAGCTATGACTGCGTATACAATAAGCATAATGCTTGGTGGGATTAATATTCCTAAACAACCCCCTGAACAAATTATACCTGAAGCAAATTTCTTGTCATAACCAGCTTTTATCATAGCTGGCCAAGCTAATAATCCCATAAGTGTTACCACAGCACCTATAATTCCAGTTGCTGTGGAGAATAAAGCGCAAGTTACTAAAGCGGCAACTGCCATTGAAGCAGGTAATCCATGGGAGGCTAATCTTATAGCAAAAAATAGTCTTGCTACTATTCCAGCTCTTTCAACCAAATACCCCATAAACAAAAATAATGGTACAGCTGTAAGAACTGTATTGTCCATAACCGAATAGGTATTATTTATAAATAATCTAAAAATCCGGTTATCAAAAATATTTTCCATTAAGGCTGGATCGTAATAAGCATAATAACCAAATCCTATTCCCATTGCCATTAACGTGAAAGCAATTGGAAAACCTAATAATACTGCAAACAGGAAAAGTCCCATCATCATAATTGCAATTTCCGGATTGGTTAGCTCAAATAACATCTTTTTGATCCTGATCTTGTGAAGTTCTCATTAAAACTTTTTCTGTTTCTTCAGCGTCTGCTGATGCTCTTTTTGGCCAATGACCAGTTTGAATACAAATTATTGATCTAAACACTTCACTAATACCTTGTATAATTAATAAAATACCAGCAAGCGGTATCATTGATTTTGCCATATAAATTTGAATTTGAGCTGGACTGTTCCAACTTGTCTCTTTTATCTTCCAGGCCTGAGCTGCATAATCCCAACCATAAAAAGCTAGCGCTAAAACGCCGGGAAAGAAGAAAATGAAATACAATACTAAATCGATTGAACCTTGTACCCTAACTGGAAAAAGTCTGTAAATTACATCTCCTCTAACATGTGCTTCAGTACTAAGTGTATAAGCTCCAGCCATCATAAAAATTGCTCCATACATTTGCAAACTAAAATCGAAATTCCAGAGGGTTGGTGCGTTTAATGCATAGGCCATAAACACTTCATAACAAGTACCGCCCATTAAAACCACTATACACCAGGAAAAAGCTTTTCCCATTGAAGTACTGAGTGTATCTGCAAATTTAATGAATGATCTCATGAGCAAATCAATATCTACTATAATTAAAAAATTTCAACTGTTTATAATAAAAAGGGGGGTAAATAACCCCCCTTTAAATTAAGTTTGTATACTAAGTTTAAATTAGATTTTAACCTTAGCTAGTGAACCAAACTCATTTTCATACGCAAGTCTGTAGTTAGGCTGATTCATCAGCAAGTACTTCATAACTCTTTTCGCATATGATTTTTGTGAGTCTACGATCTTTTTAAAGAATGGATCTTTTGCATTAAAGTCGCCGATCACTTTGTCCCAACCTTTTAATTGTTCAGCTAGGATTTCATCTGAAGTTTGGTAAACGTTTACCTTATGCTCATTCATCAATTTAGATAAATCAGCTGAGTATCTTACTAACGCTTTGAAATAGTTATCAGAGTTAGCAGCATACGCAGCATTTTTCAAAATTGCTTGATGTGCCGGAGATAAACTGTTTAGTTTTTTCTTGTTAATTGGAATCTCAAACATCTCTTGAGATTGGTGGAATGATCCTAAATGATAATGTTTAGAAACATCCTGCATACCAAACTGAGAGTCTGAAGTTGGGTTGTTAAACTCAGCAGCTTCAATCAATCCAGTTTTCATTGCTGGTTGAATTTCACCACCCGGTAATTGTCTAACTACCATTCCCATTGCAGTAAGAACGTTTGTTGCAAGACCAACTGTTCTATACTTCATTCCTTTAACATCAGAAACTTTTGTTACGTTCTTTTTGAACCATCCAAAAGGCTGAGCTGGCATTGGCATGTGGAAGTATCCAACATAGTCATATCCAACTTTTGCTAAAGTTTCTTCGTATAGTGCTCTTCCTCCACCATATTCCATCCATCCCATTACTTCTTGAGATGACATACCGTATGAAGGACCAGTTCCAAATAATGAAGCTGCTGCGTTTTTACCGTACCAATATGCAGTCACCCAGTGACCCATATCTAATACACCTGAACTTACAGCATCACCAATTTCTGATGTTTTAACAACAGCGCCAACTGGTTGAAGGTCTATTTTTAAAGTTCCACCTGACATATCACTAACCATCTTCGCATAATCACCTGCCATTTCGAAGAATATGTTAGCTCCACTTGGCCAAGCAGCTTGCATTTTAAGAGTAGTATGACCACTTCCTAATGCAAGGTTAGGCATAGCTACAGCTGCTGTTGCTGCTGCACCAGTTGCTGCTGCTGCCTTAAAGAACTTTCGTCTTGAAGAAATTTTCTTCAGAGACTTTTTATTTTCTTTAACCATTTTCTCTCCTCTTTTTCTTATTGAAGTTAATTAATTAACTTGCGAAGTTAAGCATAAAAAACCCAAATTGTCCTTAGAAAGATACTAATTAACATGAGTTAAATTTTCTTTTTCTAACTTTTTTTACAATTACAGATTGAAATTTTGGCTTTTAGTTTACTTTGTTTTTACAAATTCCAGTTTTGAAAAACTCATCAATATTATCTATTGCAAGATTTGCCATTGCTGTTCTTGTTTCTTTTGTTGCGCTACCAAGGTGTGGAAGAATAAAAGCACTTTTGTGTTTTAAATATCCAGGATTTAAATTTGGCTCATTTTTGTAAACATCTAACCCAACTGCGTAAACTTTTCTACGGTTTAATGCATCTATTAATGCTTCGTCTTCAACAATATCACCTCTAGCCACATTAGTAACAACTGCGCCTTTAGGTAAGTATTCAATTGTATCTTTATTTATCATATCAACTGTTTCTTTTGAGGCTGGACAACAAATTGATAAAACATCTGAAACTGAAAGTAAGTCTTTCAAGTTATCATGATATATTGCACCTTGTTCCTTTTCTTCACTTAATTTTGAACGGTTATGATAATGAATAATCATTCCTAAAGACTTTGCAATTTTTCCAATTTTCTGACCAATCCTACCCATTCCAAGAATACCTAATCTTGCGCCAGTCAGTTGTTTTCCAATCAAATAATCTGCCGACCACTTCCAATTACTATCTTTGGCACTTTGAATCCCTTCGGATGCTCTTCTACATGCTCCTAAAATTAATAATATTCCAATTTCAGCTGTTGCATCTGTAAGTACATCAGGAGTATTTGTAACTGCTATTCCTCTTTTCTTAGCCGCCTCTAAATCTATATTTCCAAATCCAACTGCAAAATTTGACAGGATTTTTACACTATCGGGTAATTTATTTATTGTTTCAGCGTCCATTTTATCAGTTAAAGATGTTAAAATACCATCACATCCTTGGCTCATCTCAATTACTTTTGATTGAGAATATAATTCATCATTATCATTAAAGTTTGCATTAAATATTTTAGAGGCTTTTTCCTCACAAGATTTTAGTAGTTTTCTAGTAATTAAAATTTTTTTCATTATTAATTTAAATCAAAAATTTTACCTGGGTTCATTATATTATTCGGATCAATAGTTCTTTTAATTGATTTCATTACTGGAATATTATCAGGATGCTCCTCTAACAGATACTCTTTTTTATGCAACCCTACACCATGTTCACCTGTAATAGTCCCGTTTAATTCTAAAGCTTTTTTTATCAACGTATCATTAAATGCTCTAATATTTTTGTACATTTCTTTTTTTTGTGGATCAAACGGTAAAATAACATGAAAATTTCCATCTCCCAAATGGCCAACCATAGGTGCTCGAACTCCAAATTTTTTTGCTTGCTGCTCTGCAAAATTTACGCACTCTGTTATTTTTGAAATAGGAACACACACATCTGTTGAATAAACCCTTCCATTTTTAATTAGAGCTTTAACAGAATAGTATACATCCCATCTTGCTTTCCAAAGTTTATTTCTTTCTTCTAAATCTTTAGCCCATTTAAATGAACTACCCTTATTTTCTTTGGATATTTCTTCTACAATTGTAATATTCTCTTTGTTAGAAGACTCTGAACCATGAAATTCAAAAAATAAAGTCGGTACTGCTTGAATATCTTTCAATTTTGAATAGTTAATACTAATCCCCATTTGATCTTTGTTTAGCATTTCAATCCTTGCAATTGGTATTCCATATTGAATAACCTGCTGAGCTGTTTGTACAGCATCTTCTAAACTTGGGAAATGACATACTGCGCTCATTATACTTTCTGGTATAGGTGATAACCTTAAATGAACTTCTGTTATGACTCCCAATGTACCTTCAGACCCAATAAATAAATTTGTTAAATTGTAACCTGCTGAAGTTTTTTTAGTTCTACCGCCTGTATTTATAATATCACCGTTGGGTAAAACTACGGTTAAACCTGAAATAACAGTCTTCATGGTACCATATTTCACAGCCATTGTTCCTGATGCGGATGTTGAAGCCATGCCGCCAATTGCTGCATTTGCGCCAGGATCTATTGGAAAAAAAACTCCATCCTCTCTTAAGTAATCATTTAATTGTTCTCTTGTGACACAAGCCTGAACCCTACAATCAAAATCTTCAACATTAACACTTAAAATTTTATTCATTTTTTCTAAACAAATGGTAATACCTTTTTCGTTACCGACAACATTTCCCTCAAGCGATGTACCTGTTCCAAATGGCACCACAGGAATTTTATGCTCATTACATAATCTCAGTATTTTTGAAACCTCCTCATTAGTTTCTGGAAATACTACTGCTTTTGATAAAATTGGATCATAGGTGTCTTCCCCTCTAGCATAATTTGCACGCGTTGACTCTGATGTTGAAAATCTATTGTTTAAAAGGTTTTTAAGTTCCAATTGAATTTGATCATTCATATATTTTTATATTATAAAAAATTCTATTAAAAAATATACAACAATTAACCCAACATTTTTTTGAGATTCTCTAATGCATTTGTAATGTTATCTTGAGAACATGCAAAACTAAACCTTACATAATCTTTGCAAGTTTTACCAAAAGCTGTACCTGGTACTATCGCCACGCCCGCTTCGTGCATTGCTTTTTTACAAAATTCTTCACCATTCATTCCAGTGCCTATTACTTTAGGGAATGCATAAAAAGCTCCACCGGGTAAGCTACATTCAACACCTGGTAAACTGTTAAGACCTTCGTGAATTATTTTTCTTCTCTCTGTAAAATGTTTCATCATATCGTCTATAGAGTCATCCGGACCATCTAAAGCTGCAATTCCAGCAAATTGAGCTGCTGCGTTTACACACGATACACTATTAATTAAAAGTTTATTAACATGAGGAACTAGATCCTTTGGCCAAAAACTCCATCCAAGTCTCCATCCTGTCATGGAGTAGGCTTTACTCCATCCCTCAAGAACAATTAGTCTTTCTCTTAATTCAGGGTAATTAAAAAAAGTAGGCATTTCTTTATCATCAAAAATCTGTCTACTATAAATTTCATCACTTAATATTGTTACATGTGGATATTTTTTTAAGCCTTCTGCTATTTTATCAATTTCTGATTTTTCAACAAAACTTCCTGTTGGATTATTTGGGTTAATCAAAATTAATAATCTAGTTTTATCAGTAATTAATGAAAGAATTTTTTCTGCACTAAATTTCAAATCTTTATCTTCAGTTAAATCATATGGAACCGATGTTGATCCAGTATAATTAATCATAGACTCATAAATAGGAAAAGCAGGAGTTGGGTGAATTATTTCTGCACCCGGTTCACCAAAACACTGAATTGCATAACTCATAGTAGGTTTTCCGCCAGGCATGATTAAAATCCTCTCAAAATCTACTTCTGTATTGTAACGTTTTTTTATCCATCTTGTTACAGCTTGTCTGCACTCAGGTATTCCGTTTGACATTACGTAACCATGGTGGCCATCATCCAAAGCTTTTTTTGCAGCTTCTACTACATGCTTAGGTGTTTTAAAATCTGGTTGACCCAATCCCATGTGTATCATTGGATGACCTTTGGCCTCTAATTTTTTTGCCTCAGCTAAAACTGAAAAGGCTGTTTCTGTTCCTAAATTTTCTAAACTTTTTGCTAATTTCATTTAACACTCCATTTTATTTTCTATAAATTATTTTTTTGCTGTTCAGCTCATCTAAATTTTTACATCCCATTAGAACCATGTTTCTATAGATTTCATCATGCATTATTTTTAATAAATGTTCAACGCCTTGTTGCCCGCCTGCGCCCAAAGAGAACAGAAACATTTTTCCAAAGCTACAGGCTTTTGCGCCCGCAGCTAACGCTTTAAGCACATGAGTACCTCTTCTGATACCTCCATCTAAAATTATTTCTAATTTATCTCCAACTGCGTCAGAAATTGCTTTTACCTGATCAAATGGTGATCTAGAGCCGTCTAATTGTCTGCCACCATGGTTTGATATCATAATTGCTGTACATCCTATATCTACAGCGCGTTTTGCGTCTTCAACTGACATTACTCCTTTCAATGCGAATGGGCCGCCCCATTTTTTTACACAGTACTCCGCATCTTTCCAATTCATTGATGGATCATATTGCTCGTTAATATATTCAATCACTGATTTAGTAATATTAGTACCTTTATCCGTTTTTTTAACAACATTAGAAAGTTCAAATTTTTTATTTATTAAATAATTAAATACCCACTTTGGCTTAATAGCAAAATTAATCAAACTATTTAGAGTTAATTTAGGTGGTGTAGTAAAGCCTGTCCGGTGATCTCTTTCTCTATTTCCTGCAACTAATGTATCAACGGTCAGACACATGCCATCAAAATTTGATCTTTTGCATCTTTCTATCAAATCATCGGTTATAGATTTATCTTTATGAACATAAAGTTGAAATAGTTTTGGTCCACTTGAAATATTTGCTATTTCTTCAATCGAATTATTAGCCATTGTTGACATGCTATAAAAGGTTCCAAATTTAGCAGCGGCTTTTGCTGAGGCTTTGTCGCCATCTGGGTGGTATAGTCTCTGCATTGCAGTTGGTGATAAAAATATTGGCATATCAATTTTTCTTCCGAATACTGTAGTAGACAAATCTGGAGTACCAACACTAGCTAAAATATTTGGAACTAAATCGCATTCATCAAAAGCGCTGGTATTTCTTTTTAAAGTTACTTCATCATCTGATCCACCATCAATATAATGAAAAATCGGAGAAGGAAGTTTATTTCTTGCTAAGTTTCTAAAATCTTCAAAGTTATAACAATTTTTTAGACTCATTTATGATCTAAATCGTAAGTTATTTCTATTAAGGTCGCTTATTTTTTTACATCCCATTAATTTCATATCTCGCTCTAATTCTGCTTTGTATTGTCCTAAAGCTCTTTCAACTCCAGCTTGACCTGCAGCAGCGAGTGCGTAAAGATATAATCTGCCTCCAGCACATGCCTTAGCTCCTAAAGATAAAGCTTTAAGCATGTGAGTTCCTCTTTGGAAACCTCCTTCACAAATAATATCTAACTTGTCACCAACAGCATCAACTATTTCTGCTAACTGATCAAATGGTGATCTAGATCCATCTAATTGTCTTCCTCCATGGTTTGAAACCATTATACCTGTACATCCAATATCAACAGCTCTTTTTGCATCATCTACACTCATAACTCCTTTAAGTGCAAAATGGCCTCCCCATTGGGAACATAACTTTTCTGCATCATTCCAATTCATAGATTGGTCTAACATCGTTGAAAAATAATTTCCGATAGAGGTATTTGTGCTTGTGCCTTCTTTTACATAATCTTGAAGATGTGGTAGCTCAAATTTACCCTTTGTTAAATAATTTATTCCCCACATTGGTTTGGTAGCAAAACTAAATAAGCTTGATAAAGTTAGTTTTGGAGGTGAGGTAAATCCAGTTCTTAAATCTCTTTCACGATTTCCACCTGTTATAGTATCTACTGTTAAGGCCATTACATCAAACTTTGCAGCTTTAGCTCTTTCTAAACATGAGTCATTTAGACCTCTATCTTTGTGAAAATAAAATTGAAACATCTTAGGTGTGTCAATTATCGAGGATATCTCCTCTACACTTACTGTAGCTAGTGCCGATACGCCAAACATTGTATTAAATTTTTGGGCAGCTTTACCTACAGCTCTCTCACCATCGTAGTGAAAAAGTCTTTGCAACGCCGTTGGTGAACAGTAAAATGGTAAATCAATTTTTTTTCCAAAGATTGTAGTAGATAAATCTATATCTTCTACTCCCCTTAAAACATTTGGAACTAAATCTACATCGTTAAACGAGCTGGTATTTCTTCCGTAAGTTATTTCATCATCAGCCGCACCATCTATATAATGAAAAATAGGTGAGGGTAATTTCTTTTTTGCAAGTTTTCTAAAATCGTTAAAGTTATGACAATCTTTTAATCTCATATTTATATTATTATTTTAGAATCTTTTTAAAAAGTTAAACATGTAACTATTGGCCCCAGGATTTTTATCGCCTAGGCTAGCATTTGAAATATGATTATATGAAAAACCCAGTTCACTGTTTGAAAAAATATCTATTGATAATTGTACTTCACTTTTAAATTCTAAAATATGACCTAAATCCTTACCACTTCCCTCTCCATATAACCCAGGTGTAAAGCTTGGTATAATATTTAATTTACCAACTTTATATTGAGCTTGTACTCCTGTGTAGGCATAAGTTGCATTATCCGCGGTCATCATGAAGCCTGTTACTGGGGATATAGTGCCAAAAATACTTTCCCTGGTAAGTGTTTCATTTTGATGTTGAATTCCAAATAAAGATGATCTTTTACCATCATCACTGAAATCAAACATTCCTGAATAAAAGTTCCATTCGTGGTCTTTTTCAATAATTTGATTTTCCTCGCCGTACACATTTTGTATGGTTAATAAAAATACTGCTAAACAAATTTTAAACAAATTATTTATGAATTTCATTTTATTGATCTATTTATAATTACTTTTCTAACAATTAAAAGACCTCCAAAAATAAACAAAAATAAAGGTAATATCCATAATAGTAAAGTTGATTTATTAAATTCTGGTTCATAAACAATCCAATCACCATATTTAGATTTTAGAAAATCATATATTTCACTTTCTGTGCTGCCTGATATTAATTTTTCTGAAATCAAAATCTTTACACTTAGAGCAAATTCAGAATTAGAGTCGTAAACAGATTGACCTTGACAAATTAAACATCTTAGATTCTTTGAAATTTCTTCAACTTTCTTGTTTTCTGCAAAAGCAGAAAAAATTGAAAAATTTATGAAAAATAAAATAAATATTAATTTGAATAATTTTATAATCATTTGATCAATTTTTTAATCTCTAATTCATCTTCCAAATTAATTGGTCCAATATACTTTTTTAAAATATTCAATTCACTGTCAATTAAAAATGTTTCTGGAACACCATAAGCTCCTAAAAATATAGATTCTGTTCCATTCTTATCTATTAATATTATATCGTAAGGGTTTCCAAGGTCACTCAGAAATTTTCCTGCATTATTTTTTTTATCTTTGTAATTTAGTCCAACAACTTTCAAATTATCAACAACTGAAAGATTTGTTATATGTAAATGTTCTTGTCTACAAGGCACACACCATGAGGCCCAGATATTAAGTATGATATATTCTTCAGGGGAGAATAAATCTTTTAATTTATAATTTTTACTCGAGTAGAATTCTGTAATTGATTGATTGTCTAGTTTATTAATTATTTTCTCTGGAATATAATTTTTATTTTCAAACAAGCTTTTAAAAAAAATTGATAAAACAAATATGATTATTAAAAAAACAAATATAAATTGTAATTTTATTTTCATTTAAAATCTTTCCTTAAACCTATCATGCCTCCAATCGCTAACAATATCGCAGAAATCCAGATTAATAACATAAAAGGTTTTTTTTGGTAACGAATGTTTAAGTAGTCAGTATCTTTCAAATAGTTAACAACAACTAAATTATCATTAAATAAATTAGTTTTAATATCGGCCTCGCTAGTTATTGTTTCCGGCACTTTATATAATCTAAGCTCAGGATAAAATTTTAGTTCTTTATTATTTTGTATTACATGTATTTCTGCCTTTAAGGATGTAAAATTATCAATTTCTGTTTTAGTAATATTTTTAAATTTAAGTAAATAATTGGACAATTGTCTTTCTTCGCCTTTTTTTAAATTAACTGAAACTTCTTCACTAAATAAACTATTCAAAATAATACTTACTATTAATATACTAAATCCAAAATGAGATAATTTTTGAGATAATTTTAGTTTTTCATCATTTAGATCAATTACAGAGATAAAGAACAGATACAAAGATGGGGAAATAAGAATTGTTAAATACAATACTTTAGTACTGAAATGCCTTACAATTAGATATGAAATAAAAATTGATAAAACAAATAAAATAATTTTTGTCAATTTAACCCTTACTTTTTTGTTTTTTATCCATTCAAGTTTTGGCCCTAAGGCCATTATAATCAAAAAAGGAATTAAAAAGGGAATTATTAGTTGATTAAAATAAGGTGGCCCCACCGAAATTTTTTCATTAGTAATCGCTTCCAAAAAAATTGGATAAACAGTACCAATCAAAACTACCGAAAGAAAATACATCATAAACCAATTATTAATTACAATTGCAGACTCTTTACTAAAGATAAATGATTTATTTTCTTGATTAAAATTGTTGTGTTTAAAATATATAATTAGGGAAATTAAAATTAAAAAAGTTAAAAAAATCAAAATAAATAATCCTCTTTCAGGGTCATTAGCAAAAGTATGGACTGAATTTAAAATTCCAGATCTTACTAAAAATGTTCCACTCATACTTAAAATAAAGGTACTTATAGCAAGTATGATAGTCCAAGATTTTAAATTTAATCTTTTTTTCAGGACCGATGTGCAGTGTAATAATGCGGTTAAACAAAGCCAAGGCATTAATGAAACATTCTCTACAGGATCCCAAAACCAAAAACCACCCCAACCTAATTCATAATAAGCCCAAATAGATCCTAGCATGATACCAACAGTTAAAAAGATCCAAGAAATTAAAGTCCATTTTTTTATATCACTTGCCCATTCCTTATTTACATAATTACAAACTAATGCTGAGAGAGAAGATGAAAAAATTATTGAAGAACCTACATATCCTAAATATAAAATTGGCGGATGAATAGCCAATGCAGGATCTTGTAGAATAGGATTAAGACCTAATCCCTCAATAGGAGTTGGTATAACTAATTGGAATGGGTTAGATGTAAAAAATATAAATAGTAAAAAACCTAAAATAATTATTTGTTGAAAGAAAATCGTTAAACTTCTAAATGCATTTAAAAGCTTTTTTGATTTAATGTAGAAAATCAAATTAAACAAACTTAAAACTAATAACCATAGTAGCAAACTTCCTTCATGATTACCCCACGTACCAGATATTTTATAAAATAATGGTTTTGAACTATGTGAATTAAAATATACAGCCAAATTACTAAAGTCCGAATATACAAAGGCAAGTAGTAATGTTAGAAAACTTATGCAGATTAAAAAAAATTGTGATGAAATTATAAAAAAAATATTAAATGTAATATTTTCTTTTGATTTAAAAGTTTTGAAAGATAAAAATATTATTATTATTGATATAGTTAAAGCTAAAACTAAGGAGTAATTTCCAATTAAATTTAACACCTTATTTTTCCTTTAATGCTTCTTTAACCTCTGGTGGCATATAGTTTTCATCGTGTTTAGCTAAAATTTTTGATGCTTCTAAAAAATTTCTGTCCTTAAGGAATCCTTCTGCTACAACGCCTTTTTCCTCTATAAAAAGATTTGGAATTACTCCAGAATATTTTACACTTATTTCACTTTTGAAATCAGTGATAATAAATTTTACATAATCTGCGCTCATATTAACAGAATTTTTTTTTACCATTCCACCAACCCTATATTTTTTATTATAATCAATTTCTCCTAATTCTTTTATTTCAGATGGAGAAATGAAATAAACTACATTTTCTTCTAAAGATTTAAGAACTAGGAAAACAGTCAGTATTAATACTGCTAATATTAAAGAGAGAAATAAAATCCTTAATTTAACTTTTTTCCCATACATGAAATATTAAAGTTAAATTTTTGAGCCAGAGTATTTTAAAATTTCTTTGTAAATTTCTTGATTAATTGCAACGTTATATTTTTCGTCTGTAAGCGCTGAGAAATTTTCTTCAAATCTTTTTTGCTCTTTTTTTAACTGTAAACTTATAATGACATATAGACTCAAAAAACCTAACAATGTAAATGCGAAAGCGGACCAAACATAAAGTCCATAACCGTTCATTAAAATTAAATCTGATATCATAGTCTTTTTAATCCTTTATTCTTAATTTTTATCAGTTCTGTATTATATTTCATTAAAAAAATCAAAACTGAAAATAGGGCAAATGCCGCAGTCATTATAACAAGTGGTACTAACATTGAGGAATGTATCGCTGATTTTTCAGTTAAACTAATTGAAGCTGGTTGGTGTAATGTGTTCCACCAATCTACAGAAAATTTAATTACAGGTATGTTTATTGCACCAAAAATTGCAATCATAGAGGAAATTTTATTCGATCTAACTTGATCTTTGAAAATTCTAAAGGATAAAAGATAAAGAGCGTAAAGGATCAATAATACCAACATAGAAGTAATTCTTGCATCCCAAGCCCACCATGTTCCCCAGGTAGGTTTTCCCCAGATTGATCCTGTGACTAAAGCGATAAGAGTAAATAGTATTCCAGACGGTGCTAAACTTTTTGAAATTAAAATTAAATTTTTATTTTTAAAAATAAAAACTGAAATTGATAAAAATGCTATTGTTGAGAATATTCCTAAAGATATCCATGCTGCAGGAACATGCACATACATAATTCTTACTGAGTCTTTTTGTAAATAATCCTCTGGCGATAGAAATAAAGCCTCAACAAGACCTATACTTAAGACCAATATAAAACAAAAAAAAATAATTTTTTGTAAAATAGAATTAATCTTAAAAATTCTGTAAGGGTTGAAATACTCAAACATATTTTTTTTATAACATATTTTGTGAAAATTATATTTTAAATCACTTTGATCAAGAGCTCTGAGGGAGATAAATAGGGAATGTTTGAACTCCTGATCAAAGATATTCATTATATGTATTATTAATGTTTGTCTTTGTTTGGGGTTAAATGTGTTTAAATGTTGGCTAATTAATTAATTTGAGGGCTTAAAATAACTAGACCCTTTTTTTCCGCTAAAAATCTCATTTATTAAAGGATGCTTAATTGGCTCCCCAGAGTCATCAGATAATAAATTTTGCTCTGAAACATATGCCTCATATGTAATTTCCTCATTTTCGGCAAGTAAGTGGTAGAATGGTTGATCTTTTCTTGGTCTTACATTTTTGGGTATTGATTGGTACCACTCTTCAGAATTATTAAATTCAAAATCAACATCATATATAACACCCCTAAAATCGAAGTGTCTATGTTTTACAACATCACCGATTGAAAATTTTGCTTTTTGAATTGGCACATTAATAGTATGGGTATTTGAAAAAAAAAATCAATAGAAAAAATTTTAATGATTTGTTAATCTGTTAATAAATACACAGTGAATAAATCTTTTGTAAAATTTGTCACAGACTTTGGTCCTCTAGCGCTATTTTTATACATATATTATAGTAGTGGGAAAGATATCAAGGTTGCATTAATTCCATTTATAATAGCAACGATACTTGCGGTTATTTTAGTTTGGTTTTTAGAAAAAAGAGTTCCAATGATTCCTTTGTTAGGCGGTTTATTAATAACATTCTTCGGAGGACTAACAATATACTTTGATAATCCAGTTTTTATTTATATCAAGCCAACAATAATCAATATTCTATTTGGCTTAGCGCTTTTATTTGGAAAATATTTTACGAATGAACCAATACTAAAAAAAATACTTGGTAATGCTTTAAGCCTAAATGAAGAGGGTTGGAAAATTTTAAATATTAGATGGATGTACTTTTTCTTTTCATTAGCATTATTAAATGAAATTGTATGGCGCACTCAATCAGAGGAATTTTGGGTAAATTTTAAAGTTTGGGGACTTTTGCCCATTACGTTTATATTTACTGCTTTTCAAATTAAATTGATTAATAAATATAAAACAAATGAATAAGCACTTAAAATTAGTAATTAATAATTCACAATCAAATGAAAACCAAAAATATTTTTTTGAAAAAGACGAGCTTAAAGTAATTTTAGATTTATATGCCAAGATGGTATCAAATGGTTCTTGGAAAGATTATGGTTTAAAAATATCAGGCAAACAGGTTGCTTTTAGTGTTTTTAAAAATTCATCAGAAAACGCCGTCTATAATATTTGTAAAACATTCAAGCCAGTTAACAAAAATCTTAAATACTCCATAACAGATACAAAGGGAAGAATTGTAAAAAATTCATACCTTTTAAAAGAATTGCTTAAAAATATTAACTGGAAGAAACTTTAGACTTATCTTCTTTGACCAAATAATCTCAACAACATTATAAATAAATTTATAAAATCTAAGTATAATGTTAATGCGCCCATAACAGCCTTTTTACCCATTACTTCACCACTATCAGATGAGACATACATATTTTTAATTTTTTGAGTGTCGTAAGCTGTTAAACCAACAAAAATTAAAACACCTAAAATTGATATTACAAAATACATTTTCGGTGACTGTAAGAATAAATTTACCAACGAAGCTATTATAATTCCTATTAAGCCCATAAATAAAAATGATCCTAATTTTGTAAGATCTCTCTTTGTAGTATAACCATAAATACTCATTGCGCCAAATGTCGCCGAAGTTATAAAAAATACTCTGGCAATACTCTCTCCGGTATAAACTAATAAAATTGATGATAATGAAATCCCCATTAATGCTGAAAAAATCCAAAACACAATCTGTGCTTTCGCTGAACTCATTTTATTTATTCCAAAACTCATGTAAAAAACTATTGCAAGTGGTGCTAACATAACCACCCATCTTAACGGAGACGCAAAGATTGCATATCCAAATGAATTTAAACCCGTTATTCCAAGGCTAGTGACTTGTATATTATACCCACCGGATAATTGAAAAAATAGTGCCGCCAGAACTCCTGTCAACAAAACACCAGAGGCCATATAATTATAAACTTTTAGCATATAAGCTCTTAAGCCCTCATCCATGACAACTGCTTTTTTTACAGTCGATGATTTATTTAGAATATTTTCTCTATTAAATTCCATTAGCCTTATATAATAATATTTTAGTTTATTTTCAAGCTGTCAAAAGATAAATAATTAATACTTAAAAATTATGAATTATAAGAATTTAGGCAACACTAACTTAAAAGTAAGCACAATTTGTCTCGGTACTATGACATGGGGTGAGCAAAATTCGGAGATTGAAGGATGCGAGCAAATGGATCTAGCTTTAGATCATGGAGTTAATTTCTGGGATACTGCAGAGTTATATTCGGTACCACCAAAGGCTGAAACTTTTGGGCATACGGAGATTATAATTGGAAACTGGTTTCAAAAAACAAGAAAAAGAGACAAAGTAGTTCTTGCAACAAAAGTTGCGGGACCTGCAAGAGAGTATTTGCGAAATGGTGAGAATAGTTTTGTAGGAAAAAATCTTGAAGAAGCTTTGAATGGGAGTCTTAGAAGGTTAAAAACAGATTATATAGATTTGTATCAACTTCACTGGCCAGAAAGAAATGTTAATATGTTTGGTAGACTAGGTTATCAGCATAATGATAATGAAGATGAGTGGAATAAAATTGAAGATGTTTTAATAGAACTACAAAAATATATTAAATCAGGAAAAATACGTTATATAGGTCTATCAAATGAAACACCATGGGGAGCAAGTAAATTTCTGCAACTTTCGAAAGAACTTAATTTGCCAAGAATGATGTCCATACAAAATCCTTATAATCTACTTAATAGAAGTTATGAGGTTGGTTTAGCTGAAATATCAATAAGAGATGAAATTGGATGCTTAGCTTATTCGCCATTAGCCTCTGGATATTTAACAGGAAAATACAGGAATGGGGTTATGCCTAAAGGGTCAAGAATTGATCGTGATGGAGACTTTTGGACAAGATATCAAAAACCAAATATGGAAAATGCTGTTGAGGAATATTTCAAAATAGCAAAAAAATATGACATAAATTTTACTCAAATGTCATTAAAGTTTTGTGAAATACAACCCTTTATGACATCTGTAATAATAGGAGCAACGACAACGGAACAGTTGAAAGAAAATATTGAAAGTGTAAATATAAAACTTAGCAGTGAAATTATAAAAGACTTAAATGAAATACAAAAAATTTATCCAAACCCATGTCCTTAATTAAAAAAGCTATATTTATATTAATCTCAGCTTTGATCTTAAATTCAGCGGCTTTTTCACAAGAGGTTAAGAAAATTGGAAAATATAAAGATTGGGAGACAATTATTTTTATTGATGGTGAAAAAAAAGTTTGTTTTGCTCAATCCATACCTGTCTTACAGGCTCCAAAGAAAAATTTGAGAGATGCAAGACTTTTTGTAAGCTTTAGACCTAATGACAAAGTTTCTGATGAAGTAAGTATTACTTCTGGTTATGAATACAATAATCAAAATTCAATAACTGCGACCTCAGGTAAATCTAAATATAAATTTGATATAGCTCAAGAGAATTTCGCATGGATATCTGAAAGTAAAGTTGAAAAAAAAATGATCAAAACTTTAAAAAAAGGATCTAGAATTATGGTGACAGGTTATAATAAATCTGGATCGCAAACAATAGATCACTATTCACTTTTAGGTTTTACTAAAGCATATAATTCTGCAAAGAAAAATTGCTCTTAAATAAATGTCTAAAAAGATTGTACTCGCTTATTCAGGAGGTTTGGATACTTCTATTATACTAAAGTGGTTACAAGAAAATTATAATGCAGAAGTAATTGCCTATACATCTGATGTAGGCCAAGAATTAGATAAAAAAAAAATTATTAGGAACGCTAAAAAACTTGGTGTCAAAAAAATAATTATTAATGATTTAAAAAACACATTCGTCAAAGATTATGTTTTTCCGATGATTAGAGGTCACGCAATATATGAAGGTTTTTACCTGTTAGGAACTTCAATAGCTAGACCTTTAATTGCAAAAGATCAAATTAAAGTTGCAAAAAAATACAAAGCATTTGCAGTATCACATGGATCGACAGGAAAAGGGAATGATCAAGTTAGATTTGAGTTAGGTTATCATTATTTTGGACCAAAAATTAAAGTTATTGCCCCTTGGAGAATTTGGAAATTAAAATCAAGAACTGATTTAATTAAGTATGCAAAAAAACATGGCATACCAATTCCAAAAGATAAGAAAGGAGCGCCACCTTTTTCTGTAGATGATAATTTATTTCATACTTCTACTGAGGGTAAAGTTTTAGAAAATCCAAAAAATTCTGCACCTGAATTTATTTTTCAAAGAACTACTTCACCTGAAAAAGCTCCAAATAAACCAATGTATGTAACAATAAATTTTAAAAATAGTGATCCAATAGGATTAAATGGAAAAAAACTTTCCCCAGCAAAACTTCTAGAAAAATTAAATCAATTGGCTGGAAAAAATGGAATCGGAAGAGTGGATTTAGTTGAAAATAGATTTATTGGAATAAAATCAAGAGGAGTTTATGAAACACCAGGTGGAACTCTTTTATTAAATGCTCATCGAGCGATTGAGTCTGTAACTTTAGATAAAGAAACAATGCATAAAAAAGATCTGATAATGTCTAGATATGCAGAATTAATTTATAATGGATATTGGTATTCTAAAGAAAGAATTAAACTTCAAAAAATTGTTGACCTTAAAAGAAATACAGTAAATGGGTCAGTTAAACTTAAACTTTATAAAGGTAATATTAGTATTCAATCTCGAGTTACAAAAAGTGGGGCTTATTCAATGAAAAAGGTTTCCTTTGAGGAAAATAAAACTTTTAATAAATCAAATGTTGAAAGATTTATTAACTTTCACAAAAATAAGCTAAGATAAGGCTTTTAAGAGGACAATTTGTCATTTGTATAAATCAACTTTTAAATTATTCATAAAATATGGAAGGTATTAAAAATTGGTTAAAAGATTCAGCAAACATACTATTTGATGATAGTAGAAACGATCTAAGAGCTTTGCCAAAAACAGTTAGATTACAAATTTTATTAGTTTTAAGTTTTATTTGGTCTACAGTCTTTAGTTTGTATATTTTTTCTTACACTACGTTCGCATTTGGTTGGGCTGGTACATTTATTGCACACATTGGTTTAATCTTTGCAGTTTATTACACTTTCAAACAATTCCACAAAGCTGAAAAAAGTTCAGTGAGTGTATTTAAATCCAAGAACTATGATCCATCTAAAATTATGGTAATAGTATTTGTAATTTTATTTATGTTTGTATTTTCTAAAGGTGTTGAGGTTTTAACTAACACTAATTCATATTCAATTCCATATGATGGACCAGCAAAATCAGCAATTGAAAAATGGCTGCCGTTTACAAAAGGTGATTAATGGACAAGATAACAAAAAATTTACAATTTATTTTACTTAGCATTATTTTAATTAGTACGGTCATCGCTGTTGGAATAGAGTTAAAAAGGATGATCTTAGAGCAATCTGTAAATTTAGCAGACCTACTTTTAATGTTTCTTTACTTAGAGGTTATGGCAATGGTAAGAGTTTTTTGGAGTCAACAATCTATTAGTATTACTTTACCTCTACTAATAGCTATTACTGCGCTGGCGCGATTTATAATATTACAAGGGAAAGAAATGGATGCTTCTGCACTGGTTTATGAAGCAGTTGCAATTGTTTTAATTGCATCAGCAATTGTAATTTTAAGACTAAGGCATAGCGACAAGTTAGGACTCAAGAAAAAAAAATCAAAATAACATTATGAATTTTATAGCTTCAAGAGCCTCGGCGATTGAGAGACTAGATCAATTTATAAAAAATAATCTCTCTGACTATTCTAAACAAAGAAACTTTGATTATGGCCCAAATAAAAGATCAAATGTATCCTGTCTATCACCATATATTACTCATGGAGTTATTAATGAATTAGAACTAATTGATAAATCATTAAAAAAATTTTCATTTATTAAGAATGAAAAGTTTATTCAAGAAGTTTTATGGAGAACTTACTGGAAAGGTTGGTTAGAGTTAAGACCGAATGTATGGATAGATTTTTTATCAGAATTAAAAAAAATTGGAGAGGAATACAAACAAAAAAAAGAATATCTAGATGCTATTGATGGTAATACTAATATAGAATGTTTCAATGATTGGGTAAACGAACTAAAAAATTTTAATTATTTACATAACCACACAAGAATGTGGTTTGCTAGTATCTGGATATTTACATTAAAATTACCATGGCAATTAGGAGCAGAATTTTTTATGAAGCATTTATATGATGGCGATGCAGCTTCGAATACACTAGGTTGGAGGTGGGTTGCGGGAATACAAACACAGGGCAAACATTATTTAGCAAGCGAGTGGAATATAAATAAATTTACGGATAATAGATATAATAACATCAAGTTGAACGAAAAAGCATTGCCGATCGTAACTGGTAAAACTCATATAGCTCTTGATAAAAATTTTAATAATCCTAAAAATCTTGAAGAAAAAAATTTAGTAATTTTTGATAACAGTTTATCATTTGAATTTAGCGATTTTAAAAGTCAAAAATTTAAAAAAATTTATTTAGTTTCTAATACAAACAAAAATAGAAATATTCAAATAAGTGAAAATTCACTAAATTTTAAAAATACTCTGATTCAAGACCAAAAAAGACGTTTAAATGAAAATTCTATTGAAAGTGATATCATTGATATAAGTGAAGTAAAAACAATAAAAAATAGTTATTTTTTGTACCCTTGTGTTGGAGAAAATTTGGATTTTTTAAATTCTGTAGGAATAAACAATTTAGAATTTCTTTATCGAAATCTTGATCAGAATGCGTGGAAATATTGTAATAAAGGATTTTTTAATTTTAAAAAATATATACCAAAATTGATAAGTGAGTACTTTTAATATTATTTGAATATTTTTAAAATTGTGAGATAAAGTAAGTATGAATAACCCACAAGTACTTAAAATAATCGAAAACTTAAAAGGCAGAAAAAATTATGAAGAAAAGAAGGCCTCAAAGTTGGGATTCAATTCACTTTATGAATACATTGAGAATAAAATGTTAAAACATAAAGAAGCGGCTAAGGCAGAAATTGCCCATAAAACAGAAATTCAAAAAGATAACAAAATAGAAGAAAAAAGAACAAACAAAAAGAAAAGCTGCTCTTGTTGTTAAGGAAGTTTATTATTTAGTTTTCCTCGAACATTTATTTGAACAATATTTAACTTTATCCCAATTAAGTTTCCACTTTTTTCTCCATACAAAAGGTCTGTTACAAACTGGACAAATTTTTGAAGGTAGATTTTGTTTTTTCACTAAAATGTATTTTGTTTAATAAATTTTTCAGCTTCAGATAAGATTAGTTTTTTTCTATCAGGTTTCATTTTATCAAAAATTCTTACCATCATTGAAAGTCTTGGATTTTTTAAAAAAAAATTTCTATTTCGATTAATAAACCTCCAATATAATCCATCCATAGTATTGCACCAATCCCCTTTTTTAAAATCCATCATTTTCATGAAGTAACTTGATCCACAAATATAGGGTTTGGTTGCAAATATTCCACCATCACTAAATAAACCCATGCCATAAACATTTGGTACCATAACCCAATCGGAGGAGTCGACGAACATTTCCATAAACCATTTGTAAACAATGGTTGGTTTAATCTCACAGAGATTCATTATGTTTGATAAAATCATTAATCTTTCAATATGATGTGACCACCCATAATTTAAGGCATTTTTTATTGAATGATCTAAAGGTGGAAGGTCGGTTGATCCTTCGTACCATGATTTTTTCATTTTTCGATTATGTTTGAAAAAATTTCCATTTTCCATTTCATCGGAAAAACTTTGATAAATTCCTCTCATAAACTCTCTCCATCCGATAACTTGACGAATGTATCCTTCTAAAGAATTTAATTTAATTTTATGTTTTCTGTGAAAATCTAAAACTTTTTGAACTATAAACTGAGGTGTAATTAAACCTAGGTTTATGTAAGGACTTAATGCACTGTGAAATAATATGTTATCTTTCTGATCAACTGCATCTTCATAATCACCAAATAAATTTGATTTTTCTTTAATAAAAAAATTAAGTAATTTAACAACATCTTCATATTCAGTAGCAAACCAGAATTCTTTTGTATTTCCGGGATGATCTTTAAAAACTTTCTCTATTATCGGTTTGAGTTTTTTAGTATGTGTCGTTTCGTTTATTTTAGGAAACTTTGGAATTGTTATATTTTTAGGAAGTTTGTTTCTATTTTCGTCATCAAAACTCCATTTTCCACCCTCAGGATTCCCATCTTTTTTCATTAAAATATCTAGCTCTCTTCTAGTTTCTTTGTAAAAAACAGCCATAAAAGGTTTTTTTGAATTTGATAAATATTTTTTAAAATTTTCTCTTGAGTTTAAAAACATTGGAGTTTGAATGACATTCCATTTAATTTTTTCTTTTTTAAAAAATTGTGAAATTTTTTTTTCAAAAAATTTATCTTCTATCTCAAAACTTGATACTTCTGTAATTTTTTGTGTCTTTATGATTTTTTTTAATTTTTCTATATAATCTGATTTGAACGACTTATCCTCAATTGACAGATATTTAATTTTGAACTTATTTTTCTTTAGTTTATCTGCATGCGACCTCATAGCAGAAAGAAATAAGAGTATTTTCTGTTTATGGTGTTTTTCATAGGTACATAGTTGGTAATCTTCTGCCATAAAAAAGGTATGGTCTTTTCTGAATTTTTCTAAGTATCTTTCAGAAAAAAGTTGATTTCCAAGTAGAAAAAATAATTTCATTACCTATATATAACTTTTTAAAAAATATATGTCAGACAAATATTTAGTAGTTGGTGCCACAGGTTCAATAGGGTCAAATTTAGCAGAACAATTGAATGCTTCTGGTAAAGAAATTCATTTAGTAGGCAGGAACGAAGATAATACAAAAACCTTAGCTCAAAAATTAAATTGTAGTTATACTGTTGCTGATGTTTTACAAGATAGTTTTGTTGATAAAATTAAGTCAGATATTCAAGACATTAAAGGTATTGCTTACTGTGTTGGATCAATTGATCTCAAACCATTAAGAATGGTCGATGAAAATGACTTCAACAAATGTATGAAATTAAATCTATATTCTGCTGTGAATTTAATTAAAGGATTTCAAGAAAGTTTGAAAAAGAATAAGGGTTCAATTGTTTTATTTTCAACAGTAGCTGCCCAAAGAGGATTTACTAATCATTCAATTATTGCGTCAACAAAAGCAGCTGTTGAGGGATTAACAGTTTCTTTAGCAGCTGAATTTGCACCAAATATTAGAGTTAATTGTATTGCTCCAAGTTTAACAAATTCTAAGATAGCTGAACCTATGTTGAAAAACAAAGCTTTAGCAGAAGGTATTGCAAAGGCTCATCCTCTGAAAAGACTTGGAGAAGGAAAAGACTCTGCATCACTTGCAAAATTTTTAATAACTGAAGAAAGTTCATGGATTACAGGGCAAATTATTGCTGTTGATGGTGGTAGATCTAAACTATCTTAAGTTTAATGACAGAATTTGAAAAAGCTAAATCATTATTTGATGATGGAGTTAAATTTTATCAAAAAGGGGACTTTGAAAGTTCTAAAATCAATTTTGAGGATTGCTTAAAAATAGCACCAACAAGTCAACCAACCCTAGAAAATTTATCTAAAACATATATTGAACTTGGAGATTTAAATCTAGCAGAGGAGAAGCTTATTTTTTTAATTGGACTCAAAAAAGAGAAAGATAATTTAGCATACAAACTTTTATTTAAAATTTATTCACTACAAAATAATTTTACCAAACTTGAAGAATTATCAAAAGAGGCGAATAGTAAAAGAAAATTCAATGAAGAATTTAGTATTAGAGGCTACTTATTCTATCCAAGTTTTTTTAATTCTTTAGAAGATATCAAAAGTATAAGAACAGAATTTAGCAAAAAAATATCAAATTTATCATCCAACTATAGTTTACCCCAATTAGATATTTCTAAAAATTTAGTTTCTCCACCAAATTTTGAGTTGTCATATGATGGAAATGATAATTTAGAAATTTATAAAAATCTTATAAAAGTTTATGAAAAAATATATCCTGAAATTAGACAATTAAAAGATTATGAATTTTCATCAAAAAAAAATGAGAAAATTAAAATTGGTTTTATTTCGGAGTATTTTACTGATCATACAATTATGAAATTGTTTAGAGGGATTATTTACAAGCTTAATAAACAAAAATTTGAAGTGTATGTTTTTCACTCAGATAAAACTAGGCCGGGATCAAAATTCAGAGAAATAAATGAAAACGTAATTTTATATGATTACGAAAATATTATCTTACCAATTAAGTTTAATGATAAAGTTGATACCATAAGAAGCAAAAATCTAGATTTACTTTTCTATCCTGATGTTCATATGTCTGCTAATCTTTATTATTTAACACTTATAAAATTAGCAAAATATCATATTGCTTCATGGGGTCATCCTGAAACTACAGGGAATAGCAATATTGATTTCTTTCTATCTTCGAAACTTTTAGAATCTGAGGGATATGAAAGAAACTACTCTGAGAAAGTATTAATGACAAATTATTTACCTATGTATTTTTACAAACCAAAAATTCATTATCAACTTACTAAAGAACAATTATCGCAAACCAATATTTATTTTTGTGGTCAATCTCTAATCAAAATGCATCCAATATTTGATACGGTCATTAACAAAATTTTAAATAAAGATAAAAAAGCAGAGGTAACATTTATAAAAAGCAGAAATAAACATATTACGAAACAGTTTATAGATAGATTAAAAAAGAATATTAACAATAACTTTGACCGTATAAAATTTATAGAGCGTCTTGAAACTGAGGAATATATAAACAAATGTGGTTCTGCATCAGTTTTGCTAGATACTTATTGGTTCGGATCTGGGAATAGTTTTCACGAATCGATGTATTACGGAACTCCAACCATCACTTTACCAACTAAATACTTGAAAAGTCGAATCGTTACAGGTGCCTACAAACAGATGAAAATTGAAAATGCTCCTATTGCCAATGATATTGAGGAATATGTTGAAAAAAGTGTTGAATACGCAAACTATAATGCGAACAAAGCTTTAGAATTAAAATCTCATTACAAAAATCAAGCAAATAAATATCTTTACGAAAATGAAAATATAATATCGGATATGGAAAATATATTTGAATCTATTCTAAATAAAAACTAATTATTTATTTAATCTTTTGAAACACTCAATAGTATTTTTCAATAAACACGCAATTGTCATCGGTCCAACTCCGCCAGGAACGGGTGTTAAAGCTTTAGCTATTTTTGAAACTTCATCAAATGCTACATCACCAACTATTCCTTTTTCAGTTTTGTTTATTCCAACATCTATCACAATTGCATCTTTCTTAACCCAATCACCTTTTACAAGTTCAGGAATTCCAACTGCAGCAACTATAATATCACCTTTTAAACACTCACCTTTTAGATCTGCAGTTTTCGAGTGAGTAATAGTTACAGTGCAATTTTCTTTAAGTAAAAGTTGAGTCATTGGTTTACCATTCAAATTTGACCTACCAACCACTACTGCCTTTTTTCCACTTAAGTTTGGCTCAATTTTTTTAATTAACAAATAACATCCAAGTGGCGTACAAGGAACTGAACTTTCATATCCAGATGAAAGATTTCCTACATTCATTGGATGAAAACCATCTACATCCTTTCTTGGAGAAATAGATTCAATTACTTTTTGTTTATTTATATGTTTTGGAAGAGGTAATTGGACGAGTATACCTGAAACAGTATCATCTTTATTAAGCTCATCAATTTTTTCTAACACAGTTTTTTCTTCAATCGTATCTGGGTACCGTATTATATCTGACTTAAGACCAACTTCGATGGCAGATTTTTCTTTATTTTTTACATAAATTTTACTTGGTGCAAGTTCCCCAATTAAAATAACGGTTAAACCAGGAACTTTGTTGTATTTTGTTTTTAATTGAGCAACTTCTTTTCTTAGCTCTTCTCTTAATTCTGCAGCCGCTTTTTTTCCATCTATTAGTATCATTTTTATAAAATTGGTTTTATGTAATACTCCATACACATTTGAACGATCCATATCAACATAAGTAATATTACTGGAGATATATCAAATGCTCCTAAATTAGGCAGATATCTTCTAATTCTATTCAAGAATGGTTCAGTCATTCTATAAGTAAAATCAAGAATAGAATAAACAAACCTGTTACTTGTATTTAAAATGTTAAATGCAATAAGCCAACTTAAAACGACGTTTGCTATGACTACATAAGAATAGTATTTTAAAATCGTCATTAAAACTATGTAAATAATTATCATTTCTTCTCTACATAAATTGATTGACTAGGGAATGCAAATGAAGCTTTATTATTTTCGACAATCTGTTTAATTTGAATAGCCAATCTTTCTTTTACAGCTAACCATTCATCCCATTCATCCGTTTTAGTGAAACAACGTACATACATATCGATTGAACTTTCTGCAAAACTATCAACTCTTACCGCATATCCAAGTTCTGGTTTAAAATCTTCATTTGTTTTAATATAATTTTCTATTTCATTTCTTACTGTTTTAAGCTGATCTATCGTTGAGTCGTATTGCAGGTTAATTGTCCAACTTATAATCCAATTTGTTGTTTGACTTATATTAATAACTGCATTTTCAGCAAATTGAAAATTCGGTATAATTGCAATTGATTTATCAAATTTTCTTACCACTGTAGATCTAAAACCAATTTTTTCGACAATTCCCTCGATTATACCCTCAACTAAAATCCAGTCTCCCATTTTAAATCTTTTTTCAACTAAAACTAAAATTCCTGAAATTAAATTTTTAAATAAGTCTTGTGCACCAAGTGCAACAGCTACGCCAAATAATCCTAGACCTGCTATAATAGGCCCGATCTTAATACCCCAAAGTTCTAAGACTGCAGCGGCTCCCAAAATAAAAATTAATATTTTAATTGATTTTACTATCCAACTTATTAATTCTCTTGTTAGAATTTTTCCAAGTCCACTTAAAACATATGATATAGGCTCTATAATTTGATGAATTGTCCAAAATATTAAAATTGTTATTAAGGTTCTGTTTATATTGTTAACAAACTCTCTGGTATCTGCCTCAAAAGTTAAATAGTAACTAGAGAAAAAAAAACCTAGAACAATAGGCAAAAATCTTACTGGCCCAATCAAAGAATTTACGAAAGTATCATCCAATTTATTCGTAGTTCTCTTAGAAATAATTTCTAACTTCTTTATTATTAACTTGCTAATTAATCCTCTAAAAATTAGAAATACTAAAAAAATTCCAATACCAATTAGTATTTCAAAAAAATTTATGCCTAAAATACCCTTTTGCCAAACAGATAAAAATAAATCTTTAAAATTTACAAAAACATCCATGTTAAACTTTATACAATAAAAACTCTTCTTCCCCTGGAGTAAATAAGAAAATTTTTTTCCATTTTACCTCATTTAAAACAGAAGATGTTTTATCTCCTATACACATTAAATTGGAATTCATCCAGCTGTCAATTAAATGATATTTTTTGATTAAATTTAAGAAGCTTTTAGCGCTATTTTCAGAATATATGAAAACTATATCTGGAATACTTTTTTCAAGTTGTTTGATAATGTCACCATTTATATCATCATTATAATCAACTGAATAATTTATCACTCTGGTTATTTCATACCCTTCGTTTGAAAGTTCATTGTTTAAATCGAAGGAAATAGTTTGGCCACTTACATATAAAAGTTTACCATCTTTTTGATCATGGCTCTGTAATATCAGCTCTTTAAGTGCTCTGACATTTCCATTTGATGAAATCACATTTTGAAAACCTAAACTTCTTGCAACTTTTTCGGTGCTAGATCCTACACAAAAACATTTAACAGTTTTATTAACACTATCTAGATTTAAATTTTTTATAGAATTAGAACTTGTAAAAACAATAGCACTATAATCTTTGAAAATTATTTCATGATAATCTACTTTGTTTATTTTAATTACTGGCAAATGTGAGACCGTATGACCCAATTCTTTAAATCGAGAAATTAAATTTGAGCAATCTTCTAACGGTCTTGTTAATAGTATATGCATTATTTTTTGTAATTATTCATTGCCTCTGCTTTCAGATAATTTCCTAATTCTATACTCGCATTTAAATAATTTGAAACTTTATCTTTAATTTTTTTAAAATATCTTTTTTTACCATCTACAGAGAAGAGTTCACCAGAAATTTCAAAATTACCTTCTTTTACTTTTGAAAAAACACCAACAGCTGTGAAACAATCGCCTTCCAAAATATTTAAAACTTCACGTTCCGATAAAGCAGAAATACTAGATTGTTTATCATTAATTTTACTTAACAAATTTATGATATTTTCATCATTTTCTCTACACTGGATTGATACGATACCTTGACCTGCACTTGGTATAATTTCATCTGTTGAAAATTCTTGTGAGATTAAGTTATCTAAGTTAAGAGATTTTAGTCCTGCCTTGGAAAGGATTATACCATCATACTCTTTATTATTTAACTTGGAAATTCTAGTATCCACATTTCCTCTAATAGTTTTATAAATCAAATCATCTCTAATTCTCTTAAGCTGAAATTCTCTCCTAAATGATGAAGTGCCTATTATTGAATTTGTACTTAACTCTTTTAATTTTTTATTGCCTAAACTTACAAGTATTTCTTCTGGAGGGTTTCTCTTGAGAAAACAATTTGTAATTAAACCTTTGGTCTCTTCAGATGGCATATCTTTAAGAGCATGAACTGCTAGGTCTATTTTTTTATCAATTAGATCTTGCTCTATTTTTTTTGAAAACAGACCCTTTCCACCAATTTCATGTAATCTATCTTTTTGATTTTGATCGCCAGCTGTTGTTATTTTAACAAGCTCAATTTCTCCTGAAAAAACTCTGCTAATTTGATTTTTTACTCGTTCAGCATAAATCATGGCTAATTTGCTGGCTCTAGTCCCAATTAATAATTTATTTTTTTTCATTAATAGTTTTATATTTAAATCTTATATTCAAATTGTACTATCTAAAAAATTATGAATAAAAAAATTACAGTTTTAGGCATTGAATCCAGTTGTGATGAGACTGCCGCGTCTATAATCCAAGAAGAAAATGGAAAAGTAAAGATTTTATCGAATATAATATCAAGTCAGTTCGATGTTCATAAAGAATTTGGAGGTGTGGTACCTGAATTAGCCGCAAGGGCACACGTAGAAAAAATTGATTTAATTACTGAAAAAGCAATATCAGAAAGTAAAATAAACATAAATCAAATTGATGCCATAGCTGCTACAGCTGGTCCGGGGCTGATTGTTTGTCTTACGGTTGGACTAAATTTTGGCAAAACTATTGCTGCATCATTAAATAAACCTTTCATAGCCGTGAATCATTTGGAAGGTCATGCAATTAGTCCAAAATTTAATTCAGAATTAAATTTTCCATATCTTTTGTTATTAATTTCGGGAGGTCATACTCAATATTTGTTAGTTGAAGGCTTAGGTAATTATAAGAGATTAGGGACTACTATCGATGATGCTTTAGGTGAGGCTTTCGATAAAACAGCTAAAATAATTGGTATTGAATTTCCTGGAGGTCCAAAAATAGAAAAGTATGCAGAAAGAGGCAACAAAGAGAGATTTAAATTACCTAAACCAATTTTAAATAGGGGTGGATGTAATTTATCTTTTGCAGGTTTAAAAACAGCTATTCTTCGAATGCAACCAAAAATAAAAAATCAAAAAGATAGATTTGATTTGGCTGCATCATTTCAAAAAACGATAGAGGAAATTCTCGTTGAAAAAACCAAAGTGGCATTTCAAATGTATTTAAATGAAAATAATTATTTTAACAAAACATTTGTAGTAGCCGGTGGTGTTGCAGCTAATAAAGGTATTAAAAGCAGATTAACAAAATTATCTGCTGATAATAAATTTGAATGCTTGTTTCCTGATTTAAGTTTATGTGGTGATAATGCGGCAATGATTGCTTTAGTAGGGCTTGAAAAGTTTAAAAATAAAACATTTAACGAATTAAACTTTAATGTAAACCCAAGATGGCAATTAGATGAGAAAGCCGAATTTTTAAAAGGCGCAGGTGTGAAAATTGAGTCATGAGTCATTGGTTAATGAAACCAACACTTGTAATACATCAATAAGACTCTACCAACTCCCACTAACCTTTACCTTATCTTTACAATTAAAAATGTTGATTAAAGCTAATTATAATCAGCAAATGTATAGCACATCGTATAGCACGGTTTTTTAAATTGTGATAAATTTCCCTTATGATTTGTCCAAAATGTAAAAAAAATGAAACCTCTATAGTAAAAACATTTTATGAAAGTTTAACCAATACTGTCAAAAGACAAAGGACATGTATTTGTGGCAATATATTTGTAACTTATGAGATAGACAAATCAGAACTAAAATCTAAATCGGCTAGAATTTTAAAAAGTTCACATCAATTAAAAAAAAAGAGAAAACCTACTACAAAAGAAGAATGGCTTGATTTTAAAGTTTTTTTATATGCTTTTATGAGAATAAAGGCGATTATATCTTCATCTGTATCAGCTGTAGATAAGTTTGATAAAAAATTTAAAGCTAGATAGTGTTAATAAAACTGTTAAATGTTTTTGTGTAGGATCTAGCACCGAAAAAGTTGCAAGAAGTTTAGGTTTTCAAAATGTGATTTCATCAAATGGAAATGTCAGAGCACTTAAAGAGTGAAACAAACTATAAAAAGTTGTGTGGAAACGAAAACTTATTGGAAAAATAAAAAGAAACTCTTTAAAAATATAATTATCCCTGAACTTGAGGATAAAAGAGCTATAAGTGATGAAATTAATCAATATAACAGATCTATAACTTCCAATATTAGAAATGAAAAATACGACACTCCAGATTTTTTTAATAATAGCAAATACTTAAATGAAATGATTGATCTGTATAGTGATGAACTTACTAAAGAACAATTAAAAATACTGAAAAATAATATATTTTCATCACAATACTGGAATTGGTATACAGAGGTAAGATAAACCAATAATCATTCTTTAAAGAACAAAAAATATTTAAAAACGTTCTTCAAAGAACATCTTCGAAGTTTAAATATCCACTTGTAGTTTCTATATTGGCACCATGTTCGTGCATAAACTTAGGTTGCTTAAATTTGATAACAAAAGAAAGGAGAAATACTCAGACAAATGGCTCCTTAAGATAAACCCTCTAGCGATAGCAGAACACATACAAAAAAGAGAAGGTAATTCGCTTAGCTGGAGGGCTGCACGTGCAATGGCAAATGCTGAAATAGCAGATTGCTATAAAGACTTGGTACTTGAAGAGGAAGAGTCAAATTTAAAAGATGAAACAATAGAAGGAAGGAGCAAAGAATGAAAGAAAAGACAAGGATAGACAAACAAATGAAGATTATAGATAGGGTTACGGACAAGGCCATTAAGAAAGTTGAGATTGAACGTAAAGGTAAATCTAGAAACTATTTTGTTGAATGGTTCAGATACGCAGAGTTGGTGTCAAAGGACTTAAATAAATACTTAAACTAAAGAAAGGAGGTTAAAAATGATTGAACATATAAATAAAAATGATGATGAAAAAAGTAATAAACCAATAAGAATAACGCATTGTTTTCATTGTAAAAAACATATTAATTCTCAACAGTGGGAAGAGTGTGGTCATTGTAAAGGAATAGTTTGTAGCTGTGGATCGTGCTTTTGCAGTTGGGAAGGATTTAGATATGAAATTTAATTATTTAAATCCTACTTCAAAAATAAAAAAAATGCTTAGGAAAAGAGCAATAAAAAATGTTGAAGAACATATTTCTTATCAGCAAAAAAAAGTTTCTGATTACTCGGTAGATGAACTCAGAAAACTAATATTATCCGAAGAAAAAAAGATTTTGCATGGAGCTGGGTGGAAAGGAGCCATCGTAGCAGTTGGAGCTATGTTTGGAATAACTAACTTTTAATGATTAAGTTTGTTCTAAAGCAATTTCTTTATGGTAGATTTTATCTTTGGTTAAAATCTAATTTAGGTAGAGCATTTTTCTTTCTAGTTATAATTTTTCTAATATTTTATTTTCACAGTGAATATTTAAAATATGTTGATTTAAAGGAAAGTTCTGGAAATAATTATATTGGTTTATCTTTTATTGTTAAAAATTTATTAATTATAATTGTAACTATTTCCTACTTATATTTTTATTTTTTTTTAGGGAAAGCAACAAAATCAATAGAAAATTCCCAAATCAATATTAAAAAAAATAAGGATCTAGATCGAGTAGATTCATTGGATCATTTTTTAAATGAGGATGAAATAAATAAAAAAAATTAAATGGAAGCTTTAATTATTTTAGATATTATTTTATTAATAATTTTAAGTAGTTTAATTTAATATCCAAATGTATTACACGTTGTATAGCACGTGTTTTATAAAAATGGCGTAAAATGAATAGAGGAATTTTAAGAATGGTAGCCTGTGGGAATAATAATTAGATGAAGTACTGGTTACTTAAATCAGAGCCAGATGTTTGGTCAATAGATGATCAAATTAAATGTAAATCAAAAGGATCTATGTGGGATGGTGTAAGAAATTACCAAGCTGCAAATAATTTAAAAAAAATGAAAAAAGGAGATATGTGTTTTTTTTATCATTCCAATATTGGAAAAGAAATCGTGGGTATAGTTAAGGTAATAAAGGAAGCGTTTACAGATCCAACAGACATCTCAAAAAAATTTGTTGCTGTCCAAGTTAGGTTTGAAAAGAAATTGAATCATCCTGTAAGCTTAAAAGACATTAAAAAAACCAAAGAATTAAAAGATTTACCACTGATTAAACAAAGTAGACTATCAGTTATGCCAATAGACACTAAATACTGGAAAATTATTTTGAAGATGAGTAAAATAGTTAAATAAATCATGCCTAAAAAAAAGAAAAAAAGAATAAGTAAGAAAAAAAATAAGAAAAAATTCTCAAAAAAAAGAAAGTTTAAGAAAATTTCGATAAGAAAAGTAAGAAAAACAAAAAAAAAAATAAAAAAATATAAATTAAAAAATAAATCTAAAAATTCTGGAGAAAAGATTTATAAAACAAAATCTGAATGGATTAAAAACGCATTGATTAATAAATCGATGTATGAAAAAAAATATAAAGCGTCTATAAGAAATAATAATGACTTTTGGGCCAGAGAGGGAAAGAGAATTACCTGGATTAAACCATACACAAAAATTAAAGAAGTTAATTATAGTAAGACTGACGTTAGTATTAAATGGTTTTATGATGGTACATTAAATGCATCTGCAAACTGTATAGATAGACATCTTAAAAAGAACAAAGATAAGACTGCTATAATTTGGGTTGGAGACGATCCTAAAGTTCAAAAAAAAATTAGTTATAAACAATTGCATGATGAAGTTAGTAAAACAGCCAATGGGTTAAAAAAAATAGGTATTCAAAAAGGAGATAGGGTAACAATATATCTTACAATGATACCTGAGTTGGCTTACACAATGCTTGCTTGTGCAAGAATTGGCGCAATACACTCTATAATTTTTGGTGGGTTCTCAGCGGACGCTATTGCAGATAGAATTAATAATTGTAAGTCAGATTACGTCGTAACTGCAGATGAGGGTATAAGAGGTGGAAAAACAATTCATTTAAAATCAATTACAGACGAGGCATTAATACATTGTCCAAATGTTAAAAAATGTATTGTTGTTAAAAGAACTGGAAACAGAATTAATTGGGATGAGAGTAGAGATGTTTGGTACAACGACATGATTAAAGGTGTACCATCTCAATGTGAACCAGAGGAGATGGAAGCTGAAGATCCATTATTCATTTTATATACATCTGGTTCTACAGGCAAACCTAAAGGTGTGCTTCACACAACAGGAGGCTATATGGTTTACGCATCCATGACTCATCAATATATATTTAACTATAAACCAAAGGATATATATTTTTGTACAGCTGATATTGGATGGATTACGGGACATAGCTATATAATTTATGGGCCTCTGGCTAATGGTGCAACAACAATAATGTTTGAAGGTGTACCAACATATCCAGACTCCTCTAGATGGTGGCAGATTGTTGATAAATACAAAGTTAATATATTTTATACTGCTCCTACAGCAATAAGAGCCTTGATGGCTCAAGGAGAGGGGCCAGTTAAAAAAACATCAAGAAAGTCCTTAAAATTATTAGGAACAGTTGGTGAACCTATTAATCCAGAAGCTTGGGAATGGTATTATCGAACTGTAGGAGATAACAGATGTCCAATTGTAGATACTTGGTGGCAAACTGAGACGGGAGGAATTTTAATATCTCCTCAAACTGGAGCAATAGATCTAAAACCAGGCTCAGCAACTAAGCCTTTTTATGGAATAAAACCTATTATAGTAGATCAAACAGGAAATGAAATTAAAGGTGAGGGTCAAGGAAGATTGTGTATATCTCAATCGTGGCCAGGACAAATGAGAACTGTATACGGTGATCATCAAAGATTTATTGATACTTATTTTTCACAGTTTGAAGGAAAATACTTTACTGGTGATGGTTGTAGAAGAGATAAGGATGGTTACTACTGGATTACTGGAAGAGTTGATGATGTGATTATTGTGTCTGGTCATAATCTTGGAACAGCAGAAATTGAAAGTGCATTTGTATCTCATCCTAAAGTTGCTGAAGCAGCAGTAGTTGGTTACCCTCATCAAATTAAAGGAAACGCATTATACTGTTATGTTACAGTTAACAATGGAGTATTAGCAGATGGTGATTTAGAAAGAGAGTTAAAAAATCATATAGCTAAAACTCTGGGGCCATTTTATAGACCTGAACTAATTCAATTTTCCCCTGGATTACCAAAAACAAGATCTGGAAAAATAATGAGAAGAATATTAAGAAAAATTGCTGCAAATGAATACGATCAACTTGGAGATACAACTACACTTGCTGATCCAAGTGTTGTTGATAATTTAGTAAATAATAGAAAAAATACTTAAAAATTTATTGTCTGATAAAATTCTTTCTTAATAATATCCCACTTTAAAATCATTGAATTTAAAACTATTTTTCTATCTAATAATTTTAGTTCATCTGCTATAGGAGACCATTCATATAATGCTAGAGCACTGTTATTGAAAGGTAAATTGTTATGGTGTTTTTCCCAATTAATTTTGGCAAATCGTTCTTCAAATTCATTTTTTGATTTTTTTATAATTTCAATTGGCATTTGATTTTTTTCCTCTTCAGATAAAATTTCAAAAAAAATTTCTTTTGCTTTATCAGTATCATGCTTTTGTGAATAATCTTTTAGATACGAGATTGAATAGAAACATAAATCTTGGAGTGCAACTGCATATATATTCCACTTCGCTTTATTAATTGACCCCAAAAAAATCTCGTCCTCAAACATCAAAACATATTTTGCTCCCATTCTAGTCTTTAAATATCCGTACAATGTTACTTGACTAATCCAAGCTGACTTTTTTTGAATAAAACTTTTGAGATCGTTGTAATTCTTGATTTTTTGCTTTGGTTTGAAGTAGTTTAGAATTGGTTTAAAGTAGTCAATTAAGTACTCTAACTTTAAATCTTTCAATTTAAGCTTGTATTTAATTGCCATCTTTAGTTTTTCCTAGGTTTTCTGCCATTTTTAAGACCATTTTAGGACTTCCAATCCTTTTTCAAATCAGTATGGTTTCATCTTTTAACCTATAGGGAGGATTAAAAATGTCAAACAAAGAAAGACACTGGGAAAAAACCAAAGGGTTAATGATGTTAACTCTAGCTATTTGGTTCATTTTCTCAATCGTCATCTTCATGTTTGGTGAAAGTTTAAACAACGGTAGCTTTTTGGGATACCCACTTGCATATTATATGTGTGCCCAAGGATCTATTGTAATTTTCGTTGTCTTAATATTCTGGTTTGCAAACAGACAAGAGAAAATTGACGAAGAGTTTGGCTTCGCCGAAAGAGGGGAGGACGAATAATGGCTGAAAAGTTTATAAATAAAAAAGACTTCATAAGCAATTTACCTAAAATCTACGGTACTTATACTGGGGGTTTCTTAATATTCATCATTTTGATGGCTATAGCGGAACAAGCAGGTATGGACGCTAAGACAATAGGTATAATGTTTGTTGCCTTTACAGTTGCGATCTATGCATTAATTGGATGGATTTCTAGAACTGTTCAGGTCGACGCTTATTATGTAGCTGGAAGACAAGTTCCAACAGTCTTCAACGGAATGGCCACAGCAGCTGACTGGATGTCAGGTGCATCATTCGTTGCGATGGCTGGAGGTATTTACTTTGGTGGTTACACTTACATGGCATTCCTAGTCGGATGGACTGGAGGATACGTTTTAGTGTCATCGCTAATGGCTCCATACTTAAGAAAGTTTGGATGTTACACAGTGCCAGATTTCATAGGAACAAGATACGGCGGAAATGCTGCGCGTTTCATGGCGGTTGTTGTTCTTACTTTGGCTTCTTTCACTTATGTGACAGCACAAATTAACGCGACAGGAACAATTGCATCTAGAGCTCTAGGTATTCCATTTGAATTAGGAGTTTGGGTTGGATTAGTAAGTATCTTACTATGTTCAATGTTAGGTGGTATGAGAGCGGTTACATGGACACAGGTTGCCCAGTACATCGTATTAATTATCGCTTACCTAATTCCTGTATTCTGGATTAGTAACAAAAATGGTTTTGGTTTCTTTCCCCACTTCATGTTGGCGGATGAGGTAGCAAGACTAAACGATCTAGAGGCTACATTTGGATTAGTTAAAAACGCTGCTGCAGACATAAAAGCTGCTGGTGTACCAGGAGGATTGAAATCAATTTCAGTTCCTCATTCTGACGTACCGGCTGGTGGAATGGCTGCTTGGAAGTTTATATCATTAGCAATTTGTATGATGGTGGGAACAGCTTCTTTACCTCACATTCTAATGAGATACTTCACAACACCAAGTGTTAAAGCTGCAAGAAAATCTGTGGCATGGTCACTGTTCTTTATTGCATTGCTTTATACTTCAGCGCCTATGTTAGCAACATTATCTAAGATATCTCTTTTAGATCCTAATTTACCAACGGGTCTAATAGGGAAACCTATTGCTGAAATAATGCAAATTGAATGGGTTAATGCTTGGATAAATGTTAAACAAGCCTTTATAGCGGACTTTAACGGAGATGGTATTCTTCAGTTAAATGAATGGTTCATGAGAGGTGACGTGGTAGTTCTTGCAACTCCTGAAGTTGCTGGATTACCTTACGTGATTTCTGGACTAGTTGCTGCTGGAGGTATGGCTGCTGCGATGTCAACTGCAGATGGTCTAATTCTTGCGATCGCGAATGCTTTATCACACGATATTTACTACAAAATCGTTGATCCAAAAGCAGACGTAAGAAAAAGATTATTAGTTGCGAGAGCACTTCTAATAGTGATCGGTGCTGCTGGAGCTTACATTGCATCAATGAGAATTACATCAATTCTCGGTGCTGTTGCTTGGGCTTTCGATTTCGCCATGTCTGGATTGTTCTTCCCACTTGTTCTTGGAATATGGTGGAAGAGAGCAACTAGAGCGGGTGCTGTTGCAGGAATGATAGCGGGTCTTGGATCTGGTACAGCTTACTTAATCTACGTTGGGCCTAAATTTATGGCTCAAACGCCTTGGTTAGGTATTGACCACCTAAGATTTGGTATTATCGGAGCAGTAGTATGTCTTGTTGTAATGGTTGTAGTAAGTCTTATGACTGAAGAACCTGATAGCGCAACCCAAAAAATGGTTGACGAAGTCAGGATACCTAGCGGTAAGACAATTCTAGGAAAAGCACACTAAGTAAATTTTATATTGGGGGCGTATTTTACGCCCCCTCTTCTTAATATTATATGCCAGTATATATTTTAGTAATAGATTACATTCTAGGAATTATAATGTGGACTCTAATAGGTCGTACGGCAATGAATATATTTCAAAGAGAAGATTCAGAATTTTTTTTCATGAAAATATTTGTGAGATCAACAAACCCAATAATTAAATTATTTAAATTTATCACCCCAAGTTTTATAGCACACCCAATTGTTCCATTATATGTAGCTTGGTTTTTTTACATGATCAGATTTTACTTGATCCCTTATTTATTGGGATATTCAGTCATGGGTATGCTTTCCTTTCCATTGGAAAGTGAAATTGCAAACGAAATTTATAGAATTTTTGGTAAAAATTAATTCAAATTGTTAAAAAAATTGATAGTACTGTTATTGTATTATCTATGAAAAAAATACAAATATCACCCTCAATATTGTCTGCAGACTTTAGTCAACTTGGTAAAGATATAAAGAGATTAGAGGAAAGTGGGGCTGATATGATACACGTAGATGTCATGGATGGACATTTTGTTCCAAATCTAACTATTGGTCCACCAGTAATTAAAAGTTTAAGAAAATATACCAAGTTACCATTTGATGTTCATCTAATGATAGATCCTGTTCATAAATACATTAAAGCATATAGTGATGCTGGTGCAGATATTATAACTTTTCATCCAGAGGCAACTGACAATATACTGGAGACAATAAATCTGATTAAATCTCTGGGAAAAAAAGTAGGTATTTCTCTAAATCCAGATACTGAAATAAATACAATTGAAAAACATTTAGAACAAATTGATTTAGTATTAATTATGAGTGTATATCCTGGTTTCGGGGGACAAACATTTATAAAAGAAGTTGTTAAAAAAATTAGAGATTTAGACAAAATCAGAGAAGATAAAAAATTAAATTTTAAAATTGAAATAGATGGAGGTATTAATTTTGAAACTTCAAAAGTTGCCGTTAATGCTGGAGTAGATATTTTAGTTTCAGGAACAACTGTGTTCAAAGAAAATGATGGAGATTTAGAAAAAAATATTAAAATTTTAAAACAAATCTAGATGTTTATTAAAAGTGTTTTTTTAAACTTTGGCTCTATTTTTTTTCACATTTTACAACAAGTAAGAAAAATTTATTTAAACTCACCAATTTATAATAAAAAAATTTCGAAGATTGACGACAGAGTAATAATATTTAAACCAAGTCAAAATATTTTTAATTGTTTAATAAGGTTTGATAGGAAAAAATATGATATTGAAGACTTCTCCTTGAATTCTGTTTGGAAAAATTCTTCAAATTTAAGCAGTAAAAATTTTAAAAAACTTCACAGTTTTTTTTGGCTATTTACTTTGGACTTAAGATCTTCTCAAAAGATTACCCAAAATGTAATTTATAATTGGATTGAAGAAAATGATAAATATAAACAAGATATATGGGAACTTGATATTTTATCAAAAAGAATTATTGCATGGATATCAAATTCAAAATTAACTTATGAAAATTCAGATAATAATTATAAATTATATTTTAATAGTTTAATTAAAAAACAAACTAATCATTTAATAAATGAGATTAAGAGATCTGAAAAGTTAGATGATAAAATAATTGGTAGTACCGCAATTATTTTGGTTGGATTAGCTTATGATGACACTTATTACATAAAGTTTGGAGTTGATTTATTAAAAAAATTATTGAATTTTTCTTTAGATTCAACCAATTTTCCTAAATCAAGAAATTTAAGGCAATTAATTTTTTATTTAAAATACTTAATTGTAATTAGAGAACTATTGAAAGAGGCACAAGCTAAAATACCAGATTTTCTTGACGAGGCAATTTTTTACCTGGGTAAATCATATAATCTTTTTTTCACTAACAAAAAAAATGGAATATTATTCAATGGTAATTTTGATGAGTCTAATGTCGAATTTGATAATTACCTTAATTTTTATAAATATAAATTTAAAGATGACTCAAATGAAGCTGGAGGATATGCAGTTTTCAAGAATAAAAAATTTTTCTTTATGATTGATGTAGGGAAAACACCTGATAAAAAGTTTTCTAAAGATTATCAGGCAGGTCTTTTTTCTTTTGAATTTGATTATTTAGGAGAAAAAGTAATTACAAATTCAGGTTATTTTCAAAATAATCAGCACCAATTAAATAATATATCAAAATCTACTGCTACTCACTCAACCTTAGTGTTGGATAATACATCAAATGTAAAGTTCGAGAGAGACAAGTATGGACATATGTTAGTAAGCAAGAATTTCAAAATATTAAATAAAGAAGTTAAATCAGAGAGAAACTTTTGGGAAATTATTGCTTCACATGACGCCTACTCTAAATCATATGGAGTAATACATGAAAGACAAATAAAATTTTATTTTGAAAATAATAAGTTAAGTGGTTGTGATAAATTAATTAAAACAAAAAGATTTAAAGTATGTAATTTTGCAATTAGATTTCATTTGCTACCCGAAATAAAGTTAACAAAATTATTAAACCATGAGACTATCTTAATAGAAAATAAGAATTCTGGATGGAAATTTACTTGTAAAAATCATAAAATTGATATCGAAACAGGCCTATATTTCGGGATGAAAAATAAATATACAGAAAACAAAAATATACTTATTACTGGACTAACCAACTCAGTTGATGAAAATATCCTTTGGGAAATATCAAAAGTATGAAAATAAAATCTGCCTTAATTTCAGTTTCAGATAAAAGTGAATTAATTATTATTTTAAAATTATTAAAAAAGTATAAAATAAAAATAATTAGTTCTGGTGGAACTTATAAAAAAATTAAATCACTTGGATATGAATGTATAGAGGTATCAGATTATACGAAGTTTCCGGAAATTTTAGATGGAAGAGTTAAAACTCTTCATCCCAAAATACATTCTGGAATATTATTTAAAAGAAATAATAAAACTCATCAAAAAATCTTAAATAATTTAAAATTTGAAAGTATTGACCTTGTAATTACAAACTTTTATCCATTCAAAAAAACTATTTTGCAAACCAGCAATCACGAAAAAATTATTGAGAATATTGATATCGGCGGACCAACTCTTGTAAGATCAGCAGCTAAAAACTATAAAGATGTTGTTATAATTACAAGAGTAGATCAATACAAAGATCTGGCTAATGAATTAAATCATTTAAAGGGCGGTACATCTTTAAAATTTAGAGAGAAATTATCTAGAGAGGCTTTTATGGAAACAGCAAATTATGATAGTACAATTTACAATTATTTTAATAATTTTTCCAAAATAAATATTCCAAAAAAATTAATTTTTAACGGAGATTTGGTACAAAAACTTAGATATGGTGAAAATCCACACCAATTCGCAGCAATCTATAGTAATAATAATGAATTTAAATTAGAAAAATTGCATGGCAAAGATTTAAGTTATAATAATTACAACGACATATTTGCATGTTTGAAACTCTCAAAAACCCTTCCCAAAAACAGGGGTGTGGTAATAGTTAAACACATGAATCCATGTGGAGTATCAATAGAAAACAATCATATGAAAAGCTATCAATCTGCAATGAATTGTGACCCTGTAAGTGCCTTTGGTGGTATTGTAGCATGTAATTTTAAACTAAGTTGTTCTGTAGCAATCGAAATTGCAAAAAATTATTATGAGGTAATTATTGCAAATGGATTTGAAAAGAATGCAATTAATTTCTTAAAAAGTAAAAAAAATTTAAGATTAATCGATAGTTCTAAGATTAATTTAAATAGCAAAATTGATGTTATCTCTGGAATAAACTCTTATTTAATTCAATCCCATGATAGCTCAATTTTGGAAAAAAAAAATTTAAGAATTGTATCTAAAATAAAACCTTCAAAAAAATTAATTCAAGAACTTCTATTTTCTTTTAATGTATGTCGTTCTGTAAAATCAAACGCAATAGTAATTGCTCAAAATAACAAAACAATTGGTATAGGTTCTGGACAACCAAGCAGGTTAGATAGTTGTGAAATTGCCATAGAAAAAATGAAAAAGTTTAATCTATATAGTAGTAAATACCCTGTTGTTGCTGCCTCGGATGCATTTTTTCCCTTTATAGATGGAATAGAAAAACTTGTTCAAGCAGGTGTAACTGCTGTTATTCAACCAAACGGATCGATAAGGGATAAAGAAATTATAAAATTTGCGAACGATATGGGAATTGTTTTAGTATTTTCAAAAACAAGACACTTTAATCACTAAATTAAATTATTTTATCGATTTTAGCTGCAAGTATAAAATCACTTTCTGCAAGTCCTTTAATTGCATGAGTGAAAATTTTAATTCTTGCATAACCCCAGCCAAACCATAAGTCAGGATGATGACCTTCGGTCTCTGCAATTTCACCAACTTTGTTAACAAATTCTTGACTTTGTAAAAAATTATCAAATTTAAAATTTTTAATTAAATGGAATCCATCAATCTTATCCTCGATTACTTCCCATCCATCCACTTGCTTTAAATATTTGTGTATTTCATCTGTATTGAATGGCGGTATATTTCCCTCACAGGGGACACATTTTTTGCTTGCTAAATCAGACATAAAAAACCTTTTTAATGGAGCGGGCAATGGGACTTGAACCCACGACCTTCTCGTTGGCAACGAGACGCTCTACCACTGAGCTATGCCCGCTTATAATTGATATTATTATAGTTAGTGCTTCAATAAATTACAAGTAACATTAAAAATTAAAATTTTAATTAAAAAAAAAACATCTATAATTAATAATTATGATTAACTATCCAAAAAAAATACCTGTTTTTCCCTTATCAAATTTTATTGTTTTTCCATATACAACAGTTCCTCTTAATATTTTTGAACCTAGATATTTAAAAATGACTGAAGACGCAATGGCAGGTAACAGACTAATAGGTATGGTGCAGCCCAAAAAAACAGGAGAATTGAAAAAACCTGATCTATTTAAAGTTGGTTGTCTTTGTAGAATTGTCAGTTTTAATGAGACAGACGATGGTAGATATATAATTATTTTAAAAGGATTAAATAGATTTAAAATCATAAACGAAATTGAAAATGACAAGCTTTATAGAGAAATTAATGTTGATTTTAATTTGTATAGAGATGATGAAAATTCAGAAAAAGAAAATCTTGAATTTTCAAAAATAAAAAAAATATTAGATGAGCTTAAGATGTTATTTGAAAAACGTGGATATAATATTAACTGGAAAGATCTTGAAGGACAAAATGTTTATCAAACACTATCTGCTTTATCAATGGCATCACCTTTTTCTATTCTAGAAAAACAAATTCTTTTAGAAACGGAAAATTTAAAAGAGAGAAGAATAAAGTTTGAAGAAATATTAAATACATATAGTGTAGATTTTTCAAATAATAAAACTGTTCAGTAATAAATATTGCCTTGATTAGCAAACTTGATAAATAAATTCTTAACTTTTTTGTTTTGATTAATTAAAGAAAATAAATTTTCAGAAAATTTTTCCGGAAAAAATTTATTATTAAATTTGAAAAATTCATGTGTAATGTCTATACCAAAAGCAAATAAAGAATTATAACTTTTAGTAGATTTCTCAAACTCCCTATAAATGCTTTTATCAATTGATAGACCTAGATCTATTTTTTTATCGATAATACCGTTGAGTTTAATTATATCTCTTATTGTCATATTAAAACCTTGCCCAGCAAGTGGATGAATTGAATGAATTGTATCTCCAAAGAATAAAATATTTTTATGAGAATATTTTTTAGCTAAACTAAATTTAAGATTAAAACTTTCTATTTTTTTTAATGATTGTATATTATATGAAGGATTAAATTTATAAATTAATTTAATAATTTCACTATTAGTTATTCCTTTTTTTTTATTTATATCAAATGAAAAAACTACCGAAGTTTTTTTTTCTGAAAGAGGAAGAAATGCAATTGGTCCGTATTCGGTAAATATTTGAATCGCCTCATTATTAATAGTTTTAGAATGAGATATAATTGTTGTAAAAGCTTTATTAAAATAATTTTTAGATATACCTTTTTTGATAAATTTTTTAGTTAATATATTTGAGCTTTCACAATTTATAACAAGATCAAACTTCTCATCATCTGCCAAATTAATCAAATTATATTTTCTTTTAATATTTTTAAATTTAATAGTTTTAATTAACTTAACTTTAGACTCAATAAACTTTAGCAAATTATAATATTCTATCATGCTGAATAAAGTATTAGAATTATTATTGAATAAAATTTTTTGATTCTTTTTTATATTTTGAACCAAAACTTTGATTTGATTTATAGAATTTGTTTTTTTTGAAATATTTTTAAAATTTTTTTCTAAAAAGTTTAGATTAAAATCTGTTATACCTAGTGACCTGGTTTTTGACTTAAATTTTTCTTTCTTAGAAGAATATACTTCTACTTTAAATTTTTTTTTTGATAAAATATATGCTAAAATCAAGCTAGTTAAATTATTTCCGATTAAACAAACTTTCATAAAATTTTTTAATTTTACCAATAATAATTAAATGGTACAAATCAACTAAATTGATTCATTTTTATGAAATATGAAAATTTCTTAATAAAAACCAAAGAATTTGTAATTTTGAGAATTACAGAATTAGTTTCATTAATATTAATGTTAGTTTCTGTAGCAATATTTCTGGCCCTTATTAGTTATTCACCTAATGATCCAAATTTTATTGTTAATAGTTCAGATATTATAAAAAATTTTTTAGGTTTAAGAGGTAGTATAGTTTCTGATTTTCTTTTCCAATCTGTTGGTTTGATATCATATTTAATACCATTTACGTTATTTTTTTCAGGTACAAATATTTTTATAAATAAAAAATATATTTTATTTGTAGATAATTTGTTTTTTTGTGTGCTCTATTTAGTTTTAGGCTCACTTTTCTTTTCGTACTTTAAAGATCAATCTTTTTTTCTAACGGTGAATGGAAATGGTGGATTTGTAGGATTGTTTCTCAAAGATACTTTTTTAAGTAATTTTTTGGAAATAAACTTGACTATTTCATTTTATGTAATGTCAATTTTAATTATGATACTATTTTTAATTAGTATTAATTTTAAATTATCTGTAATCATTAGGTTTTTAAATATTTTAAAATATATCTCTATTTTCAAAGATAAGAGAAAATTAAAAAATGAAAAAATAATTGAAGAAAATATAAATAATTCAAATACCGAACAAAGTACAAGACTTCAGGACAAGCTACCTTTTGACAATGGGTTAGATAAAGTTATTAAAAAATTTATTTTACCAGATTTAAAGTTACTGCAGCAGTCCTCTAGAAACGAAAAAACCGCTAAAATCAACGAAGCAATAAATGAAGAATTTTTAGAAAAAGTTTTATTGGACTTCGGAGTAGAGGGAAAAATAAAAAAAATTAATTACGGACCAGTGGTTACATTAAATGAATTTGAGCCTGCCGCTGGGGTAAAAGTCTCAAAAATAATTAATCTATCAGAGGATATTGCAAGAAATACAAGTTCAGAGTCGGCCAGAATTTCTATAATACCAGGAAGCAATACTATTGGTATCGAATTACCCAATATCACAAGAGAAAATGTATATCTTAGTGAAGTAATAAAAGATTCAAACTTTAAAAAAAAGGATATTAAACTTCCGATCGCTTTGGGTAAAAGCATATCAGGTAATCCAATAATTGGTGACTTAAGCACAATGCCTCATTTATTAATTGCAGGTACAACTGGCTCAGGTAAATCTGTATGTATTAACACAATCATATTATCTTTACTATATAGGCATACGCCAGATAGATGTAAGTTTATTTTAATAGATCCTAAAATGTTAGAGCTATCTACTTATGAAGGAATTCCAAATTTACTTTGCCCTGTCATTACAGAAGCTAAGAAGGCTGCTTCGGTTTTAGGTTGGGTAGTTAAAGAAATGGAGAATAGATATAAGCTTATGACTAAAGTAGGTGTAAGAAATATAGATGGTTATAATTCTAAACATAAAACTTTTATGCCATACATAGTGGTAATTGTTGATGAAATGTCGGATTTAATGTTAGTTTCAGGAAAAGATATCGAGAACTATATTCAGAAACTTTCCCAAATGGCCAGAGCTGCTGGTATACATATTATAATGGCAACGCAAAGACCAAGTGTTGATGTAATAACTGGTACTATAAAAGCAAATTTTCCCACTAGAATTTCTTTCCAAGTTTCATCTAAGATTGATAGTAGGACCATACTTGGAGAACAGGGGGCTGAACAACTTTTAGGTAAGGGTGATATGCTATATATGTCATCAGCAAATAAGATAACAAGAATACATGCGCCAATTGTAACTGAGGATGAAATAGAGAAAATAAATAATTTTTTAAGATCTCAAGCTGGGCCAGAATATGTTGAAGAAATATTAGAATTTTCAGGAGAAGATGAAAGTAATTTTGAAAATTCAGAATTGAACGATAAAGATGAGCTTTACCAAAACGCCTTAAAATTGGTGAAACAAGAAGGAAAGGCTTCAACGTCCTTTTTACAAAGAAAGCTACAAATTGGATATAATAGAGCAGCAAGAATTATTGATATGATGGAAGAAAGTGGAGTAGTAAGCAAAGCTAATCATGTTGGTAAAAGAGAAATCTTAAAATGAGGAAAGCTTTATACATAATATTTTTTTTTTTTATTCTTCAAAATAATTTGGCTGCATCAAACCAACAAAAAATCATTCAAAAATTAAATAAAATAGAAAACATTAGTTTCAATTTTATTCAGACAATAAATGGAAAAGATGAAAAAGGTGAATGCACAGTTCAATACCCAAAAAAAATATTTTGTGAATATGAAAAAAGAAAAAATAAAGTTTTAGTTTCGGACGGATCAAAGTTAGTTATAAAGAAAGGAAAACAATATTTTCGATATTCTATAAATAAAACACCATTTGAGTTTTTATTAGATAAGAAATTTTTGATCAATAAGATTAAAACAGGAAAATTGGGAGAAGTAGAAGGTAAATTTTTTTTTTTTAAAATTATAGAAAATAACAATAATATTAATGTTTTCTTTAGTAAGGATAGTTACGATTTGGTTGGCTGGCAAATTGAAGATGTTTATCAAAATTTAGCAGTTACATATATTTTTGATACGTCAATTAACCAAGAAATTGATCAAAAAATATTTAAACTTCCAAAAAATGATTAGTCTAAATTCAAGTTAATTATTTCTTGTTTAAATATTTTAAATCCTCTTTTTAAATAATTATTTAACGCGTTTTTATGATCTAATGTACAAGTGTGAACCCATACTCTCTTAGAATTATGTTCAAAGCATAATTTTATAGCTTCAGATAATAAATATCCTCCAATTTTTTTTCCTATATAGTTATCTAATATTCCAAAATATGCTATTTCCGAAGAATTGATAGATTTGTCCTCTATAACTTCAAAATATCCCACAGGATCTTCATTTAATTTTAAAGTATATGTACTTACGTTTTCGTTTTCTAAATATGCAGACCATTTAATATTATCCCAAGCTAATCTATCAATCCATCTGTGATTCTTTCCAATATTTTTATAAAAAAATTTATTAAGTTCAATATTTGGTGGATTTACTTTTTCTACATTTAAGTTTTGATCTGGAGAACTAACCGCTTTTAAATTCCTTAAGGAAACGATTTCTAAATAATATCTCTCTACTTTCAAGGTTATGAAACCATTTTTCCAATTTTTTCTCCCCCAAATAAATGAAAATGTAGATGGGGAACTTCTTGCCCTCCATTTTCACCAACATTTGCAAGAGCTCTGTATCCTTCTCCATTATCAATAGAAATTCCTAATTTTTTCGCAACAATATTTATTCCTTTTATCAAACCAACAATTTCATCTGATGAAGCATTTTCGCTGAAATCATCAAGGTGAATATACTTTCCTTTTGGTATTACTAATACGTGTATTTTTTTTTGTGGATTTACATCATGAAAAGATAAAACAAATTTATCTTCATAAATTTTTTTACAAGGAATTTCCCCTCTTAAAATTTTTGCAAATATATTTTGATCATCGTACTTCATACTTAAATTTTTTCTAAAACAGATTTAACAGTCTCTCCCATAACTGACGGATTTTTGGATATCGTCACACCACATTCTTTTAAAATTTCAACTTTTTCGATAGCACTTTCACCGTAGGCAGATACGATAGCTCCTGCATGTCCCATAACTCTACCTTTTGGAGCTGTTAATCCAGCTATATAACCAATTACAGGTTTTTTCATATTTTCTTTAGCAAATTCACCCGCAGCTACTTCTTGTGGACCTCCAATTTCTCCAATCATTAAAATTGCATCAGTTTCATCATCGGTTTCAAATTTTTCGATTATATCTCTAAATGAACTTCCATTAATTGGATCGCCTCCTATTCCAACGCTTGTAGAAATACCTATATTTAAATTTTTCATTTGTTGTGCAGCCTCATATCCTAAAGTTCCTGATCTACTTATAATTCCAACCCTTCCTTCTTTATAAATATGGCCTGGCATAATTCCTAACATTGATTTTCCTGGACTTATAATGCCTGCACAATTTGGACCTACTAAAGTCATTTTGTCAGATTTGGAATATCTTTTCATATATCTTTTAATTCTGATCATGTCATGCGAGGGAATTCCATCAACTATTGCAACACATGTTTTAATTCCTGCATCTGCTGCTTCCATTGCAGAGTCTGCCGCAAAAGCTGGTGGAACAAATAATATTGATGCTGTTGCTCCTGTATTCTTTACAGCTTCTTTTACTGTGTTGAATACTGGCCTATCTAAATGCTTTTGACCACCTTTTCCTGGTGTAACACCTCCAACTACATTAGAACCATATTTTATCATTTCCTCAGCATGAAAAGTTCCCATTTTTCCGGTGAATCCTTGAATTAATATTTTTGTATTTTTTTCGATTATAACTGCCATTTATTTCAATGCTGCCACAGCTTTATTAGCAGCATCCTCTAAAGTATTAGCTTCTATGTAATTTAATTCACTTTCTTGCAGTATTTTATTTCCTTTTTCAACATTTGTACCAGCTAGTCTTATTACCAATGGAACTTTTATTTCTATCTTTTCTAATGCTTGGACTATTCCCTCTGCTACCCAATCACATCTATTTATTCCTGCAAAAATATTAACGAGAATTACTTTCACTTTCTTATCCATTGTGATTAGCCTAAACGCCTTTACTATTTTTTCAGGTGTTGCTCCTCCACCAACATCAAGAAAGTTGGCCGGCTCTCCACCAGCAAGTTTAATCATATCCATTGATGCCATTGCCAATCCAGCACCATTAATAATATTTCCAATATTACCGTCTAAACTTACGTAATTTAACCCTCTGTCAGATGCATAAACTTCTTTTTCATCCTCTTGGGTTTTATCTCTTAATTCAGATACTTTGTCTCTTCTGAACATTGCATTATTATCAAAACTCATCTTGCAGTCTAGAGCCAATATTTGTTTTTGTTTTGAAATTACTAATGGGTTTACTTCAACCATTGTCGCGTCTAACTCACTAAAAGCTTTTGCACAACCTATTATAGTTTCTGAAGCTCTTCTAATTAATTCTGGTTCAATCCCTAATCCAAACGCCAATTCTCTTGCTTGAAAATTTTGTATCCCCACTGCAACTTCTATTTTAGATCTGATGATTGAGTCTGGTTTTTCTTTAGCAATTTCCTCTACACTCATTCCACCTTCTGTTGAGGCTACAACCATTATGCTCTCAGAGCTTCTGTCAAAAACTAAACCTAGATATAATTCTTTTTCAATATCTGTTGCCTCTTCAATATAAATTCTATTTACTATTTTGCCCTCTGGACCTGTTTGATTAGTAACCAATTTCTTTCCTAAGAGCTTGTCTGTTGCTTGAGCAACTTCAAGCGGAGAATTACAAACAATTACTCCTCCAGCTTTCCCCCTTGCGCCAGAATGGATTTGTGCTTTTACAACCCACTTTGATCCACCAATTTCTCTTGCTTTATTCTCTGCGGTCTCAGGACTGTAGACAATCCCTCCTCTTGGAATTGTAACCCCAAAACTAGCTAAAATTTCTTTTGCTTGATATTCGTGTATATCCATAATTATTTTTTATTTATTAACTTATCAATATTAACAATATTTTCAGCCATTCTTGCTGACGCCGCATCTATCATTCTTCCATCTAATTGTGCTGCTCCCTTTCCCTCCTTTGCAGCTTTATCTAATTCCTCTAAAATTCTTTTTGCTTTATTTACTTCTGTCTCTGGTGGTGAGAATACTTTATTTGCTAGTTCTATTTGAGATGGATGTATTGCCCATTTGCCTTCAATACCAATTGCTGCACCCCTTTTTGCTGCAGCAATGTATGCATCTGGATCATTGAAATCTCCGAAGGGACCATCGATAGCTCTTAGCCCATAAGCTCTACACGTCATTACCAATTCTGAAAGTCCGTGATGCCATTGATCCCCTGGATAATCAGGATTTAATCCACCTATTACAACAGTTCTTGCTCTTAAACTTGCGGCATAGTCGGCTACACCAAAATGTAATGCCTCTAATCTTTCGCTCGCTTTTGCGATTTCTTTAATATTGGACATTCCAAGTGCTGTTTCGATTAAACACTCAATACCAATTTTGTTTTTTAATTTTTTATTCGTTTCAATTTGAGTAAGCATACAATCAACCATGTATACATCACTTTCAGTGCCTGCCTTTGGTACTAATATTGTATCAACATTCTCTCCTGCTTGCTCAACAATTTCTACTAAATCACTGTACATATAGTGTGTATCAAGACTGTTTATTCTCACAGAAATTGTTTTTCCTTTTTCTCTCCAGTTCATTTCATTTAGCGCTTTAATTACATTTGCGCGCGCCGGAACCTTATCATTTGGAGAAACCGCATCTTCTAAATCTAAAAAAATATAATCCGCTTCCGAATTTAAAGCCTTCTCAAACATCTTTGGCGATGAGCCTGGAACTGCTAATTCACTTCTTTGCAGTCTTGATCTTGCAGGTTTATAGAACTTATGGCTCATTTTTTTAGAAAGTATATATTTAATTGAAATTATTAAATACTTATCTTTTTTATAAGTATATTTTGTAGGTATTATTTTTTTCTACTTGATAATTCAGCCATTATTTCTTCAATTTTTATTCCATTAGCCTCTAGATAAACAACCAAATGATACATTACATCTGCCGCTTCATGAATTTTATTAGTATCTTTCTCCACAGCCTCAATAAGTTCTCCAACTTCTTCAAGTACTTTTTCTTTTGCCAAAGATCTATCTTCTAATAACTTATTAGTGTAAGATCCAGAAATAGGATTATTTTTTCTTTCTCTAGCTAATATAATTAAATCTTCTAATATTTTTAACATTTTAAATTCTAACAGGTATATCTTTGGATGCCAAATATTGCTTTGCTTCTTCTATAGAAAAAGTTCCATAATGGAAAATAGATGCTGCAAGCACTGCATTTGCTCCTGATTTAATTCCGTCAACTAAATGATCTAAAGTACCAACGCCACCAGAAGCTATTACTGGAATATTTACTGATGAAGATATGTTTTTCATAAGTTCAATATCATAACCAGACTGAGTTCCGTCTTTATCCATTGAAGTAACAAGTAATTCTCCCGCGCCGTTTTTTTCCATTTTTTTTGCAAATTCTATTGCATTAATTCCCGTTTTATTTCTTCCACCATGGGTAAATATTTCCCACATATCACCATTTTTTTTAGCATCTATAGCCACAACAATACATTGGGACCCAAATTTTTTGGAACTTTGAACAACTAACTCTGGATTTTGAACTGCTGCTGTGTTTATAGAAACTTTATCTGCGCCACAGTTTAATAATTTGCTTATGTCTTCAATGCTGCGCACACCGCCTCCAACTGTAAGAGGAACAAAACATTTTTTTGAAGTTTTCTCTACAACTTTATAAATAGTTTCTCTATTTTCGTTAGATGCTGTGATATCTAAAAAACAAATCTCATCTGCACCCCCATCACTGTAGATTTTTGCTTGCTCAACAGGATCGCCTGCATCTTTTAGATCAACAAAGTTAATTCCTTTTACAACACGACCATTTTTAACATCTAGACAGGGTATTATTCTATTTTTAAGCATCTATTTCTTTAACCAATTCCTCTAAATTAATGTCACCATCGTAAATTGCTTTTCCAACTATTATACCTTCAATATTTTTTAAACCCTTTGATTTTTTAATATCATCAATTGATGAAACTCCACCTGAAATAACAACAGGACAACTAGAAATCTCTGCTACTTTCTGAGTTTCTTCAAAATTTGGACTTTGTTTCATGCCATCTCTGTTTATATCTGTATAAATTAATCTACTAACACCATAATCATTAACTTCTTTTAAATAATCTAAAGTTAATTGATTAGAATTTTCTTTCCATCCAGATATTGATAAATATCCATCTTTAGCATCCAAACCTAGAGCAATTTTGTTTGGAAATTTTTGACATGACTCTTTCAGAAAATTTTTATCTTTTATTGCGGCACTCCCTAAAATAACTTTATCAACTCCTGCATCAGTGTATTTTTGTATGCTTTCAAAGTTTCTTATACCTCCACCAACCTCAACTTTAAGATCAAATTTACTAACAATATTTTTAATAATATCTAAATTTACTGTTTCTCCTGTTAGCGCACCATCTAAGTCAACAATGTGTAAATTTTTAAATCCATGATCTTTATATTTACCAGCTTGTTCAACAGGTGACATTTCGTACTCTGTTTTGCTATCAAAGTCTCCTTTGACTAATCTTACACATTTTTTGTCTTTAATATCTATCGCGGGAAATATTTTCATTATTTTTATAATTTTATAAAATTATCAATTATTTTAAGTCCTATCTTATCACTCTTCTCCGGATGAAACTGTGTTCCAAATATATTTTCCTTTTCTACAGCACATACAATATTTGAAGAATAATCTGTGGTAGCTGAAATTACGTTTTTATCATTCGGTATAAATTCATAGCTATGCACAAAATACATGTGAGAATTATTTTCTATATTTTTAAAGATCGTATTTTCTTTAACAATATTAATCTGATTCCAACCTATGTGAGGAAGTTTATATTTTCCATTTTGATTATCAATTTTTGAAACTTTCCCCGAAATCCAACCTAAGCCTTTTGTTTCTTTTTCTTCATAACCAATATCTGCAAACATTTGTAACCCAACACAAATTCCAAGAAGAGGTTTTTGATTATTAATTGCAAATTCATTTAGAGCATCAATTAAGCCACTGATATTATTAAGTCCATCAACACAACTTTTGAACGAACCTTGTCCAGGTAAAACAACTTTATCGCTCGATTTTATTTTATTAATGTCTGAAGTTACTTCTATTTTTACTTTATCTTTGGCAACCTCGTTAAACGAGTTAATAACAGAGCTTATGTTGCCCGATTTATAGTCGACAATTGTAATATTCATTAAAATTTATAATGAGCCTTTAGTAGATGGTATAACGTTTTTTGTTCTTGGATCTATTTCTAAAGCGCTTCTTAAAGTTCTAGCTAATCCTTTAAAGCATGACTCAATTATATGGTGACTGTTATCGCCATATATATTTTCCATGTGAAGTGTAACGCCAGCTGACTGGGAAAATGCTTGAAACCATTCTTTAAATAATTCCGTGTCCATTTCACCAAGTTTTTCAACTTTTAAATTTACCTTCCAAATTAAGTAAGGTCTGTTTGATACATCTATTGCAACTCTGGAAAGAGTTTCATCCATTGGGATCATAGCATGTGCATATCTTTTAATTCCTTTAAATTTGTTAGAAGCCTTTTTAATACATTCTCCAATAGCAATCCCCACATCCTCAGTAGTGTGATGCAGATCAATATGCGTATCTCCTTTTGCTTTTACATTTAAATCAATCAAAGAGTGCTTGGATAATTGCTCAAGCATATGATTTAAAAAACCTATGCCTGTATCAATTTTATATTTACCTTTACCATCGATATTTACTTCAACACTAATTGATGTCTCTTTAGTTTTTCGGCTAATTTTAGCTTTTCGTTTCATTATAAAATATACGTATATATAGATTATTTGATGATATCAATATTTCTAATTTGGCACTTGAACTATAAAAATTAGTATCCACCTATGAGTCATGACAACAATAGCACTAGTAAGAAAAAAAAATCAAGTTGTAGTGGCTAGTGATGGCCAAGTCAGTATGGGAAATACTGTAATTAAGAAAACTGCAAATAAAGTTAGAAAGATTGAGAAACGAAATGTGATCGCAGGCTTTGCGGGTTCTACGGCAGATGCTTTAACTTTATTTGAAAGATTAGAATCTAAATTAGAAAAACATGCTGGTAACTTATCTAGAGCCGCTGTTGAGTTAGCAAAAGATTGGAGAACAGATAAATATTTAAGAAGATTAGAAGCTTTGATGGCGGTTGCTGATAAAGAAAAAAGTTTTATAATTTCTGGAACTGGAGACGTTTTGGAGCCAGAAGGTGACGTAATAGGAATTGGTTCTGGCGGTAATTATGCTCTAGCTGCAGCTAAGGTTCTTATGGGCTCAGATATGTCGGCTGAAGAAATTGCAAAAAGAGCTGTTGAAACAGCAGCGGAAATTTGTGTTTTTACAAACAATAATATTTCAATTGAAAAAATATAATGGATAATTCAAACGTAACAACTTTAGTTCCAAAAGATAAAAAAGAGAATAAAAATGCCCTTTCAGATTCACTATCTCCTAGAGAAATAGTTTCAGAATTAGATAGATTTGTCGTTGGACAAAACAATGCAAAAAGAGCTGTGGCAATCGCTTTGAGAAATAGATGGAGAAGACAAGCTATAGACGGAGATATGAAAGACGAAGTACTTCCTAAAAATATTCTTATGATGGGGCCAACTGGTGTTGGAAAAACAGAAATTTCAAGAAGGTTATCAAAATTAGCTGAAGCTCCTTTTGTAAAAGTCGAGGCGACTAGATTTACTGAGGTTGGTTATGTTGGAAGAGATGTTGAACAAATAATTAGAGATTTGATTGAAATTGCTATTGCAATGGAAAGATCAAAAAAAAGAAAAGAAGTACATGCTAAAGCTCAAAAATTAGCTGAGGAGAGAGTGTTGGATGCTTTGGTGGGTAATAACGCGAGTGTTGCTACACGAGAAAGTTTTAGAAAAAGACTAAGAAGTGGTGATCTTGACGAAAACGAAATTGAAATTGCAGTTAGTGAGAATAGTCAAATGCCCTCATTTGAGATACCAGGCATGCCTGGTGCAAACATTGGCATGATAAATATTTCTGATGCTTTGGGAAAATCACTGGGTCAAAAACCTAAAAAGAAAAAAATGTCAGTAAAAGAATCTCACGAAATTCTAATAAATGAAGAGTCTGACAAATTAATCGAAGAGGATAAAATTGTTAAATCAGCTAAAGACTCTACTGAAAATAATGGAATAGTTTTTCTTGATGAGATTGATAAAATTTCAGCTAGAACTGATAGGGTTGGTGGAGATGTTTCTAGAGAAGGTGTTCAAAGAGATCTCCTTCCACTTATTGAAGGTACAACCGTTAACACAAAGCATGGTCCAATTAAAACAGATCATATATTGTTTATTGCTTCTGGTGCTTTTCAACTTGCAAAACCGTCTGATCTATTACCAGAGTTGCAAGGAAGACTTCCAATTAGAGTCGAGCTTGATGCTTTAAATAGTGATGACTTTAAAAGAATTTTAAAAGAACCAGATAATAGTTTAATCAAACAATATAAAGCTTTACTAAAAACAGAAAATGTTGAACTAAAATTTACTGATGACGGAATTGATTTAATTGCAACCATAGCAAGTGAAGTTAATAATACTGTAGAAAATATAGGTGCAAGAAGATTGCATACAATAATAGAAAGAATTTTAGATGAAATTAGTTTCACAGCCTCTGACAAATCAGGGGAGACAATAACTATAGACTCAACTTATATAAAAAAACACATTGGTGAGCTTGTAAAAGACACGGATTTATCAAAATTTATCTTATAATTTATATTCAAAATTCTGTGTTTCTTCGTTTACTTGAACTTCGACTGCACCATTATTTAAATGAAAACTTCTTGCCATTTCAGTCAATGGAGATAGCGTAACTAATCTGTTTAAATGATTAGATTTTTTAATCAATTTAAAAACTTCTTTAACAATTAACTTTCCTCCGCCTTTTTTGTTAGACCAAACTGTGTAAGCAATTGCTATTTTTCCAACATTTTGATCTCTTGTGGCACTTTGTAAAAAAGCATCTCTACTTAAAAGATCTAACTCATGGACTGATTTTGGTATTTCATTTGTAAAAGCAAAACACATAACAGCATAAATTTCATTTTTATATTTAACTCCATAAATTTTTCTTCCATAACTAGTTCTAAATTCGTTATCTAATTCCGGTCTTACGGGATCTTTTTTTGTATCACACTCTTTAAGTTCAATTATTTCAGCTCCTTTGATCCAAGCAAAAAAGTTTTTTATATTTTTATTTATCTCTTTTTTGCTTTTTCTAATTCTTGCTTTTGCTCTAACTTTTAATATCTTTTCTCTAATCATTTTTTCTTTAAGTAGACTAAAAAATTTCCTTTGGAAGGACTGTTAACCAAGTCAAAATCAATTTTTAAAATTATTTTCATAAGTTCTTTATTTTCATTAATAAAATTTGGTACTGAATATTTAAGTATACTTAAGTCTTTTGCTTGATATGGATCATCCTTATTTTTTGATCTACTCCCCTTCCCGGTTATTATATTGACTGTTGTCGAACCCTTTTCGTAACATTCAAATATAAATTTTTCTATTTCTGTATTTGCATCTAGCAATGTATATCCATGAAGATCGATTGATTTTTCTATATTTGGAAAACTTTTTTCTATTTTTTGATTATCCTTGTTATGAATTCTTTCCCTTGAGTTAACAAATTTTTCCCAAGCTTTTTTATCTTTTTCTGATATTTTTTTATTCAATTAAACTTCTGTTTTGACCAATTGCCAGTTAGGATTTTGTGATCTAACATTTCTTGAGAACTTCCAAGTGTCATTTACTCTTTTAATTTTTTGAGGATCGCCAGAAATTATCTTATTATCTTTATCTTTAATACAAGTTATAATTTCACTTATAAAGTTTACACTAACCTCTAATAAATCATTATTTTGTTCGTGTTCTTTTATCTCAGCAGAATTAATTCCAATAAATGTTGTTTCGTTTTTTAACTGTTTCATGAATCTTTCCTTAATCGCATCATTGAATGAATTATATACATCCTTATTTAGTAAAGATTTTATTTCACTTATTTTTCCACTTGCGAATGAAGTAATGATTGTTTCATATGCAATTTTTGCACCACTTAAAAATTCTTTTTTTGCATTGTCATCAAACTCGTATATTTCTTTTTTTGTTGCTGGCTTCTTAAATTCGAAGTCATGAGCAAAACTAGATGCCATATCCTCTTCATGACCTGTTTTTTTGCCAAGTATTCCCCTGAGTCTAAGAAAAATAAAACCTGCAATCATTGCAAGTAATATTATGTCTATATATTCAAAACTATAATTCATTGTATTTTTTAAATAATTATAATATTTACTATGTGCTCGTTTTTCAATGACCTAAATATAAGAATTAAAGACAAATGAACTCACTTTTAATAGCAATAATATTGATTCCGACCATTGAAATTTATTTATTTATAAAAATTGGTGGTTTAATTGGTGCCTTTAATACGATTTTTTTAATATTTTTAACTGCCTTTATCGGTATCTACTATGCAAGAGCTGAAGGGTTAAATACTTTAAACAGCGGATTAAGAAAAATGTTTAAGAATGAAATTCCAGCTTACGAAATGTTATCAGGTGCTTTAATTGGAATAGGTGCAATTTTTTTAATTATACCTGGATTTGCAACAGATTTTTTTGGCTTTTTAATTATATTTCCCCCTACAAGAAAAATAATGTTTAAAAAATTTTCAAAAAGAAATAATAAAAATAATTTTAATGAAAAAAAGGAAGACTATATAGAAGGAGAATATAAAGATCTAGATGACAAAAAGTAAAGATGAAAAATTTAAAATAATATTAGAATATATAAAAGATTTATCAATAGAAACACCAAGCGCAACAACACTTTTGTTTGTGAGAGAAAATATTTCAAAATATAATTTGGATATTGATATTTCATCATTGGCATTTAAAAATAAATTTTTGGAAGTAACTACAAAGCTAATATTACAAGATAAGAGTGAAAATAAAAATAAAGCTTTTTTTGAAATTAAATACGCTGCAGTAATATCTATAGATGAAAATATTAAAGATAAAAAAGAAATTAGCAAAATTGTATTATGCGATTTACAAAAAGTAGTTTACCCAAAATTAGAAGTAATTTTTTTAGATTTAATAAGAAAATCTGGCTACCCTGAACTAAATATTGAAAAAAAGATTGATTTTGAACAACTTTATAACGACAAGTTCAATTAAAAAAAGTTTTTTTTAATTTCCCTTTTCAAGAAATTTTTATGTTCTCTCAATTCTTCTTCGGTAGGTTCTATAATCTTCTTGAAATATTCGATTTTTGAGTTGTCTAAGTTTTCATTTCCAAAAGTCTTTTCGATTTTTAATTCAAATTTTGGTTCTTTTTGGTCTAGTAAATTTATATAAATCTTGGACAATAATTCACAATCGATGACTGCATTGTGCTTTTCTCGTCTTGAATTATCAATATTGTATCTTTTACACAAGGCATCAAGACTAATGCCTGAACCAGGAAATTTATCTCGAGCAATTTTAAGCGTGTCCACCACATCTTCTTTAATTTTTGGTTTTCCCAATATATTCATCTCATTATTTAGATGTGATATATCAAACTCAGCATTGTGAATTACTAACCTTTTTCCCTCTATAAATTTAAGAAATTCATCAACTACTTCGTGGAATTTTTTTTGCTTTGATAGAAATTCATTTGTGTAACCATGTACTTTAAATGCCTCATCTGAAACTTTTCTTTCAGGGTTAATAAAAGCATGAAACTTGTTTTTTGTTGGTATTAAATCTTTTAATTCTATGCAGCCTATTTCAACTATTCTATGCCCATCTAAAACTGACAATCCCGTTGTTTCTGTATCTAGAACTACTTCAATCATTTAATTTTATCTTAATTTTTTTAATTTGTTTTAATATGTTATTTCTGCCAAGATTATTTTCAATTGTAAAATCACAGAGTTTTGATTTTTTTTTTATATTAATCTGTTGAGATTTCAAAATTTTAATTAATTTTTTATTATAGTTACCTCTATTTTTTAACCTTCGAATAATAATTTTTTTTTTGGTTTTAACATTTACTAAAATATCATTCTTTTTATATAGTTTATTTTCTACCAAAAGTGGAATATCAAGAGTAACGAACTTCTTTTTTTTATTTTTTTTTAAAAATTTACTGAGCTCTTTTCTTACATATGGGTGAACTATTTTCGATAATGTTTTTATATTTTGTTTGTTTAATATTTTTTTTATTTGAGATTTTTTAATTGGAAAATAATTGATATTTTTTGGGAATTTTTTTTTTAACTGATTAAAACATTTTCTATTCTTTTTATAAATTTTTATTACCTCTTTATCTGCATTAAATATGGGATAACCAAAACAATTTGCTACATACGTTTTTCCAGAGGCAATTTCTCCAACTAAACAAATTCTAATCATTATCTAAAAGCTTTAAAACCTCATCATCTATATCGACATCTACTTTGGTCCATTCTAAAAATGCTTTTTTTGCTTGCAATATAAACATCATTTTCCCATTCATGACTTTATTTCCTCTTTTTCTAGCATCGATAAGAAAATTAGTTTCTTTTGGATTGTAAATAAGATCATAAAAAAGAGTATTTTTTGAACCTTTATAAGTGGAAAAATCCAAGTTTAATTCTTCATCTTTAATTAATCCTACGCTTGTTGTGTTTATTATTATATCTAAATTCTTAGGTATATCACCCCAATCTAAAACTTTTGGTTTTAAATTGACATTAGGTAAATTTTTTAATGCTAAATCATCAGCATTTTTTTTTGTTCTATTCATAATATAATAAGTGCCCTCTGCATTATTTAATTTTTCAATAGCAAAAATTATTGAGGATGTTACCCCTCCAGCACCTATTATTAACGATGTTAGTGGCCTACCATACTCATGGATCGAATATTTCATATCATTCAATGTATCTTCAAAGGCCGTGGCGTCGGTGTTATCTCCAAGTAATTTACCATTTTGTTTTATTATTGTATTTACAGATCCTGTTATTTCAGACACTTTGGATAGTTCGTCCAAAAAAGGTATTATCTTCTTTTTAAAAGGTACAGTTACATTGGCACCCTTGATAGAATGATTGCTTCTGATATCGTTGGTAAAATCTTTTAAGTCATTTTCTTCTAATTTTTTTTTTTTATATTCACTTTGAATTTTATATTTTTTAAACCAATAATTATGAAGTAAAGGCGAAAGTGAATGGTCTATAGGATTTCCAATTACAAAGTAGCTATTCATGATTTAGTAAGTACTCCTTAATTTTGTCAATTGGAAGGCCCATTATAGTATTTTCATTTCCCTCTATTTTAGAAAATAACGACTTACCCTCACCTTCAATTTGATAAACATTATATGCATACAATTTTTCATCGGGTATTTTAGAAAGATATTCCTTCAATTTATTTTCTTCAAATGTTTTCATTGTCAGCTCAGCTCTATCTGTGTAGTTCCAAATCATTGACCCATTTTTGGCGATTGAGACGGAGCTTATTAAATAGTGTTTTTTTCCATTAAGTCTTTTTAGAATATCTAAGGCTTCTTCTCTATCTTTTGGCTTTGAAATAATTTTATTTTCTAGATCAATAACGCTATCAGCCCCAAGAACCATTTGGCTTTGATTCTGAGAACTTACTTTAACAGCTTTTATTTCTGCTAGATTTTTACTGATTAGTTCTGGAGATGCCCCTTCGTTAAGAAGACTTTCTTTGATTGGTTCTTCATCTATGTCCGATGCTATTACCTTGCACCTTATATTATTTTTTTCTAATATTTCTTTCCTCACCCTGCTTTTGGAAGCCAATATTATCATATTTTATTGGAGTATATTTCATGAATTTTTATTATTGATGCAGCTGTTTCTTCAACCGATTTTCTTGTTACGTCTATAACTGGCCACTGGTATTTTTTGAAGGCTTTTTTTGAATCGTTAAGTTCAGTCTGAATTGTTTCTAATTTAGTATAATTTGTACTTTCATTTTCCTTTATTGTTGTAAGTCTATTTTTTCTTACATCATGTAATCTAGTTGGTTCAGCGATTAAACCAACTATGCAAGATATTTTTGGATTTTCTTTTAGTTTTTCTGGTATGGAGTTTTCATTTATCAGTGGGATATTTGAGGTTTTAAATCCTCTATTTGCTAAATATATTGATGTTGGAGTTTTGCTTGTCCTGCTAACTCCTAATAAAATAATATCAGATTTTTCTACATCTAATAAAGAATTTCCGTCGTCATGGTTCATTGTGAATTGAATAGCTTCAATTCTTTTGTAATATTCTTCATTCAACACATGTTGTCCGCTTGGAATATTGGTTGCTTTTTGGTTAAGAAGTTTAGAAAAATTTATTATCAAATCACCAAGAACACCAAAACAGGGTATGTTTTTTTTATTTGCTTCCTGAGATAAAAACTTTGCAAGCTTATTGTCTACTATGGTGTAAAGAATGATTGCTTCTTTCTTCTTCTTTGCTTCTTCCAAGATTTTTAGTATTTGATTCTCAGTTCTTGTAAATGAATAATGGAATAAATTGTGATCAAATTTCTGAAACTGAGCTTTTAAAGCCATAAATATTCTCTCTAGTGTTTCACCAGTCGAGTCTGATATTAAATAAATATTATGCGTATTATTCATGTATAAAATATAATTACTCTAATCAATTTTGACCTATTTAAAAAAAAATTAATAATGTTATTTTTTACAAATAGTTATTAACACATTTAAACAATTGAAAAAAATATATTAATATTAATTAAAAATGTTATTTTTTGATATAAAATCAGTAATTCGGTAAATTTAGAGCAATTCTTTTGTTAATAAAAATGTGGAAAATTATGTATGAATTTTAATTAAACTTATTCACAGGATAATAATATAAAACAATAAAAAACTTATTTTATTTTAATTATGGGTATTATTAAAGATTGTATTAATAAAAAAAATGTAGATTCAATTCCAGTTTGGTTTATGAGACAAGCAGGAAGATATTTGCCAGAGTTTAGAAAAATTAGATCTAAGAATACAAATTTTATTAATCTTTGTTTAAATCCTGAGCTATCTAAAGAAATAACACTACAACCATTAAAAAGATTTAATATTGATGCAGCAATAATTTTTTCCGATATTTTGTTGATACCTTATGCATTAAATCAAAGTGTTGAATTTAAAAAAAATTTTGGACCAAATCTTGGATTTTTAAATTTTGAAGAGCTATTAAAGATTACAGAAGAAGAAATTACAAAAAAACTTAACCCGATTTATGAATTAATTAAACTAACTTCTAAGGACGAAATTCTTAAAAATAAAGATCTTATAGGTTTTGTAGGCGCCACATGGACTATATTGGTATACATGTTGAATAGGCAATCACCAAAAATAATAAACAAAGAAATTCTAGAAAACCCAAATGGCAAAACTCTCATGAGAAAAATAATAGATACACAAAAAATTCATATAAAAAAACAAGTTGAAAGTGGGGCATCAATTATCCAAATATTTGATAGTTGGGCTGGTCTTTTAAATGAGGATAAATTAGAGGAATATATATATAAACCTACATTTGAAATTGTTGAGTTTACAAAAAATCTAGGTGTTAAAACTATTTGTTTTCCAAGATCTATTAAATCATACAAGAAGTATTGTGATATAGTTAAACCTGATGCGATTAGTATAGATTATGAAGTTAACCCAACTAAGATTGCAGAAAAAATTGATATCCCTATACAAGGTGGAATGGATCCAAAATACCTATTGTTAGAAGAAAAAGAAATGCTAAAAAATGCGAAAAAATATTTAGAAATTTTTAGTAATCATAAGTATATTTTCAACTTAGGACATGGAATTATGCCTGAAACTGATCCTGAAAATGTAAAAACTTTAGTTAAATTTGTGAAAGATTTTAAATGAGAGAAGACCATCCAAAAATAAAATATGGAAAAACTGGAGTTCTATTAATCAACTTAGGAACACCTGATTCTACAGGCTGGTGGGATATACGTAAATATCTTAAAGAATTTTTGTCTGATAGAAGAGTAATAGAAGTTAATCCATTTTTATGGCAGATAATTTTAAATTTATTTATTTTAACTTTCAGACCGTCTAAAACAGCAAAAGCTTATAAAGAAATATGGTTTAATGATGTAAATAAATCACCATTAAGATTCTTCACCGAAATGCAAACAAAAAAGCTTAGCCAAAGAATAAAAAATAAAAACATAATTATAGATTTCGCCATGAGATATGGGAATCCAAGCATTAAAAAGAAAATTGAGAAAATGCAAAAAGAAGGGTGTGAGAAATTAATTATATTACCCCTTTATCCACAATATGCGTCACCAACTACTGCCACAGTGTGCGATGAGGTATTTAGGGTACTGATGAAAATGAGATGGCAACCAGCAATTCAAATAGTACCTCATTACGAGTCTGAACCATTATATATAAATGCAATTGTTAAAAGTATTAAAAAAAAAATAGACGAAATAGACTGGGAGCCGGATCTAATTGTTGCTTCCTATCATGGAATTCCAAAAAAATATTTTGAAAAAGGTGATCCGTACCATTGTTACTGTCAGAAAACAACGAGGCTTATTTCAGAAAAAATTATGGATATTAAGATAATAACAACTTTTCAATCCCGTTTTGGGCCTCAAGAATGGCTTCAACCTTATACTGACAAGACCCTTGAGAATTTACCAAAAGAGGGAAAAAAAAAGGTTTTGGTAATATCACCAGGCTTTGCATCTGACTGTGTCGAAACTCTTGAAGAAATTTCAATTCAAGGAAGAGAAAGCTTTGAAAAATCTGGAGGAGAAAAATTTAGTTTTGTACCGTGCCTGAATGACAATGATGACCACATAGAACTATTAGAACATTTAGTAAATAAAAATTTTAATTAATGAATTTGTATTTAATAATAAAATCTCTTCATCTAATCGCGGTAATATCTTGGATGGCGGGCCTTCTATATTTACCAAGAATATTTGTTTATCATGTAGAAAATTATGAAAAAAAAGAAACCACAGATATTTTCGAGACAATGGAAAAGCGTTTATATAATTACATAATGAGGCCAGCAATGTTATTTTCATGGATATTTGGGATAGTATTAATTTATTTAAATGGCTTAGATGTATTATCGAATTTATGGATGCAAATTAAGCTAGTACTAGTGATTATTTTGTCAGGATACCATGAATATTTAGGCAAATGCTTATTACACCTAAAAAATAGAACAAACACTAAAACTGCTAAATTTTATCGATATATAAATGAAGTTCCAACTATATTGCTTATATTAATAGTATTTATTGTAATAATTAAACCTTTATAGGCTTGTAATTTAAAAATATCTTATTATATTCTACATATCTAAACATAAACTCCCATGAACATTAAAGAATTAAAAGGAAAAACATCTGAGCAACTTATTAATGATGCTGAGAAACTTGGCATTGAAAATGCCAGCACGTTAAGAAGGCAAGAAATTCTTTTTGCAATTTTAAAAAAACATGCAGAGAAAGGAGAAGAAATCACTGGAGGTGGTGTTCTTCAACTTTTACAAGATGGATTTGGCTTTCTAAGAGCAATGGAATCAAATTATCTTCCAGGCCCAGATGATATTTACGTAAGCCCCAGCCAAATAAGAAGATTTGGTCTAAGAACTGGTGACACTGTAGAGGGACCAGTAAGAGCCCCTAAGGATGGAGAAAGATATTTTGCACTACTACAAGTGAGCAAGATTAACTTTGAAGAACCTGAAAAAGTAAGGCATAAAATTGCTTTTGATAACTTAACTCCGCTCTATCCAAATAGTCAATTAATAATGGAGTCAGAAAAAAATAAAACAGAAAAAAATCTAGATTTAACACCAAGACTAATAGACTTGGTGAGCCCAATTGGAAAGGGCCAAAGGTCTTTAGTTATATCTCCACCTAAAGCTGGAAAAACTATGATTTTACAAAGTATAGCAAATGCAATAACGGCTAATCACCCAGAATGTTATCTAATGGTTTTATTAATAGATGAAAGACCAGAAGAAGTAACAGATATGCAAAGAACAGTTAAAGGTGAAGTAATTAGTTCAACATTTGACGAACCGGCACAAAGACACGTCGCTGTTGCAGAGATGGTTATTGAAAAAGCAAAAAGACTCACAGAACATAAGAAAGATGTTGTGATACTTTTAGATTCAATAACAAGACTAGGGAGAGCATATAATGCAGTGGTTCCAAGTTCTGGTAAAGTACTAACAGGAGGAGTAGATGCAAACGCACTTCAACGACCTAAAAGATTTTTTGGAGCAGCCAGAAATATAGAGGAAGGTGGTTCTTTAACAATAATTGCAACAGCTTTAATTGATACAGGAAGTAGAATGGATGAAGTTATTTTTGAAGAATTTAAAGGAACTGGAAATAGCGAAACAATATTAGATAGAAAAATATCCGAAAAAAGAATATTCCCAGCAATTGATATAACTAAATCAGGAACAAGAAGAGAAGAATTGTTATTCGATAAAAATGATCTTCAAAAAATGAATGTTTTAAGAAGAATAATTGCTCCAATGGGCTCTATGGATGCTATTGAATTTATTAACTCAAAATTAAAAAATACGAAAAATAACGCAGAATTTTTTAATTCAATGAATAAGCCTTCCTAGCTAATAAAAATTATACTTTACCCTCATAAAAATATATATTCAGAGTACATCAAATTATGAATATTGAACTTCAAATTCAAAAAATTAATCAGCTAATTAAAAAAGGTAATAAATTTTCTCTAAGCAGCGCTCTCGAAAAAAGTCTTTCCATCAAAAAAAAAAATTTACCCCAAAATGTTAGTTCATTTGTTAGCAATTTAATCGGTATAACTTTACAGAAATTAAATCGTATAGATGAATCCATTAAATATTATGAGGAAGCACACAAAATCGACGAACGTAACGTAGCACCAATAAATAATCTAGCTTATATTTATCAGAATCAGAGTGATTGGACAAAAGCCAAAAATTATTTTGATAAGGTAGAAAAAATTGAGCCTGAAAATTTAATTTTTCTCATTAATATTGCAAATTATTATGCTTCACTCCATTTAATTGACAAAACCTTTTTTTATTTAGAAAAGGCAAACAAAATTTCACCTAACAACAAACAAATACTTTTTAATTTAGCTAATAATTATGCACACATTGGTAATTTTAAAGAAAGTGCTGAAATATTTGAAAGAATAATTAATTTAGATAAAAATTTCTTCCCCGCATACCCACAATTAGTGAAATATAATAAAAATTTAGATAAGCACTTATTAGATAGTATTATCAATTTGGTAAATGACAAAAGTATACCCGAGGAATTAAAAGCTGATTTGTATCGAGCATTAGCCACTGTTTACGAAAAGACAAATGATGACGAATTTTTTATGTATCTTAAAAAATCAAATGAAATTGAGAACAAAAAAAAAGATTTCAATAAAGAACACCTTTTAGTTTTAAAACAGTCTTTAATAAGATCATTCGAACATCAAGACTTAGAAAAAAAATTTAATATTCCAGAAAACAAACAAATGATTTTTATTTGTGGTTTGCCAAGATCTGGTTCTACCTTGGTTGAACAAATATTATCATCTCACTCAAAAGTTAATGGCCAAGGTGAACTAGAATACGTAAGACTTGGAGTTGAGAATTTATACC
>CACGOM010000001.1 GCA_902574705.1 uncultured Pelagibacteraceae bacterium | reverse complement strand
TTAGATTCTGAGATAATTCCTCTAAATGCTCCTCTTGACCATCTTCACATGATAAAAGGAAGTCTTTGCCATTAAATTTAATATTTACATTTGCCATTTATCTATTTCTTCAATTAAATACTCTGTCTCTTGATTTAATTCATCAATTTTTTGGTTGAACTCATTTTGTTTTTTTTGGTCCTTTTTTTTGCTATTTTCCAGATTTTCAATTTTGTTCTGAGCGGACTCAAGTTCTTTTACTAAATTTTGATATTTTTCCTCTAAATTATTTTTTTCAATTTCTAATTGATTTTTATGACCCCTTAAAGTCTCTATTTCTAATTGGTCTTTATTTTGGATTTGAGAAACGTCAAAGTTATTCAATTTATTTAACAACTCATAAAGTTTTTTTTCTTTTTCCTGAAAAGATTTCATATATATAAATATAATATTAAATTGTACTATCAGTGTCTACATAGGTCAAAACTTGAATAAAAATAACAAAGAATTAGCTAACGCAATCAGATTTTTATCCATTGATGCTGTTCAGAATGCAAATTCTGGTCATCCAGGCATGCCAATGGGTATGGCAGATGTTGTAACAATATTATTTAAACACTTTTTAAGATTTGATCCTAAAAATCCAAGCTGGATAAATAGAGATAGATTTGTTTTATCTGCTGGACATGGATCCATGCTCTTATATTCATTGCTTTACTTAACTGGATTTAAGAGTATTAGCTTAAAAGACATAAAAAATTTTAGACAACTTGACTCAATTTGTGCAGGCCATCCTGAATATCATCCAAATACAGGAATAGAGACTACAACAGGTCCTCTAGGACAAGGTATATCTAATGCTGTAGGTTTTGCTTTAGCTGAGGAAATTTTAAAGAGTAAATTAGGAAATAAAATCATTAACCATAAAACCTACGTGTTAGCAGGTGATGGTTGTTTAATGGAAGGAATAAGTCATGAAGCTTTAAGTCTGGCAGGTCATTTAAAATTAAAAAATCTTATTCTACTTTTTGACAATAATTCTATTTCAATAGATGGACCAACGAAACTTGCTGTGTCCGATGATCATAAAAAAAGGTTCCAAAGTTACGGTTGGGATTTTTTTGAAATTAACGGACATAACGAAAAAGAAATTTTTAAAGCTTTAACTAAAGCTCAAAAATCAAAAAAACCATTTGTAATTTCTTGTAAAACTAAAATTGGTTATGGTTCACCAAATAAATCTGGAAAAGCTTCAGCACATGGTAGTCCATTGGGCGAAGATGAAATTAAATTGGTTAGAAAAAAATTAAAGTGGAAATACCAACCTTTTGAAATACCTCAAAAAATACTAAATGATTGGAGAACCATAGGTAATAAAGCCTCAAAGAAAGCTTCATCACATCAAAAAAATTATCAAATGAACTTTTACAAATATTCATTTAAAAATCCTATGAGAATAAATAAGCTTGGAATACCTGAGCCCATAGAGCCTTTAATAAAAATTGTTCCTGATTTGATCTTAGTTCCTTTGTTAGGGTATGATAATGAAATGAATCGACTTGGATATGGAGGAGGTTTTTATGATCGATATTTTGAAAAACATGATAAGTTCAAAAGTATAGTTAAGATAGGCCTTGCCTTTTCTTCTCAGAAAATAAAAAAACTTCCAATCAATAAATTTGATAAAAAACTTGATAAAATAATTACAGAAAAAAAAATTTGATATGCGGATTTTATTTTTAGGGGATGTTGTTGGCCAGTCAGGATGCAATGCTTTAAAAAAAAATTTACAAAAAATTATTAAAGAAGAGAATATTGATTTTACAATAGTAAATGGAGAAAATGCTGCGGACGAAGGTGTAGGCATAACACAAAATATAATGGAAGAATTTTTATCGTGTGGTGTAGACGTAGTAACAAGTGGAAACCACATTTGGGATCAGAAAGAAACCTATGATTTTATAAAAACACAAACAAGATTAATAAGACCTTTAAATATGGATAAAAATTTACCTGGCGATGGATTTGTAATTTTTAGTTCAAAAAATGGTTTTAAAATTGGCGTCCTAAATTTAATGGGAAATATATTTATGAAAAAATCAGATGATTTATTTATGACTTTAAAAAAATTTTTAGAAAATAAATCTCTCAAGAAGGATTATGACTGTTTAATAGTTGATGTGCATGGTGAAATTACAAGTGAAAAAATGGCTGTAGGACATTTTTTAGACGGTAGAGCTACCTTAGTAGTTGGTACACATACACATGTCCCTACTAATGATGCTAGGATATTATCTAATGGCACTGGTTATATGACTGATGCAGGAATGTGTGGCGATTATGATTCGGTCATAGGCATGAACAAGAACAATTCAATAAAAAGATTTCTCAAAGAAGATTCGGTTAAACATTTTCCCTCAAAAGGTGAAGCATCAATATCTGGAGTAATAATTGATGTAAATCAAGAAAATGGTTTAGCATTAAAAATAAAAAGTTTTATTAAAGGAGGTGTATTAAACAATACAAATTAAAATTATGGCAGGTCACTCTCATTGGGCAGGTATTAAACATAAAAAAGGAAGAGCAGATAAAATAAGATCAAAAATTTTTTCAAAATTATCAAGAGAAATTACTGTAGCGGCAAAGTTAGGAGATAGAAATCCAGAAATGAACCCAAGACTTCGAGCGGCAATTCAATCAGCGAGAGCAGCAAATATGCCCAAAGATAATATTGATAGAGCAATAGATAAGTCAGAAACTGGTGATCAGTCAAATTTTGAAAATATAAGATATGAGGGTTTTGGTCCAAAAAATATTGCAGTTATTGTAGATACATTAACAGACAATAAAAATAGGACTGCATCATCTATAAGAACTTTATTCCAAAAAAATGGTGGAAATTTTGGAGCTCAAGGATCTTCTTCTCACAATTTTAAGCAAACAGGTGTGATTAAAATAGATTATAACATTATATCTGAAGAGAAAATTTTAGATATAGCATTAAATGCAGGGGCAGAGGATTGTATTTCATATGATCAAAATTTTCACGAAATTCATTGTGAAAAAGAAAATATTTATAAAGTAAAAAAGCTTTTAGAGAGTGAAATTGAAACTTTTATCTCAACTGGTATAGAATGGGTTCCTTTGGTTTATGTTGAAATTAATAAAAATGAAGAAGAGGAAGTTATAAGTTTTCTAGAAAACCTAGAAGATGATGATGATGTTCAAAATGTATATAGTAATGCAAAATTTGAGGGTTAAATGTATATAATTGGAATAGACCCTGGCATATCTGGTGCAGTTTGTTTCTTTAAAGATGGAAAAATTATTGATGTTATTGACATGCCATCAATGTCTGAGGGTAAAAAAAATAAAAAACAAGTTAATGGAAATCAGTTATTTAACGAGATAAATTTTCGTTTAAACGAAATTAGCAAAGATGAGACATGCGTAGTTGTTGAGCATGTAACCGCAATGCCTGGCCAAGGTGTAACAAGCATGTTTAATTTTGGACAATCTTTTGGAGTTATAAAAGGTATTTGCTCCGCTATGCAGCTCCCAATTCATTTTGTTAGACCAGCAAAATGGAAAAAATACTTTAATTTAATAAACACATCTAAAGATGCAAGTAGATCACGTGCAATAGAAATATTTCCTAAAATTTCAGAGAAACTTAAAAGGAAAAAAGACACAAATAAAGCAGATGCTATACTAATAGCAAGTTACTACTATAATACTTATCAAACTAAATAAAATTGCGCATTTTAGAGTCATATTCATGACACATTTTAGTGTGAGAAGAGTTCAATGGAAGCGGATATAGCCACACAAGCTGTTGGATTAACCTCAAGCACTGATTTTTCTATTCTTAACTTATTTTTAAGAGCAGATATTATAGTAAAATTAGTTATGATTATGTTAATAGCGGCATCAATATATTCATGGGCAATTATATTTGAAAAGTTTAGAATGTTTAAAAAAATTAATCAATCAACCCTTGAATTTGAGGAAAAGTTTTGGAGATCAAAGTCTGCTGAAACTTTTTATAATAATTTACCTTCTGAAATGGATGATCCAATGGCTATGGTTTTTAAAGATTCAATGCAAACTGTGTTAAAATCCAGATCTAAATCAAATTTAAGTGATAGATTAACTAATATCATGGCGACTAATATAGAAAAACAAATGGCTGTAATTGAGAAAAATTTTACTTTTTTAGCTACAGTCGGAGCAACAGCTCCTTTTATTGGATTATTTGGAACAGTATGGGGAATAATGAACTCGTTTCAATCAATAGCTATTTCAAGAAATACTAGTTTAGCTATTGTTGCCCCAGGTATAGCAGAAGCACTTTTTGCTACAGCTTTAGGATTACTGGCAGCAATACCTGCGGTTGTTGCATATAATAAATTTAATAGTGATGCTAGAAAGTATTCTAATAAATTAGAAGATTTTTCAAAAAGATTTTTAGCAATAATTTAATATGTCCTTCAAACTCGGTCGATCATCGAAAGAACCTATGAGCGAGATTAATGTAACACCTTTTGTAGATGTTATGTTAGTTCTACTAATCATTTTTATGGTAACCGCGCCACTTTTAACAGTTGGTGTTCAAGTAGATCTTCCAGAAACTTCAGCAGATTCTTTACCAGAAGAACAAGAACCACTAACTTTAACTATTAATTCAAAAGGAGAAATATTTATTCAAGAGGCAAAGGTTGAGTTTGATAATTTGACAGCAAAAATTTTAGCAGTTTCTAAAAACAGAACTGACACCAGAATTTATGTTAGAGGGGATAAGGCAATTAATTATGGAAGGGTTCTTGAAATAATGGGAATGCTATCTGGATCTGGTTTTACTAAAGTTGCATTGATATCTGAACCATATAAAGAGAGGTAAAAGTGCCTCAAAATTTAATTTTATCCTTTTTATTCCATATATCTATAATAATTGTTGCAGTGTTTAGCTTTCCTTTTATTGCGAAAAAACCTATAGATATTCCTCCCTTAGTATCTGTTGAGTTAATACAAATAACTGATCAAACGAATATTCCTTTTGCACCAAAAGCTGAAAAAATAATTGAAAAGGTAAAAAAAGAAAAAGAAAAACTAGTCTCTGAACAAGCTCCACCGAAAAAGGTAAAAAAAGAGAAGCCAGATGTTATACCACTACCTGATCAAGAGATTGAAAAAATCAAAAAAGTAGAAAAAGAAAAACAAAACCCAAAAATAGACGAAAATAAAGCAAAACAAGTATCAGAGTTTGAAAAAAAAGAGTTATTTGATCCAAACAATATTGCAGCTCTTATTGATAAATCAAAAGAAAACTTCGCAGAAACAAACGTAAAAAATGATGAAATCACCCAGTCAGAAGATCAAACAATGCAATTGTCTGGGCTTACATTAAATGAAGAAGATGCTTTAAAAGCACAAATTTTTGGTTGCTGGAGTATTCCTTTAGGTTTACCTTACAATGAAAATTTATTAGTGAGAATAAAATTAAAACTTAAACCAGATGGAACAGTGATTAAATCAGAAATTTTGGACCATGCTAGAATGAATAAACCAGGTCAAGGATTTTATAAAGTATTGGCTGAAAGCGCTCTGAGAGCAATACAGCTTTGTCAACCTCTAAGGGTCCCTTCTACTGGTTATGATAAATGGAAAAATTTACAATTAAATTTTGATGCAAGAGAAATGCTAGAGGGATAATGAAAAAAATTCGACTTTTAATAATTTTAATTTCAATATGTTTACCATTAAATGTTAATGCATTAATTGAAGTGGATATTACAAGAGGAAATTTAAATCCCCTACCAATTGCAGTTTCTGCGCTTTATTCAGATCAAGATACAAATGAGGCATTAAAAAAGGAAATTAAGATTGATCAAATTGGTAACGCAATATCAATTGTTATTGAAAATAATTTAAAAGCTACAGGACTATTTAACCCATTAGAAAAAAAAGCTTTTTTACAGAAACCTGATGTAGCTCATTTAAAACCAAGATTTGAGGATTGGTCTTTGATTAAAGCACAAGCATTAATTACAGGTAAGGTAGAGTATAAAGATGATAAAGTAAGGGTAGAGTTTAGATTATGGGATGTATTAGCAGCTAGGGAAATGCTTGCAATAGCTTTTACAACCGTACCTAATAATTGGAGAAGAATTGGACATATAATTTCTGATAAAATTTATGAAAGATTAACTGGTGAAAAAGGATATTTTGATACAAGAATTATTTATGTTTCTGAAAAAGGTCCAAAAACAAAAAGAGTAAAAAAACTTGCGATTATGGATCAGGATGGTTTTAATACAAAATATTTAACATTAGGAAATGAATTAGTTTTAACTCCAAGATTTAATCCAACAAATCAAATGGTAACATATTTATCGTACTTTAAAAATCTTCCACGGGTTTATTTGCTTGATATTGAAACTGGAATACAAGAGGTTGTTGGTGATTTTCCCGGAATGACATTTGCTCCAAGATTTTCACCTGATGGGAAAAAAATAATAATGAGTTTTGCTAAAGATGGAAATTCAGATATTTATACAATGAATTTAGAAAATAGGATTGTAGAAAGAATTACCAATCATCCATCAATTGATACTTCACCTTCATACTCTCCAGATGGTAAATTTATAACATTCAATTCAGATAGAAGTGGATATCAACAAATTTATGTTATGAGGAGTGATGGATCTAGAGTAAAAAGAATTTCATTTGGAAATGGACTTTATGGTACTCCAGTTTGGTCCCCAAGAGGAGATTTAATTGCCTTTACAAAATTACATAAGGGAAAATTTTATATTGGAGTAATGAGAACTGATGGAACTGGGGAAAGATTATTAACAGAAAATTATTATCAAGAAGCTCCCTCGTGGTCACCAAACGGTAGAGTATTAATATTTTACAGAGAAACAAAATCAAATAGTGAAGGCGAGGGATTTTCAGCAAAGCTCTGGTCGATTGATTTAACGGGTTACAATGAAAGAAAAGTTACTACTGAAACTGATGCCTCAGACCCATCTTGGTCCTCATTGCTGAGTAATTAGCATATTTATAGTAAAAATTCGCATATTTTATGTTGATTTCTTATCTTGAAAGATTTAACTAGTTGTGAAACTAATAGTCTAACAAAAGAATTTAAGGAGCAGTATGATATTTAAAAAATCAACTTACAATTTAATTTTAGCTTCAATTTTTGCGTTGTTATTATCAGCATGTGCACAGCAAGCTGCAAAACTTGACTCGCAAATTCAAGGCGACGTTTATACCGGAACTGATACTGTAGAATATTTAGCAGATGGAGTTCCTGACAGAGTATTTTTTGCTACTAACGAGTCAGTACTTACTACTGCTTCAAGAGATACATTAAGAAAGCAAGCAGCTTGGTTAAGAAAAAATTCTAGTATCAACGTTGTTTTAGAGGGACACGCCGATGAAAGAGGTACAAGAGAATATAACTTGGCCTTAGGTGAAAGAAGAGCTAATGCAGCAAAAGATTATTTAATGACTTACGGTATTTCTGAGAATAGGATTTCTGTTATAAGTTACGGTAAAGAGAGACCAGTAGACTCTGGATCAAATCCTTTGTCATGGTCAAAAAATAGAAGATCGGTGACTGTAAAAGCTAATTAAATACATAAAATAATATAATATTTAAGACCCATTGCTTTAAATTAAAGTAATGGGTCTTTTTTTTGCCATCATTGTATCTAAAAACTACAAATGACATGTTCAAGAGATATATTTTAAAATTATTTTTCTTTTCTATTTTGATGTCTATTAATATTGGAAATGCAAATTCTGATAACCAAAATGTTCTTCAAATTTTAGAGGCGTTACAACAAGACATTAAAACTCTAGAGAGAGCAGTTTACTCCGACTCATTTAATAAAAAAAATAATAATAATGAACAAACTTTATCAAATAATAATTCTGAAGAGGCTTTAACAAGACATTTGTTAAAACTTTCAGAAATTGAAAATCAATTTAGAGATCTTACAAATAAATTTGAAGAAATTAATTTTAAGCTTGATAAACTTTCAAATAGATTGACAAAATTACAGTCAGATAATCAACTTCGTTTTGAACAAGTTGAAAAAACTATGGGCAATGTTGTAAGTACTGGTGCTACAAATATGACAGGAAATATTTCTGATGAAGAAAAAATTTTGCCAGGCACATCTGAACCCCAAGATTTAGGCAGCATATCTTACAAGGACATGACCACTTCAGATACAACGCAACAAACACAATCTGTAGACTCTACCTCATCAGTTGTTCTAGAAAATGTTGAAAGTAGTGAAAAGCTGTTACCTGAAGACACACCAGAAAATCAATACGAATTTGCAACAAGTTTTTTAAAGGTTGGAGACTATAATACCGCAGAAAGAGCTTTGAAGGAGTTTATACAAACCAATCCAAGTCATCAATTAGCTGGAAATGCACAATATTGGTTTGCAGAAACATTTAGAATAAGACAATTGTATGTTGATGCAGCGTCTGCTTATCTAGAAGGTTATCAAAAATATCCAAAAAGTGAAAAAGCACCTGATAATTTATTAAAATTAGGTGTATCATTAGTACAAATTGGAGAAAAAGATCAAGGCTGCATGATGATAACTAGTTTAGAAAAAGAATACCCTGACGCCTCTCAATCTATTCTTCAAAAAGCTAAATATGAAGAAAAAAAGTTTGAGTGCAAAAAAGACAATAGCTAAGAATTTTAATTTTAAAGAAATTCTTAAAGATAAAAAAATTTTTGAAATTTTCAGAGTTTTTGAAGAAAATTTTAAAAAGCTCAAAAATACAAAAAAAATTGCCGTATCTGTCTCAGGTGGACCAGACAGTTTAGCATTATGTTTTTTAGTATCTTGCTTTAAGTTCCTAAATAATAGCAAAATTCACCTTTTATTTTATTTAATAGATCATGGTTTACGAAAAGGTTCAGGTGAAGAAGCAAAAATTGTAAAAAAACACTTAAATTCAAAAAAAATTAATTTGAAGATTTTGAAATGGAATGGAAAAAAACCACATTCAAATTTGCAAAGTATTGCAAGGCAAAAGAGATATGAAATTCTATTTAAAGAGTGTAAAAAATTAAATATTAAAACAGTTTTAACAGCACATCATCAAGATGATTTTTATGAGACATTTTTTAGTAGATTATTAAGAGGCTCAGGAACAGAAGGCCTTTCATCATTCGCAGAACTAGAAAAAAAATTTTTTATAACTGGGAACGAAATCACTCTGGCAAGACCTCTTTTAAGTATAAGAAAAGAAAATTTAATCTATATAGCAAATAAGGTGTTTAATTTTTATATCGTGGATCCATATAATGAAATAGAAAAATTTCAGAGAGTTAGAATAAGAAAATTAATTTTAAATTTGAAGAATCAAGGATTAAATTTTGACAAATTAATAATTACATTAAACAACTTAGCTTCTAGTAACAAAGCATTAAGAGAAATAGTTGAAAATAATATATCAACAAATGTAATTTTTGTTAAAAAAAAATATTTAATTAAACCTGAATTTTTTTCTTTTCCAGATGAGATAGTTTTCAGATCATTGACGATTTTATTGAAAAAGCTTAATAAAAAATATTATCCGCCAAGAGGAAAAAAAATTAGCAATCTTATTAATGAAATAAAAAATAAGCCCTATATAAAAGCGACATTAGGTGGCACAATTATCGAAAAATTGCATAATTCTGTAATCATTACAGAGGAAAAAACAAAAAAACGATAAATTTGCCACAATTGACACTTGTTTAATTTATAATAATTCTTAATTAATATATATATTATTTTATGAATTTAAAAAATTTAGCTATGTGGGCAATAATAGTCTTACTTACAGTGGGGCTTTATAACATGTTTAAAAACCCACAAGGTTCTTACAACCAAAAAAATAATATAATTTTTTCTGAATTTCTTACAGAAGTTGAAAATGGCAGGGTAGTTCAGGTAGAGATACAAGGAAACAATGTTAATGGAATACTTTCTAATGGTCAAAAATTTTCTACTTATGTACCAAATGATCCAAACTTAATAGAAAAATTGTCAGAGAAGGGTGTTAGCATTTCAGCTGCTCCAATAGATGAAAAAATGCCATCACTTCTAGGGGTACTATTATCTTGGTTCCCTATGTTGTTATTAATCGCAGTTTGGATTTTCTTTATGAGGCAAATGCAAGGTGGGAAAGGCGGAGCCATGGGATTTGGGAGATCAAAGGCAAAGCTAATGAATGAATTAAAAGGAAAAGTTACATTTAAGGATGTAGCTGGTGTAGAAGAAGCTAAAGAAGAAGTTGAGGAAGTAGTTGAGTTTCTAAAAGATCCAAGAAAGTTTAGTAGACTTGGAGGAAAAATTCCTAGAGGATGTTTATTAGTTGGTCCCCCAGGGACTGGTAAAACATTATTAGCAAGAGCAATTGCAGGCGAAGCAGGAGTTCCATTTTTCACAATATCAGGTTCTGATTTTGTTGAAATGTTTGTAGGCGTTGGTGCATCAAGAGTTAGAGATATGTTTGAGCAAGGAAAAAAACATTCTCCATGTATAATTTTTATCGATGAGATTGATGCAGTTGGAAGAAGCAGAGGAGCTGGTCTTGGTGGGGGCAATGATGAAAGAGAACAAACTTTAAACCAACTTTTAGTTGAGATGGATGGATTTGATACAAATGAAGGTGTTATAATAATTGCGGCTACAAATAGACCTGACGTTCTTGATCCCGCTCTGTTAAGACCGGGTAGATTTGATAGGCAAGTTGTTGTTTCAAACCCTGACATAATAGGAAGAGAGAAAATATTAAAAGTGCATGCAAAGAAAATTAACATGTCACCAGATGTTAATTTAAGAACTGTTGCTAGAGGTACACCTGGGTTTTCTGGTGCAGATCTTGCCAATTTAGTAAATGAAGCCGCATTATTAGCTGCGAGAAAAAATAAAAGAATAGTAACTTATCAAGAATTTGAAGATGCTAAAGACAAAGTTATGATGGGTGCTGAAAGAAGATCAATGGTAATGACCGAAGATGAGAAAAAACTTACTGCTTATCATGAGGGCGGGCATGCTTTGGTGTCATACAATATGCTCCCACATTACGATCCAATTCACAAAGCAACGATTATTCCAAGGGGAAGAGCATTAGGAATGGTTATGAACTTACCTGAAAGGGATAAACACGGATATTCTATCAAATATCTTAAATCTAGATTAGCTGTTTGCTTTGGTGGTAGAGTTGCTGAAGAACTAATTTTTGGTAAAGATAATATTACTACTGGTGCTGGAGGAGGAAATGGCTCAGATATAAATCAAGCAACTCAGTTAGCTAGAGCAATGGTAACCAAATATGGAATGAGCGAGGAAATGGGTCCAGTTGAGTATGGAGAAAATCAAGAAGAAGTATTTTTAGGAAGATCAGTTACTCAGACACAAAGTGTTTCTGAGGCTGTTGCTCAAAAAATAGACAAAGAAATAAGAAGATTAGTTGATGAGGGGTACAATGAAGCAAAAAAAATATTAACTAATAAAATTGATGACCTTCACAAAATAGCAAAAGCCCTGTTAACTTATGAAACTTTAACAGGTGACGAAATAGAGGACATTATCAATAAGAATAAATACCCTGAGAATAAGCAAGATCTTGCGAAAGATAACGATAAAAAAGACTCAGCTCTTGGGTCTATTGGGCTTAAACCAAAAATAGTACATTAAATAAATGATAAAATATTACACTCGTGCGTGTAATTTTTATTATGGTGAGATTTCAAAAAAGAAAGTAAAAAAAAAAATTAGCCTTCCATTAAATGGAAATAAATTGATATCATTTGATACAATTGAACTTATCAGTAGAAAAAAAAAGAAATTAATTCAAGTCAAAAATATTAAAAAATTATCTCCTAGACTAAAGAATAAAATTTTAAAAGATTTAAAAGAAATCACTAAAACAAAAAAAATAAAAAAAATAAAATTCAAAGCTTATCCAGTATTAATGGGCATATTGAATGCAACACCAGATAGCTTTTCTGATGGTGGAAAATATTTAAAATCAAAAGCTGCATTCAAACAAATAAATAAAATTAAAAATGAAGGGGCCGAAATAATTGATATTGGAGGAGAATCAACTAGACCAAATTCAGATACTATTGATAATAATGATGAGTGGAATAGGGTAAAATCAAAAATCAAATTTGCAAAAAAAAATAAAATGTTCGTATCATTAGATACTCGAAAAAGTTTTGTCTTAAGTAAGTCTTTACCATTAAAAATTAATCTACTTAATGATGTATCAGGGCTTAGTCACGATAAAAAAATAATCAATATATTAAAACAAACCAAAATTCCGTTTGTTTTACATCATATGCAAGGAACACCCAAGACAATGCAAAAAAATCCAAAATATAAAAATGTTATTTTGGATATATATGATTTCTTTGAGGAAAAATTAAAATTTATAAGGTCATGTAATATAAAACATAATAATATAATTTTAGATCCCGGTATTGGTTTTGGTAAAAATTTGAAACATAATATTACTATATTAAATCAAATATCTATTTTTCACTCGTTAGGATTTCCAGTAATGTTGGGTATATCAAAAAAAAGATTTATAAAAGATATAGCCGTTAAAAACGATAGCAAAAACAGAACTGGAGGGACAGTTTCATCGAGTATTCAAGCATTCTTACAAGGAGTTCAGATATTAAGAGTACATGACGTAAATGAAATTAAACAATCAATGAAAGTATTCAACAAAATTATTTTTAATTAATGGGCAAAAGATATTTCGGAACAGATGGTATTAGAGGAGCTGTAAATCAAAATAAAATCAATGGTGATATGTTTTTTAAGTTTGGACTTGCAGCAGGCACATATTTTAGAAATTTAAAAAAAAAAAAACAAATTGCAATTATCGCAAAAGATACTAGGTTATCTGGTTATACTTTGGAGCCAGCTCTTGTATCAGGATTAGCTTCTGCAGGTATGCATGTTTTTACATTAGGTCCATTACCTACAAACGGGTTGGCAATGTTAACAAAAAAGATGAATGCTAATTTAGGTATTATGATCACTGCATCGCACAATCCTTTCTATGACAATGGGCTTAAGCTTTTTGGACCAGATGGATTAAAATTATCTGATAAGATAGAAAAAAGGATAGAAAAGCTTATTGACACGAAAATCTCAAAACATCTGACAAAACCTAGTGTATTAGGAAGGGTAAAAAGATTAGAAGATGCAAACGATAATTATATTAATATATTAAAAAGTAATTTTCCAAAAAATTTTTCTTTAAAAGGTATTAAAATTGCAGTTGATTGTGCAAATGGAGCTGGATACAAGTCGGCACCAAAAATATTTAAGTCATTGGGTGCTAAAGTTTACACAATTGGAACTTCACCGAATGGGCTGAACATAAATTCAAATTGTGGATCAACATTTCCAAATAAAATCAAATACTTTTCAAATAAAAAAAAAGTTGATCTTGGTATTTCTTTAGATGGAGATGCAGATAGAATTATTATTTGTGATGAAAAAGGAAAAATAATTGATGGAGATCAAATTATTGCAATGATTGCTTTAAGATGGAAGAATAAAAGAATGCTAAAGGGAGGTGTTATAGGCACATTAATGTCTAATTATGGATTAGAAAAATTTTTCAAAGACAAAAAAATCAAATTTACTAGAACGAATGTTGGCGACAGGTATGTTAAAGAGGCAATGAAAAAAAATAAATGCAATCTTGGAGGTGAACAGTCAGGTCATATTATTTTAGGAAATTTTGCAACCACTGGTGATGGTATTCTAGTGGCGTTAGAAGTTCTTTATTCTATTAGCAAGGGTAAAAAGGCAAGCGAATTGTTTAATAATTTTAAACAGGTACCCCAAAAACTCATTAATATAAATATTAAAGATAAATCAATTATTAATTCCAAGAAATGCAAAAAATCAATTATAACAGCAAAAAAATTGCTCAAGAATAAAGGGAGAATTTTAGTAAGACCTTCAGGAACAGAACCTAAAATAAGAATTATGTGTGAGTCAAATGATAAAAAACTAGTGACGAAATGCATTAATCTTGTAAAAAGATCAATAAACTAAAAATTGAAAATAAAATCAAAAGTATTGATAATTGCTGGCTCAGACTCTTCTGGCGGTGCGGGTATACAAGCAGATATTAAAACAGTAAGTTCTTTAGGATCATACGCTATGACCGCAATAACAGCAGTTACTTCACAAAATACCAAAGGAGTTCAGTCGATTTTTTCTGTATCTTCTCAAGAAATTTCTAAACAAATTGAATATACTTCTAAAGATATAAGACCAGATGTAATAAAAATCGGCATGTTAGGTAATGCAAAAGCCATGAACTCAGTTTTAAAATCTCTAAGAAAAATAAAAGTAAAAAAAATTATATTAGACCCCGTTATGGTTGCAAAAGGGGGTGCAAGATTAATTGACAAGAGCTCGATAAAACTTTTAAAAGAAAAATTTATAAAAATAGCCACTATAATTACTCCAAATATCCCTGAAGCAGAAATATTAACTAATCAAAAAATTAATTCTAAAAAGGATATGATTAATGCTGGTAAAAAATTACTTAGAACTGGAGCAAAGTATGTATTAATTAAAGGTGGTCATCTTAATTCCAGATTTACATATGATATTCTTTTAGAAAAAAATGAAATTTTTATTTTTAAAAATAAAAAAATAAATTCAAAACATACACATGGTACAGGTTGTACATTATCCTCTGCTATAGCCACATATTTTTCATGTGGAAAATCTGTAAAGAAATCTTGTGAAAAAGCAATTAAATATGTAAACCAAGCTATTAACAGCGCTCCAAGATATGGAAAAGGACATGGACCAATTAATCACCTTAACTCAATTAATATAAAGATGAAGTTCAAATGAAAAATGTAGTAGTGGTTGGATCACAATGGGGAGACGAAGGAAAAGGAAAAATAGTTGACTGGCTATCTAGTGAAGCTGATGTAGTTGTAAGATTTCAAGGTGGCCACAATGCTGGACATACCTTAGTTATAGATGGCAAAACATATAAATTAAGATTGCTGCCCTCAGGAATAGTAAGAGAAAATAAAATATCTATAATTGGTAATGGTGTTGTAGTTGATCCTTGGGCTTTAATTGATGAAATTGAAGAGATAAGAAATAAAGGTGTAAATATTAATGAAGAAAATTTGCTAGTATCTGAGGCCGTATCATTAATTTTACCAGTTCATAGAGAATTAGATGCTCTTAGGGAGGACAATAATAAAAATGGAAAAATTGGAACAACAAGAAGAGGAATCGGACCTGCTTATGAAGACAAAGTTGGAAGAAGATCAATAAGATTAGTTGATTTATCTTCAGAAGAAAATTTAGACGCTAAGTTAACTGTTCTTCTTGATCATCATAACGCTCTAAGAAAAGGGATGAATGTAAAAGAATATAATAAACAAAATCTTAAAGAGGAACTTTTAAAAATTGCTCCAAAAATATTAAAATATAGCAAACCGATATGGAAAAAAATTGATGAATTTAAAAAATCAAATAAAAAAATGTTATTTGAAGGCGCACAAGGAATTTTACTTGACGTAGATCATGGAACTTATCCATTTGTGACTTCTTCAAATACAGTTGCATCTTCTGCTGCCACGGGATCAGGATGTGGGGTAAATACAATAAATTATATATTAGGAATAACTAAAGCCTATACAACACGCGTAGGAGAAGGGCCCTTTCCATCAGAACAAAAAAATCAAATTGGGGAAAAACTTGGTGAGAAAGGTAAAGAATTTGGAACTGTTACTAGCAGAAAAAGAAGATGCGGGTGGTTTGATGCTGTACTTGTAAAGCAGACTATTAAAACTTCAGGAATAAATGGAATAGCATTAACAAAATTAGATGTTTTAGATGAATTCGATACGATACAAATTTGTATAGCTTACGATTTGAATGGAAAAAAAATTGACTATTTGCCAGCATCCTCTATTGAACAATTCAAAGTTAAACCAATCTATAAATCTTTTAAAGGATGGAAGACTTCAACAAATGGAATTAAAAGTTTTTCTGAGCTTCCAAAACAAGCGCAAACATATATAAAGTTTATTGAGGAATTTGTTGAAGCAAAAGTTTCAACTGTATCTACAAGTCCAGAAAGAAAAGATACCATACTTATTGAAAATCCTTTTGAAATTTAATTAGCAGGTAATAAATTTTTTGATTTTGCTGAGTTAAGCATATGTTTTTGTAATTTTTCGAAAGCCTTATTTTCAATTTGCCTAATTCTTTCTCTGCTAATTTTAAATTTTTTACTCAATTCTTCTAAAGTACTAGGATTGTCGTTTAATCTTCTAGAATATAAAATTTCCTTTTCTCGATCGCTTAAAATTTTAATTGAGTCTGTAAGAAGATCTTTTCGCTGGTCCATTTCCTCTTGTTGAGCAATTTTGAGTTCTTGATCCATGTTTTGATCAACTACCCAATCTTGCCACTCATCACCATCTTCACCAATTGGTGCATTCAAAGAATGCTCTTTACCAGCTAACCTTCTATTCATGGACACGACTTCGTCTTCACTCACATCTAATCTTTCTGCAATATTTTTTACATGTTCATTTTTTAGATCACCTTCTGTATCTGGAGCAATTTGGCTTTTTATTTTTTTTAAATTAAAAAATAATTTTTTTTGAGCTGTGGTAGTACCTATTTTAACTAAACTCCATGAACGCAAAATGTATTCTTGTATTGCAGCTTTAATCCACCACATCGCATATGTTGCCAATCTAAATCCTTTATCTGGTTCAAATTTTTTAACTGCTTGCATTAATCCAACATTTCCTTCCGAAATCATTTCATTTAAAGGAAGACCATAACCTTTGTATCCCATTGCAATTTTAGCAACTAATCTAAGGTGACTTGTAACAAGTTTTTCAGCTGATTTAACATTACCAGTATTCTTCCAATTTTTGGCTAGCATATATTCTTCTTCCGCATCCAGCATTGGAAATTTTTTAATTTGAGCAAGATACGCTCCCAATCCACCTTCATTTGAAAGTATTGGTAAATTATATGTTTTTGTATTACTCATAATTTTTAAATGTTTATTTAATAAACATTTTTTTTTTTACAACATTTAATTAGTTAGATTTTTCAAGCACATTAATTATATTTTTTAAATCATTTGGTAAATCTGACTTAAAAAGAAGTTTTTTTCCAGTTCTTGGATGTTGAAAACCAAGAATTTTAGCATGTAAAAATTGTCTATCTAATTCCCTTAATTTTTTATTTATTTCATAACCCACATTCTTTAACTTTTTAAATCTTTTTTTGTACTTCTTATCTCCTACAATTTGATTTCCTTTATAATTCATATGTACCCTTATTTGATGTGTTCTACCTGTCTCAAGTTTACATTCGATCAAGCTTAGAGTAGGAATATTTTTCCCCTCAAAAACTTTTAAAGTTTTATAATTGGTTACCGCACTTTTTCCCTTTGTAAAACTAACATCCATCAACTGTCTATTTTTTGAATTTCTAGTTATTAAAGTTTTAATAATTCCAGACTGCGGTCTTAATTTACCCCAAACCAAAGTATTGTAGACCCTATCAATAGTATGATCACTAAACTGCATCGAAATGTTTTCATGGCTTTTATTATTTTTTGCCACTACTATTAATCCTGAGGTATCTTTATCAATTCTATGAATTATTCCTGGTCTGAGCTCATCTCCAATTGATGATAATTTAATTTTTTCATACCCCATTAATGCGTTTACAATTGTATTGTCATAATTACCAGGGCCAGGATGCATTGATATACCAGCTGGTTTATCAATTACAATTAAATCATCATCTTGATAAACTATTTCTAATTTAAAACTAAATGGTTTTAACGAGGTTTTTTTTGGCTCAGGAACTTCCAAATAAATCTTATCTCCATGACTTATTTTTTTTGAGGGTAAATTATTAGTCTTTCCATTAATTTTGAGTCTATTATCTATAATTAAATTTTTGATTCTTGTTCTACTAAATTCGGGACATTTATAAAAAATGAATGTATCTATCCTTTTTTTATCTGAATTTTGCTCTACAATTAAATTAATGATATTTTTCATATATTATAATATTAATACATAATGCGCTCGTAGCTCAACTGGATAGAGCGCCAGATTTCGGCTCTGGAGGTTCAGGGTTCGACTCCTTGCGGGCGCACCATTATTCTCCTATATTAATTAATGTTCCTTTTTTTCTTGCCTGATTAAAAGAGTAATAAAATAAGCTTATAGCAATACCTAAATAAATCATATTGAGAATAAAAGCATAGTAAATATTTTCTACGTTTACAGTCTGGTATATAAGTATACTTCTTGCCTCCTCAAAGACATAAACTAGTGGCATTGCATATGCAATTTTTTGAAAAATATCTGGTAAAATATCAATTGGATAATAAATACATCCAAAAGGAGCTATAAGAAACATAGTAGACCAGGCAATATTTTCAAATGATGGTCCAAATCTAAGCAGCCCAGCTGATACCAATATACCCAAAGTTATTCCAAAAACATATAAACTTAAAAAAAGAAAAAATAAACTAATACCCAGATTTAATATTGAAATTCCAAATAATGGAGATGTTAATAATATCGCAGGTATTAAACCAATTAATGCCCTAATTAGGGCAGTAATAATAAGTGAAGTAATTATTTCGCTTATCTTCATTGGGGAGATAAATAAATTTGTAAAATTTCTACTCCAAATTTCCTCTAAAAAAAGCATATTAAATCCAATACTAGTTCTAAATAAAAAATCATAAAGTATTGCACATGTTAAAATTATTCCAACAGCATTATTATAATATGTGCTATAAGTGGCGAAGAAATTAGATATAAATCCCCATAACGTTATTTGTATAGTAGGCCAATAAATTAAATCCAATATTCTTGGAAATGATCTTGTGATCAAATAAAAATGTCTTAAGAATAAACCATAAATTCTAATTAAATTCATTTTCACTCCTAGATAATTTAAGAAAAACTTCCTCTAAGTTTTTATGCCCGTGTTTATTAATTAAAGATTTTGGCGATCCTTCGTCTATAATTTGACCATTCTTCATCATTAATACTGATTTACATAATCTATTTACTTCATTCATATTATGAGATGCTAATAAAATTGATATTTTATTTTCTTCCTTGTATGTTTCTAAAAAACTTCTTATAAAATCACCCACTTCGGGATCTAATGATGCAGTTGGCTCATCAAGAAATAAAACTTTTGGCTTGTTAATTAAAGCCTTTGCTAAACTTGCTCTATTTTTTTGTCCAGAAGAAAGCTCCCCTGTAATCCTATTTAAAAGTTCCTCAAGTCTTAGTTTCTCCGTCAAATATTGTATTTGCTGCTGCAAATTTTTAATATTATATAATTTTCCATAAACAATTAAATTTTGTTTAACTGTAAGTTTTTTTGGTAGCTCTATATATGGAGATATAAAATTTATTTTACTTAAAATTTCTATTCTATTTTTTTCAAAATCCATATTATCAATTTTTATTACTCCAGCAGATGGTTTTAAAAGACCCAAAAGCATTCCAATTGTAGTAGTTTTTCCACAACCATTTGGACCTAACAACCCTAAAATTTCATTTTCTTTAATATTAAAAGAAATACCTTTTACCGCTTCTTTCGAAGAATAATTTTTTTTTAAATTTTTAACCTCAACTAAATAATTCATTTAAAATAAGATGCTCTTTTTAATCTGTCATTAATCACTTCACCAAATCCTTTATTTGGAATTTTTTCTACAGCAATGCTTTTGAAATTTTTTTTTTTAATAATTCTTAAAGTCTTATATAAATTCTTTGCAGCTTCTTTTAAATTATTATTTTTTGATAAATAAAAAAAGTTTTTACTGTTTTTCTTTTTTTTTTTAATTAAAACAAAAGCCTCTTTTTTGTTTGGGGAAAAAACATTTAATCTTAATTTAATATATGGTGAATAATGTGTTTTCTCTTGACCAGGAGATTTTATTTTTGATTTCTTAGCATATGATAAATTTCTTTTTAAATATTTTTTGATTTGATATTTAGGAATTCCTCCTAATCTCAAAATTTGAGGTTTACTCACTAAATTTAATATTGTTGACTCAATGCCTATTTTAGATTGTCCACCATCTAATATAAAAGTAATTTTATCTCCAAATTCATCTTTAACGTCTTTTTTTGAAACAGGGCTGATTTTTGTTGAAATATTTGCACTTGGTGCTGCTAATGGATAATTTAATTTCTTTAATAAACCTCTTGTCAATGGATGACTTGGAAATCTTACTGCTAAGGTTTTTTTTTTATTTGTTACATTTTTAGAAATAAAACTATTTTTTTTAAGTTTTAAAATATATGAAATAGGTCCAGGTGAATATTTTTTATATAATTTTAAAAAAATATCATTTATCTCACAATCATTTTTGAGCGATTGAATATTATAGTAATGAACTATAAGAGGATTTTTTTTTGGTCTTTTTTTTAATTTAAATATCTTATCAGTCGCAACTGAGGAGTAGGCATTTGCAGCTAGACCATAAACAGTTTCAGTTGGTATGCCTATACATTGGTTTTTATTAAGATATTTTATGGCTTTTTTAATATTTGAAAGATTGTTTTTCATATAATATTACCAACTAATATATGAAAGATAAAAATTTACTAGATGATATTGAAACTAAATCATTAGAAGAACTAAATAATTTGGTTAACAACATTATTGAGAATTTGGAAAAAAAGTCTCTAGAAGATTTTATTCAAGATTATCAAGAATTGATGAAATTAAACAATTTTATAGAAAAAAAATTTCAACAAGAATCAAGGTTAATATCTAAAAAAACAAAAGAAAAAATTGATACAATAATAAACAATGGAAAAAAAACTAAAAAAAATATCCAAAAGAGTTAACAATTATTTAAATAGTTATTTATCGAAATTTAACTCCTCTGAACTAATAGAGCCTATGAAATATGGATTATTTCCAGGTGGAAAAAAAATCAGATCAAAAATTATTTTTGATATTGGTAAAATTTTTAATGTTAACAAAAGAAACTTATTAATATTGGCAGCATCAGTTGAGGCTATTCATGCATATTCGTTAATTCATGACGATTTACCTTGCATGGATGATGATAAATTAAGAAGAGGAAAACCATCAACCCATATTAAATTTGGTGAGTCCACAGCAATATTGGCGGGTAACTCATTATTAACATCAGCGTTTGAATTATTAAGTGATAATAATTTAAAAGTTCAGGATAAAATTAAGTCTAGATTAATTAATCTTCTTTCAAGATGCTCTGGACAAACAGGTATTGCTGGTGGTCAATATTTAGATTTAAGTTATGAGAAAAAAAAAGTTCCTCTTCAAAAAATTTTAAATATGGAGCTTAAAAAAACAGGAAAGTTATTTGAATTTTGTTGTGTAGCTCCTTTATTAATAAAAAAAAACCAAAAAAATCTCAACACTTTTTCAAAAATAGGAAAAGATATCGGACTCTTATTTCAAATAGTAGATGATATGATTGATTTTAAGGGAATAACAAAACTTGCAGGAAAAAAAACAAAAAAAGACTTTAAAAAAGGAAAGGCTACTATAATTAGTTTACTTGGATACAAAAATGCAGTTATATACTCTAATAAACTTAAACAAAATATTTATAATAAATTGAGATCGCATGATAATAAAGCAAATGATCTAAGAGAAACTATTAATTTTATCATGGAAAGAAATAATTAAATGTCAAATTATAAGTTTTTAAATAATATAAATTTTCCAAAAGATATAAAAAAATTATCTAATTCAGATCTTAAAACTCTATCTAAAGAAATAAGGATAAAAATGATAGAAGCTGTATCAAAAACTGGAGGGCATTTAGGGGCTGGCTTAGGAGTTGTTGAGTTGACGGTAGCCCTTCACTACATATTTGATACACCAAAAGACAAAATAGTTTGGGATGTTGGTCATCAATCTTATCCACATAAAATTTTAACTGGGAGGAAAGACAAAATTGAAACTCTCAGAATGGGTGGCGGATTATCAGGTTTTACTAAAAGAGATGAAAGTGAATATGATCCATTTGGTGCTGCGCATAGTTCAACATCAATTTCTGCTGCGCTCGGAATTGCAACTGCAAATAAACTTTCAAATACATCAGAAGATGTAGTGGCTATAATTGGTGATGGGGCTTTAAGTGCAGGTCTTGCATATGAGGCCATGAATAATGCCGGGTCTTCAAAAACTAAAATGATTGTAATTTTAAATGATAATGACATGTCAATTGCTAAACCTGTTGGAGCTTTAAGAACTTATTTAGCTAAGATTCTGTCTGGCAAAATCTATTTTAGTTTGAGAGAAACTTTAAAATTGATTATTTCGTCCTTTTCAAAACGATTTATGAAAAAAGCTGGGAAGGCAGAAGATTTTTTTAGATCTGCCGTTACTGGTGGTACATTATTTAATTCATTAGGTTTTTATTACGTAGGACCAATAGATGGACATGATATTGATGTTCTGACTTCGGTTTTAGAAAATGCAAAAAAAATGAAGTATGATGGACCAATCCTTATTCATATCAAAACTGAAAAAGGCAAAGGTTACGAATTTGCAGAAAAATCTACAGATAAATATCACGGAGTTACAAAATTTAATGTTTTAACTGGCAAACAAGATAAAGGAAAAAGTTTTGCTCCCTCTTATACAAAAGTGTTTGCTAACTCACTAATTAAACATGCAGAGAAAGATAGCAAGATTATCGGAGTTACTGCCGCAATGCCAAGTGGGACCGGAATGGACTTATTTGCTGAAAAGTTTCCTGATAGAATGTATGACGTCGGAATTGCAGAACAACATGCTGTAACATTTTCAGGTGGATTAGCAACTCAAGGTTATAAACCTTTTGCGGCAATTTACTCAACTTTTTTGCAAAGAGCATATGATCAAGTAGTTCATGATATTGCAATACAATCACTTCCAGTAAGATTCGCAATAGATAGAGCTGGCCTAGTTGGTGCAGACGGACCAACACATGCTGGTTCATTTGACGTAACATACCTATCGACACTTCCAAATTTTATTGTCATGGCAGCAAGCGATGAGGCTGAACTTGTTAAAATGATTAATACCTCTGTTCAAATAAACGATAGACCTTCTGCTTTTAGATATCCTAGAGGAAATGGGATTGGAACAGAATTGCCAGGTGAAGAGGAAAAATTAATTATTGGCAAGGGACGATTTATTAAAGAAGGAAAAAAAGTTGCCTTAGTAAATTTTGGAGCAAGACTTCAAGAGTGCATGATTGCTGAAAGTAACCTGAATAAAAAAGGAATTTCTCCAACAATATTTGACGCGAGATTTGCAAAGCCCTTAGATGAAAATGCACTATGGCAAATTGCAACAAATCATAATGTGATCATTACAATTGAAGAGGGATCTATTGGTGGCTTTGGCTCCCATGTAAATCACTTTTTAAATGAAAAAAATTTATTAGATAAAGATATAAAATTTAGATCGATGATTTTACCAGATTTGTTTATAGAACATGATAAACCAGAAAAAATGTATAAAGCTGCTGGTCTGGATGCTGCATCTATAGAAAATAAAGTTATAGATACATTAAACTCAAAAATAGTATTAAAAAAATATAATTAATTCCCACACTGTGCTTTATTCATTAAGTAGTGATCTAATAGTACACAATGCATCATTGCTTCTCCAATCGGAACTGCACGAATACCAACACAAGGATCATGTCTTCCTTTAACTGAGATAGATGTATTTTTGCCTTTTTTATCAATAGTTTTTCTTTCTTTCAAAATGGATGATGTAGGTTTTACTGCGAATGAAATAATTATATCTTGACCAGTCGATATACCGCCCAATATCCCACCAGCATGGTTAGTTTTAAAAATAGTTTTTTTACCTTTTTTAAATATTTCATCTGAATTTTCCTCACCAGTTAATTTAGCAGAATTCATTCCGGAACCAATGTTTACTGCTTTAACTGCATTTATACTCATCATAGCTGATGCAATATCCATATCTAATTTTGAATAAATTGGAGCTCCTAAACCAATTGGCACCCCTTTTGCCCTAACCTCAACCACTGCTCCACATGATGATCCAGATTTTCTAATTGCTAAAAGATATTTTTCCCAGAGCTTATAAATCCTTTTATCAGGACAAAAAAATGAATTTTTTCCAATAAATTTTTCGTTCCAATTATTCGGATTAATTCCTAAAATTCCTATCTGAGTAACAGCACCAATAACTTTATACTTTTTGCCAATTTTGTATTCTAAGACTTTCTTAGCAATCGCGCCTGCCGCAACTCTTGCTGCAGTTTCTCTAGCTGATTGTCTTCCTCCTCCTCTATAGTCTCTTATTCCATATTTCATAAAATAGGTATAGTCAGCATGACCTGGTCTAAATTTAGATTTTATTGTTTCGTAGTCTCTAGATTTTTGATCCTCATTATAGATAATTAACGATATTGGAGTGCCAGTAGTTTTTCCATCGAAAACACCAGACATAATATGAATTAAATCTTTTTCTTTTCTTTGAGTGACAAATTTACTTTGACCTGGTCTTCTTTTATTTAATTCTTTTTGTATATCTTCAGCTTTAATTGGTATATTTGGCGGACAACCATCAATGATACATCCTATAGCAGGCCCATGAGATTCACCCCAAGTGGTAAACCTAAAAAACTTTCCAAAAGTATTAAATGACATTATATCTGTTATATAGTTTAATTTGTCGAAATTATGAATAAAAAAAATAATTTAGGTCTTGATATTTGTTTCATGAATGAAGATGACCCATTTATCGTTTTTAGACAATGGATGTCTGAGGCAGAAAAAAATGAAATTAATGATCCTAATGCTGTTGCATTAGCAACAGTAAACGAATCTCATCAACCAGATGTAAGAATGGTTCTATTAAAGGAATTTAATAATAATGGTTTTATTTTTTTTACTAATTTAAACAGTAAAAAGGGAACAGACTTACAAAAAATACCTAAAGCTTCAATGTGTTTTCATTGGAAATCTTTATTACGACAGGTGAGAATTTCTGGAGATATCACTTTAATATCTGATAATGATGCTGACGAATATTTTAACTCTAGGCCCTATTTAAGTAGGATAGGAGCATGGTCATCCAAACAGTCTAAACCAATGGAAACAAGAGATGCTTTTTTAAATAAAATTGAAGAATACAAAAATAAATTTAAAAGTCAAAAAAATGTTCCAAGACCAAAGCATTGGTCGGGTTTTTTACTTTCTCCAAAAAGAATTGAATTTTGGAAGGATGTTGAAGGAAGACTTCACCAAAGATTAGAATATTTAAAAGATACTAATGCTTGGAGAAAACAAATTTTATATCCCTAAAAATTACGTTCTAATGAAAATGAAGTTAGATTCTTAAGTATATCTTTTTCATTACTGTTTTGAAAAATATTTAATGAATTTGATGCTATATTTATATAGTGTTCAGCTTTCTTATAGCATTCAATAATTATATTATTTTTTTTTATTAGTTCGAGAACTTTTTTAAGTTCCTCTTCACTTCTAGACTCCTTAAGGAAAAAATCTTTTAGCATTTTTTTTTCATTATCTTTAATTTTTTGAAAAAGTAAAATAATTGGAAGTGTAACTTTTCCCTCAAAAAAATCATTTCCTATTTTTTTTCCGAAAATTTTAAGATCAGAATTGTAATCTAATGTATCGTCTGCTATTTGAAAAGTGAGTCCAAGATTTTTACCATAAGACTCTAATGCATCTTTATATTTATTTTCCATTTCAGTTATGATTGGGCCAATTTTAGCTGCGGCTAAAAACAAAGCTGCTGTTTTGTTTGAAATGATTTTTAAATATGTTTCTTCTAGCATATCTACGTCACCTTTGTGCTGTAATTGCAAAATTTCACCTTGCGATATTAGGGCAGATGTAGATGAAAGGAGCTTTAATATTTCTAAATTACCGTCTTCTACCATCATTTCAAAACAACGGCTCAATAAGTAGTCACCAACTAAAATTGATGATTGATTCCCCCAAATCTTATTTAGTGTTTTTTTTCCTCTTCTAATTTCACCATTATCAATAACATCATCATGCATTAAAGTTGCAGAATGAATTAACTCAACACATGCTGCAAAATTTATATCTCTAGATCCCTTATAATAACCACATAATTTTGAAGAGCCCAAAGTAATTAATGCTCTCAATTTTTTTCCTCCAGTATCTAAGTGGTAAGATGACATTTTTTTTACTAAATCCACTTTACTTTGAAGTTTTTGTTCAATTCTTTCGTCAACCATCACAAGCTTATTTTCAACTGATTTTTTTAATTCTAGATAAGAATTATTTATCTTTTTACTTAATTTAATTACTGAACCCATAGGATAAAGTTAATATATAATCATATTTAATACACTTATCAATTGACGCACCATTTACTTCAACTAAAAGTAAGCTTTATATTATTAATAAAATCTAATAAGCATTAATATGTTTTCTATTTTCAAAAAAAAAAAAATAATTCCTCATATCAGACTAGCTGGAGTGATAGGAAATGCAGGTAAATTTCGACAAGGACTAGATTTTTCAGGGCAAGAGGAAATTATAAAAAAAGCATTTTCAATTAAAAAAAGTCCTGCAGTTGCAATAACTATTAATTCACCTGGAGGGTCTCCCGTGCAATCACATCTTATTTATAGTTTTATAAGGGAACAAGCAAAAGAAAATAAAAAAAAAGTTATTGTATTTGCTGAGGATGTTGCCGCTTCCGGAGGTTATCTTATTGCTTGTGCTGGAGATGAAATTTATGCAAATCAAAGTTCTATTATTGGATCAATAGGGGTAATATTTTCATCATTTGGTTTCAAAGATTTAATAAAAAAAATAGGTGTAGAAAGAAGAGTATACACAGCTGGTAAAAATAAAAGCACATTAGATCCTTTTATGGAAGAAAAACCAGAAGATATTGAAAGACTAAAAAAAATACAATTAGAAATACATCAAGATTTTATAGAAGTTGTTGAGGGGAGTAGAAAAAATAAACTTAACAAAAAAACAGAAATTGAATTATTTTCAGGGGAATTTTGGTCAGGAAAAAAAGCTAAAGAGCTCGGACTCATAGATGAGATTGGAAATATAAATCAAGTTTTAAAAGAAAAATTTGGAAAAGATGTAGTAATTAAAAAATTCGAAAAACCAAAAAGTTGGATATCAAAAAAACTTTCATCATCAGAAGAAAGTGTGGAAAAAGTTGCTAGCATTTTAGAGGAAAGAAGTATTTGGCAAAGATATGGCTTCTAAAAAAAAATCTCCGAAAGTAAAAATTTTATCATTTCAAGACTCAATATTAAATTTACAAAAATACTGGAGCAAACAAGGATGTGTTATATTACAACCATATGATCTTGAAGTTGGTGCAGGGACTTTTCATCCTGCTACAACTTTAAGATCTTTAGGCTCTAAACCTTGGCGAACAGCTTACGTTCAGCCATCTAGAAGACCAACCGACGGTAGATATGGAGATAATCCAAATAGATTGCAGCACTATTATCAATTTCAAGTTTTGATTAAACCATCACCAGATAATATAAAAAAACTTTTTCTTAATAGTCTCTTGTCTTTAGGAATCAAAAATGAGGAACACGATATTAGATTTGTTGAGGATGATTGGGAAAGTCCTACATTAGGCGCGGCAGGATTAGGATGGGAAGTGTGGTGTGATGGAATGGAGATTACTCAATTTACATATTTTCAACAAATGGCGGGCATGGAATGTAATCCTGTATCTGTTGAGATTACTTATGGTTTAGAGAGATTGTGTATGTTTATTCAAAATAAAAAAAATGTATTTGAATTAAATTGGAACGATCAAGGCGTGCTCTATAAAGATGTATTTTATCAGTCAGAAAAAGAATTTTCTTCTTATAACTTTGAATATGCGAATGTAGATAATTTATTTAAAATCTTTGATATGTTTGAGAATGAAGCAAAGTCCTTAGCTGAAAAAAAACTATCCCTACCTGCATATGATCAATGTTTAAAAGCTAGTCATGTATTTAATATATTAGATTCTAGGGGGGTTATAAGTGTAGCCCAAAGAGCAGAATATATTGCAAGAATTAGAGAGCTTACAAAAATGATAGGAAAAGTTTGGGTCGAGACACAAAATTAATATGTCAGAATTTTTTTTAGAATTATTTAGTGAGGAAATACCGCCAAAACTTCAAACAAACGCAAGAAAAAAATTATTTTTTGATTTAAATAATTTTTTTGAGGAGAACAACATAAAGATTAAAGGATCTACCTCATCGCTGTCTACACCAAACAGAATTATAATAAGTTTCTCTAATATTTCTAAAGAGGTTATAAAAAAGTCTGTAGAAATAAGAGGACCATCGGTAAATGCAAAGCGTGAGGCTCTAGAAGGTTTTTTAAAATCTCATAATATTAATAAATCACAAGTGCACCTAAGAACAATTGAAAAAGGAGAATTTTATTTTTTTAAAAAGCCACAACAAAAGCTTAAAACCTTAGATTTACTAAAAAAAAATATACCATTAATTTTAGATAAGATTAATTGGCACAAGTCAATGAAATGGGGCAGTAATAAAATGTTTTGGGGGAGGCCGCTAAAATCAATCTTGGCAGTATTTGATGGAAAGAAGATTGATTTTAATTTTTATCATTTAAAAGCATCAAATTATACATTTATAGACAAGGACTTCGAAGAAAAAACAAAAACTTTTAACAATTTTAAATCTTATCAAATTTATTTTAAGTCAGAAAAAGTCATTCTTGATCAAGAAAAAAGAAGAGATTTTATAATTAATGAATTGAGCAAATTATCAAAAAAAAATAATTTATTCATTGATGTAAAGGATAATTTATTAGATGAAATTACTAATATTGTTGAAAAACCAAAAATAATATTGTGTGAATTCGATAAAAGATTTTTAAATGTTCCTAAAGAAATACTAGTAATCACAATGGAAAATCATCAAAAATATATTCCGACATTTGATAAAAAAAAAAACTTAACTAATTTTTTTTTAGTTGTTTCAGACTCTAAAGATTCAAAGGGGTATGTAAAAACTGGAAATGAGAGGGTAATCGAGGCAAGATTGAGTGATGCGGAATTTTTCTGGAATAGAAACAAATCTCAAAATTTAATTAAACAATTGACAGATTTAAAAAAAATAAATTTCTTCAAAGGACTTGGTTCATATTTTGAAAAAACACAAAGAATTAAAAATTTAAGTTCTTTGATTTCTGATGAATTCATGATCAGTAAGGAAAAAATTGAAATTGCATCATCTATTTGTAAAGTTGATCTCAAATCAGATTTGGTTGGAGAATTTCCAGAGCTTCAAGGAGTTTTGGGTGGTTACTTTGCTGAGTCCCAAGGTTTTGAAAAAGAGGTTTGCCAATCAATTGCTGAGCACTACTTACCTAGTGGTCTTGACAGCAGAGTTCCAAAAAATCTTTATAGCGTAACTCTATCACTAAGTGATAAAATAGATACCTTGGTTGGTTTTTTTGGAATTGATTTGGTGCCAACAGGTTCTAAAGACCCTTATGCCTTGAGAAGATTTACAATTGGCCTAGTTAGATTGATTATTGAAAATAAAATAAGAATTAAATTAAGAAGTATTATTAATTATTCTCTAATTTTATATAAAGAACAAGGTTTTGAATTTGATATTACCAAAGTTTTAAAAGAGTTAAATAATTTTATTTTAGATAGAATGAAAAATTACTCAAAAGATAAAGGAATTAGATTAGATATAATTGAAAGTTCAATTTTAACAAATGATATTGATGAATTATATAATGGATATAGAAAAGCTGAAGTATTAAACAAAAATATCAAAAGAGAGATTGGGCAAGACGTCATTGGAATTTATAAAAGATCATTTAATATTTTAAATAGCGAAATAACTAAAAATAAATTGGAGTTATTAAATTCAGTTGATACAGGTTTATTCAAAAATGAATTTGAAAAAAATCTATATACCAAGATACAAGAAATAAAAAAATATTTTGTAAATGTTGGTAAAAACCATGATCTTGAAGAAAGTTTAATAGAACTTTATAAATTCAAGCAAGAGGTTAATTTATTTTTTGATAATGTAAAAGTAAATGACGAAAATGAGTTAATTAAAAAAAACAGGCTAGAAATTTTAAATTTGTTGTGTAAAAGCTTTGATAATTTTTTTAACTTTTCAAAAATTGAAGGCTAAATGAAAAAACTAATTTTTAATTTTAAATCAATAGATTTAAAAAAATTAAAATTTCCCAAAAATATTTTAGGTGGCAAAGGTGCAAATCTAGCCCAAATGGGAAGATTAGGTTTACCTGTACCACCTGGTTTTACAATTTCAACTAAAGCATGCCATATGTTTTATGAGAACCAAAAAAAATTAAATAGTAAATTAATTAAAGAAATAAACAAGGAGCTTAATCTAATAGAAAAAGATACGAAAAAGAAATTTGGAGATTTAAAAAATCCTTTGCTAGTATCAGTAAGATCTGGTGCTAGAGTTTCTATGCCAGGGATGATGGACACTATTTTAAATTTAGGTCTAAACGACAAAACAGTCATCGCACTTGCAAAAAAGACATCAAATGCGAGATTTGCCAAAGATAGCTATAGAAGATTTATTCAAATGTATTCAAATGTTGTCTTGGGAGTTGAGAGTTATAATTTCGAAGAATTAATTGAAAATTACAAATTAACTAAAGGAGTTCTTCTTGATACTGATTTAGATGCTTCTGACTGGGATAATCTTATTATTGATTTTAAAAATTTGGTAAAAGAAAAAACCAAAAAAGATTTCCCTCAAAATGTTAAAGATCAACTGATAGGTGCGATTTGTTCAGTATTTTTATCTTGGGAAAGTCATAGGGCAAAGGTTTACAGAAAATTAAATCGAATTCCATCTACCTGGGGTACAGCAGTCAATGTTCAATCAATGGTTTTTGGAAATATGGGTAATGATTGTGCAACTGGCGTTGTATTTACACGAAACCCATCTGATGGCACTAAAGAAATTTATGGAGAATATTTAATAAATGCTCAAGGAGAAGATGTTGTTGCAGGAACAAGAACACCACAACATATTACAAAGAAAGCAAGAAAAGTTTCTAAAGAAAAAAAAATGTCAATGGAGGAGAGTCTGCCTTCAGTTTTTAAAAAATTAAAAAAAATTTTAATGAAGTTAGAAAAACACTATAAAGATATGCAGGATGTCGAATTCACTGTTGAAAACAATATTTTATGGATGCTGCAAACAAGATCTGGAAAACGAACAGCAAAGTCAGCTGTAAAGATTGCTGTTGATATGGTTAAAGAAAAATTGATAACTAAAAAAGAAGCTGTTTTAAGGTTAGATCCTAACTCTTTAGATACTCTTTTACATCCAACTTTAGATGAAAAAGAAAAATTGAATGTGATCGCTAAGGGCTTGCCAGCTTCTCCTGGGGCCGCTAATGGAAAAGTTGTTTTTACCTCTGATGAGGCAGAAAGACTTAATGGTATGATGCAAAATACAATATTAGTAAGAGTTGAAACATCACCCGAAGATATTCACGGGATGCATGCTGCTAAAGGAATTCTAACAGCAAGAGGAGGAATGACAAGTCATGCAGCAGTAGTAGCGAGAGGAATGGGTCGTCCATGTGTTTCAGGTTCAAGCGAGATAGAAATAGATTATGAAAATAAAATTTTTAGAACTAAAAATTTTATAGTTAAAGAGGGAGACCTAATTACGATAGATGGATCGACAGGAAGAATAATCGTAGGAGAAGTAAAAACTGTTAAGCCAGAAATTTCAGGGGATTTTTCAAAAATAATGGGTTGGGCAGATAAATTTAGAAAATTAAAAGTTAGAACAAATTCTGAAACACCTCTTGACAGCAAAGTTGCAAGAGATTTTGGAGCGGAAGGCATTGGTTTATGTAGAACTGAACATATGTTTTTTGACGAGGAGAGAATTCTATCAGTTAGGCAAATGATACTTTCAAAATCTAAAGAAGATAGAGCAATCGCTCTTGATAAGTTACTCCCTCATCAGCGAAAGGATTTTTTTGAAATATTTAAAATTATGCAAGGCTTACCAGTCACAGTTAGATTATTAGATCCACCTTTGCATGAATTTTTGCCAAAAAGTTTGAAAGAGATCGAAGATGTGGCAAATTCTTTAAAATTAACTAAAAGTGAAATCAACTCAAGGATTTCTGAATTACATGAACAAAATCCAATGCTTGGACACAGAGGTTGTAGACTTGGAATATCTTTTCCAGAAATTTATGAGATGCAATGTCGAGCAATTTTTGAAGCACTAATTGAACTAAAAAAAAATAAAATAAAATCTGCTTTCCCTGAAATAATGATACCTTTAGTTTCAACAGAAGCTGAAATAAAAATTATGAAAGATCTTGTAATTAACACAGCACGAAAAGTTCAAAATCATTATAAAATAAAAATAAATTTTTTAGTTGGTACTATGATAGAATTGCCAAGGGCAGCTATAAAAGCAAACGATATAGCAAAACATGCAGAATTTTTTAGTTTTGGAACAAATGATTTAACCCAAACAACTTTTGGAATTAGTAGAGATGATAGTGGTAAATTTTTAAATGATTATATAGAAAGTAAAATTTTTGATATAGATCCATTTGTGTCAATTGATGATGGTGTAGGTGATTTAATTCAGATTGCATCTACAAAAGGAAAAAAACAAAATAGAAATATAAAATTAGGGATTTGCGGAGAACATGGTGGAGATCCTAAAAGTATAGAATTTTGTTCAAAGATTGGTCTTAATTATGTGTCTTGCTCTCCCTACAGAGTTCCAATTGCCAGACTTGCTGCAGCTCAAGCAGAACTAGTAAAGAAATAATTAAATTAGCAAACTCGAGTCGAAACTTTTTGCACTATGAGTTAATGAACCAACTGAAATTCGATTAATACCTGTTCTTGAAATCTTACCTATGTTTTTTAATGTAGCGTTACCTGAATATTCAGTTTCATAATTTTCTTTACAAAGCTCAATACCTTTTTTAACATTTTTTAAAGTCATATTGTCAAATAGAATTCTACTAAATCTTAATCCTAAAATTTGTTTCAATTGATTTAGATTTTCTATCTCTACAGTTACTATCTTTTTAGTTTTAATAGCTTTATATATTAAATTTTTTATATTTACGCATGATCTTAAGTGATTTTCTTTTATTAAAATCTCATCACTTAAATTAAATCTATGATTATATCCACCTCCTTTTTTCACTGCATATTTTTCCAGTAATCTTAAATTAGGTGTTGTTTTCCTTGTACAGCAAATTTTTGTTTTTTTTTTTACTTTCTTAACAAATTGATTTGTGATCGTTGAAATTCCTGATGCATGATTTAGAAAATTTAGTGCTGTTCTTTCAGCTGTTAAAATAGTTTTAGTTTTTGCTTTAATTTCGGCAATTATTTTATTTTTTTTAATTTTTTTTCCATCTTTTATTTTTTTTTTAAAAACAGTTTCTTTGCCAATTATTTTGAAAGCAGCTTTACAAAAATCTAGGCCAGAAATTATACCACTTTGTTTTGCAATAATTTTTGCTTTAATAACTTTATTTTTTGAGAATATTAAATCAGTTGTTAAATCTCCATTTGGAGATATATCCTCTAAAAGAGCCTTTCTAACAACTGAGTTTATATACTTTTGATTAATTTTCACTGATCTAGCGACCAATTTTTACCATTCTCTCCACAGAATTTCTGGCCTTTTCTATTGTAACAGTATCCATAATTATTTCATTAGTCTCATTTTCTAAACAATCAAGAATCTTTGGAAGTGTAATTTTTTTCATATGTGGACATAGATTGCATGGTCTTATAAATTTTACATTAGGGTTATCTACTTGGACATTATCGCTCATTGAGCATTCAGTTACCATCATCACTTTTTCAGGTTGTTTATCTTTAACATATTTTATCATACCACTGGTTGATCCTGTAAAATCGCTAGCTTTAATTACGTCAGGCGGACATTCAGGGTGTGCAATTATTTTTATTCCAGGATTATTTTTTCTTATTTCATTTATTTCTTCATCACTGAACTGTTCATGAACTTCACATGTTCCTTTCCATGAAATGATTTCAACATCAGTTTTTGATGCAACATATTTTGCCAAATAATCATCAGGTAAAAAAATAACTTTATCAACCCCTAAAGAATTTACAATTTTTACTGCATTAGCTGATGTACAGCATACATCGGTTTCTGCTTTAACATCAGCAGATGTGTTAACATATGAAACAACTGGTACACCTGGATATTGTTTTTTTAGTTTTCTAACGTCTTCACCATTTATAGAAGATGATAAAGAACATCCTGCTTTCATGTCAGGTAATAATACTTTTTTATTCGGGCTCATTAACTTAGCAGTCTCGGCCATAAAATGAACACCACACATTATAATTATATCTGCTTTTGTCTTTGATGCTTCTATCGCTAACGCAAGAGAGTCAGCTGAAAAATCTGAAATACCATGATATATTTCTGGAGTTTGATAATTATGCGCAAGTATTACTGCATTTTTTTCTTTTTTTAACTTATTTATTTTATAAATATATGGTGCATGAGTTGCCCACTCTATCTCTGGTATAGTACTAGAGATCTTTTGATAAATAGGATCTGTTATTCTTTTTATTTCAGCTGAAATGTCCATAACAAAACTTATCAACTTGAAATGAAATTGTCATTAATTTAATCTGACGCATATATGCGGTCATGCTGAAATTGGTAGACAGGCACGGTTGAGGGCCGTGTGGGCTTAGCCCATGAGAGTTCAAATCTCTCTGACCGCACCATACAAATACTTTTTATAAGTAATTATTTTGATTTAGATACTTGTTTTAAAATAATTATTAGTGACCAACAAAAAAGGTTAGGAAAGAATTTATATAGCAATTTTTCTAAATAAAATAATATCTTTATTTTATTTCTAGTTTTAAATACAGGTAATATCTCATAATTATCAAAGTTTTTTTTAAAAAAAGAAGTGATATTGTCATAATTAGTAAACCAACAATGTTTATCATCTTTTTTCTCACCGGAAAAATGGTATTGATTACCAAGATCACCTTTAAAAAGAAGCCTTAATCTAAATTCATAATATGCAACATTTGGAAGATTAATTATGACTTTATTATTAGTAATACTTAAGCATTTTTTTATAACTTTGAGAGGTTCGTCTATATGTTCCAATACATCAATTGCAGTCACAAAATCATATTTTTCATTCCCAAAATTAAAATTTGAATTTAAATCTACTATTAGGTTAGACGAATTAATGTTTTGTTCAATGTCAGCACCAAAATAACTAATATTTTCATTAAGAAATTTTTTTAAGATTTGATCGCGACACCCAATATCTAAAAGAGTGCCTTTTTCATTTTTCAGGATTTTTTTTACTTCAAAAAATTTATTATCAATCCACATAAAATAAATTATTATTTTTTATTTAATTCACTTAACCAATAAATTACCAATATATATACTATTACTTTTATTTTAATTCTCTATTTTATTCATGATCTTTTTTGAGAAAGATGCAATTTTAAACTAGTATCATTTTTAATGCCAAGTACAATATACATATATCTTCTATATTTATTGTTTATTAATTTAAATTTTGATGAGTATTTTGTTGATTCATCAAGAATAAAAAAACAATTGAAATTATAATTTTGTAACTTTTTTTTAATTTCATCAAATGAAAATTGATTTATGTTGTATGGAAGTAATTGGTTTTTTTGATTTCTAGATACTAATTTATGAGATTTAAAACTTAAATAAGTTCTTATAAAAACTATTTTTTTTGTTGATTTTAAAATATTATTTAAAAGTTTATAAGGATTGTCAGAATGTTCCAACACAGCAGAGAGAATTGAAGCATCTGTTTTGATTAATTTTATTTTTTCACAGTTACCAACTTTAAATTTTTTCTTTAATTCTGGAAATTTAGTTAATCCTAATTTAATAAATTCCTCATCAATATCATAGCCAAAATAATTTATATTTAATTTCCTTAATAATATTTCTTTATAAAATTGAAAATAATTACATCCGATGTCTTTAATTGTATTAAGATTATAGTTTTCTAGAAGATCTATTATCTGGTTACACCAAACTAAATTTACAGAATTCAATCTTTTCTTGTATAAATTAAATTGTTTTCTATCAAATGTTTTTGATGTGTGTGTTAAATTTTTTAATTTATTTTTCATAGTAACAAAGGGGCGTTCTGTTGCCAGGTGCCCCAAACCCCGTAACTTAATTAATAAATTAATTAAGCTGCAAGTGCATAACTTTCGTTAGCATTTATAAAATTGCCCATCAAGGCGGAACAATACCTGACGAAAGAATAACTTTTAGTCACCCGTCGATCCTAATTCACCCCCTTATATTTTCTGTGGTGGAGGTGGTGGGTACTGCCCCCACGTCCGTAATGGTTATTACGAAATTCGTTTATCGTCATAGTTGGAAAACCAACATCTTTAATATATTACTAAGAAAACTTTATTCAATAATTTATATTAGAACTTTGATTAAAAATATTAATTTTACATCTGTGTTAGTATATATATTTTTAAGTTTAAGTTTATTTGTAGATTTTTTTTTAAATTTAGACCTTTCTTCTGGTGGTTCCTCGAATGATTTTAATATTACATTTCCTGCCGTAATTAATCTTATAGATTTTAATTTCGATAACTGGTCAAATTACACGAGACATTTTCCACTTCACTATTTTTTATTATCTATAATTCATAGGTTTGTTGAAGATCAATATTTTTTAAGATTAATTTACATATTTGTTTCTTTTTTAATTCCAATATTTATATATCTAAGTCTTGAAAATATTTATAAGGATATAGACAAAAATAAACTATTTATATTCTCTTCAACCTTTTTATTATTTCCTTTTATAAGATCATCTATTGTATGGCCTAATGCACATATAACAGGTTTTATATTTTTTTTATTAGGTTTTTTCTTTTTAGAGAAATTTCTTACTTCTAAAAGATTTTTTTATCTATTTTTTGGAATTTTATTCTTATCATTGTCGGTTTATTCTGTTCAATACTATGCGATTTTTTTTGGTATATTTTTGTTTAGAATTTTTGAAAAATTTGAAATTAAACAATTCCTTCTAGCATTTTCTTTATGCGCAGTAGCGTCACTGCCTGGCTTTTATTTTATTAAAATTTTACCTTATACAGGGGACATGCCTTTTTCTGATAATCTTTTTAATGTAATTATAATTAACTTTTCTATTATATGTTTTTATTTATTATTTTTTTTCAATAAAGATAGCTATTTAATTTTGCTTAATAATTTTAAATCAAGTAAAATTAACAAAGTTTTATCAATATTTTTAATTATATTTATTTTATTTGCAGTATTGCTTTTCGATTATGAGTATTATGTAGGTGGCGGTTTTATATATAAATTTTCAATTGTAGTAACTGGATCAAAATTACCCTTTTATTTATCTGCAATAATAGGAGGATTAATATTCTTTAATTTAGAAGAGATTAATAAAAATAATTTTATTAAAAAAGTAATAGTGTTTATGACTTTTTTTTTAATGACTTCAAGTTATATGATATTTCAAAAGTATTTTGAACCGACATTTATTCTTATATGTTTTTTCTTTATAAAAAGTATTTATTTTGAGACAATATTTAAAAAGAATAAAAATTTTATTTTAACATTTTTATTTTTAATGGTTTATTTATCTTCGTCAATAATTTACACAACTTTAATTTTATAATTTATTTAATGTACAAAAATATACAATTTTCTAGATTAGAAAAAAAATACAATAAATATCAAGAGGGTGGGTCAGTGGGCCTTATGATGGATATTTGTCATAAAGGTCTAGAAATTAAAAATAGTGGACTTGATAAAACTTCAAATATCTTAGAAATTGGGGCAGGTACATCACCTCATATAAAATATATCAATCATGACTATAAAAATTATTTTTTTTTAGAAAACTCAAATTTTGCAATTAAATATCTTAAAAAAAATTTAAAAGGATTTAAGAATATCAAATTTAAATTTTATAAAAACAATTCAATTCCATTCAAAAAAAATTCATTTGATAGAATTATAATTTCTCATGTTTTGGAACATATACCTAATCCAGAAAATTATCTTAGCCAAATGTTTAGTCTGTTAAGAAAAGGTGGCATTTTATCAATAGCGCTGCCAAATGATCCGGGTTTTCTGTGGAGATTTGGAAGATATTTATTGAAAATACACAAAGTAAAGAAAGTCCTAAAAATGACGGCTACTGAATATGATTATATGATTGCTACAGAGCATATAAACTCAATATTTAATTTAATTTCAATTATAAAATATAAATATTCAAATAAAATTATTGATGAAAAGTACTTACCATTTAAAGTTAAAAATATTGACTTAAATTTATTTTATAATGTTACTTTAAGAAAATAATTAAGTTAATTTTCTTAAAAATAGGATTTTTAAATTTAAATAAATAGTTTTAAGAATTTTCATTTTAGATTTACCTTGTTTTAGGTCATACCTAAGATTAATTGGTAATTCATAAAAATTGATTTGTTTTTTGAACGGATATAGTTTAAGTAAAATATCAACAGAGGCAGAAAAACCTGTTTCAGAAAAAAAATATTTATTTTTTTTAATAATTTTTTTTATTTTTTTTACTTTAAAGGCTCTAAATCCAGAAGTATAGTCACGCACATTTTCAATTGGGTAAAATATTTTAAATAAAATAGCTGCAGTGTAGCTTAAAAATTTTCTAGACGCTTCCAGGCCTTTTATTTTTGAGTTTTGTCTGTATCTAGATGCAATAACAATATCTTTATTTTTCAACATTATTATATTCGCCAGATCATAACTTAACTTAATTGTATGTGAGTTGTCCGTATCCATAGTTATAATTATGTCATTATCCCTACTATTTTTAAAAACATAATTAAATCCAGTTTTCAATGCAGCACCCAAACCAAGATTTACTTTATGACTTAAGACTACTATTTTGATCTTTTTTGAATTTTTTTTTTTTGATTTTTGTATGACTGACAAAGTGTTATCTGAAGATCCATCGTCAATTATTACAACAATAATAGAAATTTTTTTCTTTTTATAAAATGTATTTATAGAATTTAATAAAGTAGGAATATTTAATGCTTCATTATATGACGGGAGGATATAATAAACTTTTCTTTTCATTAAACAATTCTTTCCTTTATATATGTATTAAATCGCAGACAATATTTTTTTTGAAACATTTTTTCCGAAAATATTTGGATTTTTGATTTTTCTTTTTAGAAAGTATTGGATTGATTTTTCTATCTTGCTTTTTTCATAACCTGAAACAATATTAGATTTATTAAAAGTTGTAATTTGTCTTTCAGTATTATTTCTTAGAGTGATACATGGTTTATTTAAAATAAAACTCTCCTCTTGTATTCCTCCTGAGTCTGTAAGCACTAATTTACAAGATAAAAGCAAAGAGATAAACTTTATATAATCTACAGGATTAATTATTTTAAATTTATCAAGTTTAACCAAAGTTTTTTTCAAAATTTTTTTTTTGGTTCTAGGATGTATAGGAAAAAGAATATTATGTTCATTTTTTTTTGCTAAATAATTTAAATCTAATAGAAGTTTTGAAAATTTATTTATATCATCAACAGTTTCTGGCCTATGTAATGTTAATAAAAAAAAATTATTGTTTTTTGAAGTAGGGACTTTTTTTAAATTTAAATTCGTAAGACTTTCAATAATAGTATTGCCAACAATTTTTACTTTTTTTGGATTTAGTAAATTTTCTTTTTTAAGATTGTTAAATTCAAAATTTGTCGGTACAAATAAATAGTCGGATAAATTATCTACTAATTTTCGGTTTATTTCTTCAGGCATCTCTTCATCAAAAGATCTTAATCCTGCCTCCACATGTAAAATTTTAATCTTTTCTTTCTTAGTTTTTTTTCTGTTATGAATATTGGTGGCTAAAGCTCCACATAGGGTGGTATCAGTATCTCCTTGAACAATTACATGGGTAGGATTTTCCTTATTTAATACGTTGTTAATAAATTTTAAACATGAAGATATATAGTTTATTCCAGACAATTTATTCCTTTTAAAATTATATTTCGCCTTTTTAAGTTTAAATTGATTATAAAAAATTTTATGCATTCTAAAGTCGTAGTGTTGTCCAGTATTAATAAAAAAAAATTTTTTATTACGTTTTGATAAGACTTTAATTATTGGAAATAACTTTATTATCTCGGGTCTTGTTGAAAAAATTATACAAAAATTTGTTTTCATTTATTTAAAACTTATACTCTTATTAGTTGAATAAATCATCTTAAGAGTAGGGAAAATTTTAAAGGACATAGTTGGAAATTTCATATTAATATTATAAAAGAAATTCATAGATTCACTAATAATTCATGAAATTAACTAACGACCAAATTAAAGAAATAAAAGAACAACAGGCAGTAGAAAACAAAACAAAAAGAGCAACAGTTTTAGAATTAGAAAAGATTTTATACGAGGCTGTGCCTATTCTAGACCACGGATTTATTAGAGTTATTGATTATATGGGCGATGATTCCTCTATAGTTCAGGCAGCTCGTGTTTCATATGGCAAGGGAACAAAAAAAGTTTCTACAGATGCAGGTTTGATTAAATATCTAATGAGACACTGGCATAGTACTCCGTTTGAGATGTGTGAAATAAAATACCATGTAAAGCTTCCAATTTTTATAGCAAGACAATGGATTAGACACAGAACAGCAAACGTAAACGAATATTCTGCAAGGTATTCAATATTAGACAAGGAATTTTATTTGCCAGCTCCCGAACATTTAGCTGCGCAATCTCAAAGCAATAGACAAGGCAGAGGAGATATCCTCGAAGGAGAAAAAGCAAAACAAGTTTTAGATCTATTAAAAACTGATGCAGAACAAACTTATAATAATTATGAGACAATGTTGAATGAAAAATATGATGGATCTGTAATTGATCAAAAATCCATTGGATTAGCACGAGAACTTGCGAGAATGAACTTAACATTAAATACTTATACTCAGTGGTATTGGAAAACTGATTTATTAAACTTGATGAATTTTCTAAGACTTAGAGCAGATCACCATGCTCAATACGAAATTAGAGCATATGCTGACGCGATGTTAGATACAGTAAAAAAATGGGTTCCAATTACATATGAAGCTTTCATGGATTATAGAGTTGGTGGAACCGAAGTATCTGCAAAAGGAAAAGAAGTAATTAAAAAATTAATAAAAAATGAAAAGATTGACATGGATAGCTCTGGGCTTTCAAAAAGAGAATGGAATGAACTAATGGAAGCTTTTGATCTTAAAAATAAATTGATTTAATTTTTTCTGCAAACTTAATATAAATTTTTGATACTTCATGCTCTGGATTACTTTCAACAATCGGGAGTCCTAAATCTCCTTGTTTTCCAATATCAGGATTAATTGGAATTTCACCTAAAAAATCTTTTTTAAATTCTTCAGCTGTTTTTTTTACCCCTCCATCACCAAAGATAGAATATTTTTTTCCATCATCTCCAATAAAGTAACTCATGTTATCAATTAAACCAATTATATTAACTTTTAGTTTATCAAACATTTTAATTCCTCTTCTGACATCTTGTAGAGCTATTTCTTGTGGCGTGGATATTATTATAACCCCATCCATATTAATTTCTTGTGAGAAAGTTAATTGTGTGTCTCCAGTTCCTGGAGGCATATCGACAATAATAAAATCTAAGTCTTTCCATGCAACCTTTTGAGTAAAGGTTTTAATAGCAGAAGTTACCATTGGTCCACGCCAAATCATTGGGGTCTGTTCATCAGTAAGGAAACCTATAGACATACATTGAATATCATATTTTGAAATTGGGATTAAATTTTGACCATCGCTTTCAGGTTTGCCTTTAATTGAAAATAATTTTGGCAAAGATGGACCATAAATATCAGCATCTAATAAGCCAACTTTGAGTCCTATTTTCTTTAATGCAATAGCTAGATTCGTTGCGAAGGTAGATTTTCCCACCCCACCTTTTGCACTTGATACAGCAATTGTATATTTTGTTCCCTTTATTGGGTTTTTTTGAAAGCGTTTTTGTCCTAAATTTTCTTTCATTGTGTCAATTAGACCTTATTTTCATTTATTTTTCAAAGTATCATTACCTTGTTTTTAACTAGAAAGACATTATATACATTGACTTATGAATGATTTCAAAAATCAAAGCCCTTGGGGTACTCCTCCAGGTGGCAATGGGAATGGAGACGGGGGTTTTAGAAGAGGACCAACGCCACCAAATATTGATGAGATTATAAAAAATATTCAAAACAAAATTAATAGATTTTTTCCAGGGGGAAGTTCAGGGGGCAAACCAATAATTTTAGCGCTTATAGTTATAGCCATTCTATGGACACTAAGTGGTTTATATAGAGTGCTTCCAGATGAGCAAGGAGTAGTTTTAAGATTTGGTAAGTTCGTAAAAACAACTCAGCCAGGTTTAAATTATCATCTCCCAATACCGATTGAAAGTGTTCTAACGCCCAAAGTAACTAAAGTTAATAGAATGGATATTGGTTTTAGATCTGAGAGGGATAGTGGATTTACATCCTCAAGTGTTGCGGATGTTCCCGAAGAAAGTTTGATGCTTACTGGAGATGAAAATATTGTTAACATAGACTTTTCTGTATTTTGGGTAATTAAAGATGCGGGTAAGTTTTTATTTAAAATCCAAGATCCAGAGGGCACAGTGAAGGCTGCAGCTGAAACAGCTATGAGAGAGGTAATTGCGAGATCAAATATTCAGCCTATTTTGACTGAAGGTAGATCACAAATTGAAATTGATACTCAAAAGATTATTCAAAATATTCTTGATGAATACAATTCAGGTATTCAAATTACACAAGTTCAAACTCAAAAAGCCGATCCACCTGATCAAGTTATTGATGCGTTCAGAGATGTACAGGCAGCTAGAGCAGACATGGAAAGAGCAAAGAACGAGGCTGAAGCTTATGCTAATGATGTTATTCCAAGAGCTAGAGGAGATGCTGCAGTTATTTTACAAGCAGCTGAAGCTTATAAGAAAGAGGTTGTTGCAAAAGCAGAGGGTGAGGCTAGTAGATTTCTATCTATCTACAATGAGTATAAAAATGCGAAAAATGTAACTCAAGAAAGAATGTACCTTGAAACTATGGAAAAAGTTTTAGCTGACATTGATAAAATTATAATAGATAAAAACTCAGGATCAGGCGTTGTACCTTATTTGCCTCTTCCAGAACTTAAAAAATCGGTAAACTAATGAAAAAATTTTTAATACCTTTTGTAATATTAGTAGCTGCAACAATATATTTTTCAGTATTTATTGTTAAAGAGGTTAATCAAGCAATTGTTTTACAGTTTGGTGATCCAAAAAGAATTATTACGACTCCTGGTATAAACTTTAAACTACCATTTATTCAAAACGTTGTATTTTTAGATAAAAGAATTTTAAATTTAGATACTCCTCCAGAAGAAGTAATTGCATCAGATCAAAAAAGATTAATCGTTGATGCATTTGCAAGGTTTCAAATAGTTGATCCTTTAAAATTTTATATTTCAGTTGGAAATGAAAGAGTGGCGAGATCAAGATTATCAACGATTATAAATTCAAGGATTAGAAGTGTTTTGGGTACTCAAAGATTACAAACATTATTATCAGCAGATAGAACTAATCAAATGAGCTTAATTCAGGATGGGGTAAATAATGAAGCAGAAAACTTTGGGATTAATATTGTAGATGTAAGAATTAAAAGAGCAGACCTACCACAAGCAAACAGTGAAGCAATTTATAAAAGAATGCAAACTGAAAGAGAAAGAGAAGCTAAAGAGTTTAGAGCTAAGGGAGCTGAAATGGCTGCGGAGATTACTGCTAATGCAGACAAAGAGGTTACTGTAATTCTAGCAAATGCTGAGAAATCATCGCAAATTCTAAAAGGGGAAGGTGATGGAAAAAGGAATAAAATTTTTGCAGATGCATTTGGTAGAGATCCAGAATTCTTTGCGTTTTACAGGGCTATGCAAGCATATGAAAAAGCTTTAATAGGCGGCGAAACATCTTTGATACTTTCTCCAGATAGTGAATTCTTCAAATTTTTTGGAAACATAAAACAAAAACAAAATCAGCAATAATTTCTAACATGAGGGAGCTAATTATAGCTTTAGGATTGTTTCTTTTTATTGAGGGTATCTTGTATGCTATATTTCCGTCAAAAATGAAAAATATATTATTGAAATTAAATCAAATTTCAGATGGACAATTAAGATTTGGAGGTCTGATTTTTGCGGTTATAGGATTTATTATAATTTGGTATTTAAAGAACAATGTTTAAAAAATTTTCGATTTACATAATATTTTTGTTATTAACTTTTAATGTTAATGCCAGAGATTACCCAGGATCATTTGCAGATTTAGCTGAAAAGTTAATGCCTTCAGTGGTCAATATTTCAACTACTCAAGTTATAACAACTAGATCAAACCCTTTTCCATTTGAATTTCCGCCAGGATCCCCATTTGAAGAAATGTTTAGAGATTTTGGTGAACCACAGCAAAGAAGAACTAGTGCATTAGGATCAGGATTTATAATTGACGAGAAAGGAACTGTTGTAACAAATAACCACGTAATACAAGGCGCAGAAGATATATTTGTATCTGTTAATGGAGAAAAAGAATATGAGGCAGAAATACTTGGCGCTGATCCATTATCTGATATTGCAGTTTTAAAAATAAAATCAGAAGATAAGTTTTCACCCGTAAAATTTGGGGACTCAGATACTGCTAGAGTAGGTGATTGGGTTATAGCAATCGGTAATCCATTTGGATTAGGAGGTACAGTAACATCAGGGATAATATCAGCGAGAAACCGTAGCATTGGTTTATCCAGATATGAAGATTATATTCAAACTGACGCTTCAATTAACTCTGGAAATTCAGGAGGACCTTTGTTTGATATGAATGGAGATGTAATTGGGATCAATACAGCAATTCTAGGTCAATCCGGTTCAATTGGAATTGGTTTTTCAATACCTTCTAACAGTGCAAAAAAAGTAATTTCTCAATTAATAAAATTTGGAGAAACAAAAAGGGGTTGGCTTGGAGTTAGAATTCAAATTGTAACACAAGAGATTGCAGAATTAGAAAATTTAGACGAACCAAGAGGCGCATTAGTTATTAGTGTTGCGGATGAAAGTCCATCAGACAAAGGTGGAATCAAATCTGGCGATATAATTTTAGAATTTGATGGAAAAAAAATTAATGAAATGAAAGAATTACCAATAATTGTGGCTGAAACAGAAGTTGGAACTATAGTGGACGTAAAAGTATGGAGAAATAAAAGAGAAATAAATAAAAAAATTACACTAGGGAGACTCGAAACATCTGAAGACTTTAAACCACAGCTGGAGAAAGAAGAAAAACCTAAGCTGACCAGAATAGAAGGCTTAAAAATTGAGGTAAGACCTATAACTGATAAAGATATTTCTGAAAGAGAACTACCGAAATCAACTTCAGGTGTCGTTATAACAAATATAGATAACGATAGCCCTGTAAATTATCTTAAAGTTAGCAATGTCATAGTTGAGGCTCAAAAAAGAAATATTAATACACCAGGAGACTTAAATATTGTCGTTAATTCTGCATTAAGAAGTACTGAAAAATCTATACTTATAGTGATTTACAATAATCTAAATCAAAAAAGATATATTGGTGTTAAGCTAGATTAAGATGGACATTCAGTCCAAAATAATTTTAGTTTCAGGCCCTACAGCATCTGGAAAATCAAGTTTTGCAGTTTATCTGGCAAAAAAATTTAAAGGAGAAATTGTTAATGCAGATAGTATGCAAGTTTATAAAGAATTAAATATTTTAACTGCAAGACCAAATTTTAAGCAAAAAAATAAAATAAAACATCATTTATACGGTTTTTTAAGTATAAAAAAAAAGTTTTCCACTGGCCAATGGTTAAAACTTGCATCTAAAAAAATAAAGGAAATACGAAATAGAAATAAAATTCCAATATTGGTTGGTGGAACAGGTCTTTATTTTAAGGCTTTAATCGAAGGACTTGCAAAAATTCCAAAAATATCTGCTACAAAAAGAAAACAAGTTACAAATCTTCAAAATAAACTAGGACAAATTTATTTTTATAAAAAGTTAATAAAAATCGATCCAAAGATTAAAAATTTTGTTAATTCAAATGACGTTCATAGATCAATACGTGCTTATGAGGTTAAATACTACACAAAAAAATCTTTACTAGAATGGTATAACGATACAAGACCACCTTTCTCAAATGAGGAATTTATTAAAATTTACCTAGACTGCCCTAAGGATTATCTTTTAGATAGGATTAAAGTCCGTACCCAAAAAATGTTCCCCAAAGCAATAAAAGAAGTAAAAAAAATAAATAGCATCAAAATTCCTAAAAGTAATAGTTCAACTAAAATAATTGGTATTACCGAGATCAAAAATTTTTTAGATAAAAAGCTTAATAAAGCTCAAACGATAGAGCATATAGTCATAAAAACTAGACAATACGCCAAAAGACAAGCTACGTGGGCAAGGGGACAAATGAAAGATTGGAAAATTATATCCGCCATGAATACCAAAATGTCATCAAAAAAATTATTTAATTAATCACTAAACCTTGACCAATTAGCACAACTTCAGCTAGATTACCCAAATGTCAAAATTATATTCAGGAGCCGAAATAGTATTTAAGTGTTTAGAGGATCAAGGAGTAGATTTTATATTTGGTTATCCTGGTGGAGCTGTTCTTCCAATTTATGATGAATTAAAAAATCATAAAAATATAAAACACATATTGGCAAGACATGAGCAAGGTGCTGGTCACGCAGCAGAAGGATATGCAAGATCATCAGGAAAACCCGGTGTTGTGTTAGTTACATCTGGCCCAGGAGCCACAAATGTTGTTACAGCACTCACTGATGCTTATATGGACTCTGTGCCCTTAGTTTGCATTTCTGGTCAAGTACCAACACATTTGATTGGCACAGATGCTTTTCAAGAATGTGATACTACCGGAATCACACGTCCTTGTACTAAGCACAATTGGTTAGTTAAAGATGTTAAAGATTTAGCAAAAACAATTCATAAGGCTTTTGAAGTTGCAACAACTGGTAGACCTGGTCCGGTACTAGTTGATATTCCAAAAGATATTCAATTTAATAAATATTCTTACTCAAAACCGAAAAAACAAAAAAAATTAAATGGAAAAACAAATATTTCTTTTTCTCAAAAAGAAATAGAGGATTTAATAAAATTAATTTATAAATCAAAAAAACCTATAATTTATTCAGGTGGTGGTGTTATTAATTCAGGTATTGAAGCAAGCCAATTACTAAGGGAACTAGTAGAAGCAACCGGATTCCCTATTACCTCAACTTTACAAGGACTAGGAGCTTATCCTGGAGAAGATAATCAATTTTTAGGAATGCTTGGTATGCATGGAACCTATGAAGCAAATAATGCAATGTATGAATGTGATTTAATGATAAATGTTGGCGCTAGATTTGATGATAGAATAACGGGTAAGATTGACGAATTTTCTCCAAAATCAAAAAAAGTACATATCGATATTGACCCGTCCTCAATAAATAAAAATGTGAAAGTTGATCTAGCAATTGTTGGAGATGTAGCGTCTGTATTAAAAAATACAATCAAGACTCTCAAAAAAAATAACTCTAATTTTTCCAAATCAAATAAAGCGAATATATCTAAATGGTGGGAGAAAATTCAAAAATGGCGTTCGGTAAATTCTCTTGGATATGTAAATAGTAGTGAGAGTATTAAACCGCAATATGCGGTTCAAAGATTATATGAGCTAACAAAAAACAAAGATACTTTTATTACTACTGAAGTGGGTCAACATCAAATGTGGGCAGCTCAACATTATAAATTTGATAAACCCAATAGATGGATGACATCGGGAGGACTTGGTACAATGGGTTATGGTCTACCAGCTGCCGTGGGGGTTCAAATAGCCAATCCAAATAAATTAGTAATTGATATTGCGGGAGAAGCGTCTGTATTAATGACAATGCAAGAGATGTCCACTGCAGTACAATACAGTCTTCCAATTAAAATATTTATTTTAAACAATGAATACATGGGTATGGTAAGACAATGGCAAGAGTTATTACATGATAAAAACTATTCAGAAAGTTATACTGCAGCTTTACCAGATTTTGTTAAGTTAGCAGAAGCTTATGGGTGTGTTGGATTAAGAGCTAAAACACCTGAAGAATTAGATGATAAAATCATTGAAATGATAAATACAGATAGACCAGTGATATTTGATTGTTTGGTGGATAAAGTTGAGAATTGTTATCCTATGATACCGTCAGGAAAACCTCACAATCAAATGCTACTAGGCCCCAAAGACCAAGAGGAAAACAAAATAACAGGCAAAGGAAAAATTTTAGTTTAATGAGCAAAGCTCGATCAGCATACAGTATTTCAAATAAAAAAGAAAAATTTGATACACATATTATTGTAGTATGGGTAGATAATGAAGCGGGTGTATTAGCTAGAATTGCAGGATTATTTTCTGGAAGAGGGTATAATATCGAGTCTTTAGCAGTTGCTGAAGTTGATAAAAAATTAAATATTTCAAGAATAACTATTGTAACAACAGGAACACCTCAGGTAATAAATCAAATAAGACTTCAATTAAAAAAACTAGTACCTGTACATAACGTTGCAGATTTTAAAAGAGAAGACAAAATGGTGATTTTTAAGGAAATGGCACTTTTAAAAATTGTTGGAAAAAATGGCAAAAGAGATAGAGCTTTAAAGGCTTGTAAAAAATTTAATCCTGTAATATTGGATAAAACAAATAAATCTTATGTAATTCAAATTACAGCATTAAGAAGAGAAATTGATAAAATGATTATAAATTTAAAAAAATTTGGTTTAGTAAGTGTTTCAAGGACAGGAGCAGTTGCTATGACAAGAGGATCAGAAATATTTAAGTAAAAAGGGAGATACAATGAAAATATTTTATGAAAAAGATACAAATACTAGCTTAATAAAGGATAAAAAAATCGCAATTTTTGGATATGGAAGCCAAGGACATGCACATGCACTAAATTTAAAAGATAGTGGTGTTAAAGAAGTTGCTGTTGCCTTGAGGGAGGGATCATCAAGCAAATCAAAAGCGGAGTCAAAGGGTCTTAAGGTTATGAATTTATCTGATGCAGCTGAATGGGCTGACGTTGTTATGATTCTTACTCCTGATGAACTACAGGCTACAATTTATAAAAATCACATTGAACAAAGAGCAAAAGAAGGAACATCTATTGCTTTCGCTCACGGTTTAAATATTCATTATGATTTAATTAAAGCTAGAAAAGATTTAGATGTATTTATGGTTGCTCCAAAAGGACCTGGTCATTTAGTAAGAAGCGAGTTTGAAAAAGGTGGAGGTGTACCATGCCTTTTTGCAGTTCATCAAAACGGATCAGGTAATGCCAAAGAAATAGCAATGTCATATGCATCAGCAATCGGTGGCGGAAGATCAGGTATAATTGAAACAACATTTAAAGATGAAGTAGAAACAGATTTGTTTGGAGAACAAACTGTTTTATGTGGAGGTTTAGTTGAACTAATCAAAAATGGGTATGAAACTTTAGTAGAAGCAGGTTATGAACCTGAAATGGCTTACTTTGAGACTGTTCATGAAGTAAAATTAATAGTTGATCTAATATATGAAGGTGGAATTGCAAATATGAATTACTCAATATCAAATACCGCAGAATATGGAGAATATATGTCAGGTCCAAGAATTATTAACAAAGAAGAAACCAAAAAAAGAATGAAAGAAGTATTAGATGACATTCAATCTGGTAAATTTACAAAACAGTGGATGGATGAATGTAAAAATGGGCAAAAAGAATTTCTCAAAACAAGAGCTAAACTAGCAGAACATCCAGTTGAAAAAGTAGGGGCTGAATTAAGAGGCATGATGCCTTGGATTGGCAAAAAAAAACTAATCGATAGCGATAAGAAGTAAATTTAAAGTTAAATATCGGCTAATATTTGTAATTTATTTTGCAATCTCTATTAGAGATTGTATTATGCAGATCCCTAAAAATAAAAAAATGACTGATAAAAATAGAGTATTTATATTTGATACAACAATGCGAGACGGAGAGCAATCCCCCGGCGCATCTATGAGTTTAGAAGAAAAAATTCAAATAGCGAGAGTCTTTGATGAGCTTGGAATTGACATTATCGAAGCAGGCTTCCCCATTGCATCTCCAGGAGATTTTGAGGCTGTAACTGAAGTAAGTAAAATTTTAAAAAATTCTATCCCTGCCGGACTAGCAAGGCATTCAAAAAAAGATATTGATAGATGCTATGAAGCTTTAAAACATGCTCCAAGATTTAGAATTCATACTTTTATATCAACCAGCCCACTACATATGAAACATAAATTAAATAAAACACCTGAACAAGTTTATGATTCAATTAAAGAACATGTTTCATATGCAAGAAAATTCACAGATGATGTTGAATGGTCATGCGAAGATGGAACTAGAACTGATATGGACTATATGTGCAAAACTGTTGAACTTGCAATTAACTGTGGAGCAAAAACAATAAATATTCCTGATACAGTTGGTTACACAGTTCCTTCAGAGTTTACAAAAATTATTCAAACTCTATTAAATAAAGTACCAAATATTGATAAAGCTATACTTTCTACGCATTGTCATAATGATCTTGGACTAGCTGTTGCAAATTCACTAGCTGGAGTTCAAGCTGGCGCTAGGCAAATCGAATGTACTATTAACGGTATTGGTGAAAGAGCCGGCAACGCAGCGCTTGAAGAAGTGGTAATGGCGATGAAAACTAGACCAGACCTTATGCCTTTTGAAACGGGAATTAATACAAAACTTTTAAGTAAAGCTTCAAAAATAGTTTCAAATGCTACTGGATTTCCTGTTCAATACAATAAAGCTATAGTTGGAAAAAATGCATTTGCACATGAGTCAGGAATTCATCAGGACGGAATGTTAAAAAATAGACAAACATACGAAATTATGACTCCCGAGAGTGTTGGTGTTAAACAAACTTCGCTTGTAATGGGAAAACATTCTGGGAGACACGCATTCAAAGATAAATTAACAAGCTTAGGGTATGTCGATGTAACAGACGATATTGTTGAAAATGCCTTTGGTAAATTCAAGATATTAGCAGATAAGAAAAAACATATTTATGACGAAGATATAATTGCATTAGTAGATGACAGTTTGATTGTTGATAATAAAGTTAGCGCAATAAATTTAAAATCATTAAAAGTATTTGCTGGGACTGGAGAGCCTCAAAAAGCAGATATGACTTTGGATGTATTTGGAAAAGTTAAACAAGCAACTGAAACAGGAGATGGTCCTGTTGATGCAATATTTAAATGTATAAAAACATTATATCCTCATGATATAAAGTTACAGTTATATCAAGTTCATGCAGTAACTGAAGGAACAGATGCACAGGCAACTGTAAGCGTCCGAATTGAGGAAAATGGAAAAACAACTGTTGGTCAAGCAGCAGATACTGATACACTTGTTGCTTCAGCTAATGCATATATTAATGCATTAAATAAAATGATAATTAAGAGAGATAAAACAGCTCCAGATAACCCCCAAGTCACTGGAGAATATGACAACAAAGTGAGAGGAATATAATATGGGAATGTTTGATAGAATTACAGGTATATGGTCACAAGATATGGCTATTGATTTAGGAACAGCCAATACACTAGTTGTATTAAAAACTAAAGGAGTAGTCTTAAATGAACCCTCAGTTGTTGCAGTTGCCGATAATAAAGGAAAAAAAACTGTTCTAGCAGTAGGAGATGAAGCAAAAACAATGTTGGGAAGAACACCTGGAAATATTCAAGCAATTAGACCTTTAAGAGACGGAGTTATTGCAGACTTTATTGTTACAGAGGAAATGATCAAACATTTTATCAAAAAAGTACATAAAGGAAGTACGTTTGCAAATCCAAGAATTTTGATTTGTGTTCCAACTGGATCAACTCCCGTTGAAAGAAAAGCAATACAAGATAGCGCACTTGCGGCCGGAGCAAGAAAAGTTCAACTTATTGAAGAACCAATTGCAGCTGCTATTGGAGCAGGTCTGCCAATTTCAGAGGCCACTGGTTCAATGGTAATTGATATTGGCGGTGGAACAACTGAGATTGCCGTTATGTCTTTGGGGGGAGTTGTATATTCTAGATCATTAAGAATTGCAGGCGATGCAATGGATGTGGCTTTACAAAATTATATGAGAGAAGAATATAATCTTTTAATAGGCGATAGTACTGCTGAAAAAATTAAAAAAGAAGTTGGTACTGCTATACCAACAAATAATAATAAATATCCTGTAAAAGGAAGGGATATTAGATCTGGGACACCAAAAGAAATTAATGTAACAGAGGAAGATACCGCTGCAGCACTAAATCCAATTCTAAAAGAAATGATTGGTGGAATAAAAATGGCTTTAGAAAATACCCCACCAGAACTTTCTGCAGACTTAGTTGATATGGGATTAACATTAACTGGAGGAGGCGCTCTGTTAAAAAATATAGATAGAAGATTTTCTAAAGAAACTGGTTTACCTGTACACATTGCAGAGGATCCCTTGGCATGTGTTGCAATTGGAACAGGAAAAGCTTTAGATCAGGAGGAAACTTTTTCTTCAATGCTTACAGAGTATTAAAATAAATGGCATCAGGCAGAGATGACTTTATAATTGCCATAAGATCTGCCTTTCTAAAAAAGAGCAATAAGCAACAATTTTCTTTATTAGCATTAATTATATTTTCAATTTTTTTAATTTTTTTATCAAACCTTAATTTTGTTGGAATAAAATATATTAAGATTGGAGTAAATGAAGCAACATATCGACTTTCTGCATTAGTAAGTTACCCCGAAAAAAAATTTAGTGAGTCAGTTAATTTTTTACAAGATTATTTTAATGTTTATAAAGAAAATCAAATTTTAAAAGAAAAAATTGATCAACTAAACAATAATAATTTAAATTATAAGTACCTTGAAAATGAGAATAAAAGATTGAAAGAAATTGTAGGAGATGATGTAAGGACTTCTGAATCAATTTTATCTAAGGTTTTAATAGACAAAGATGGAAAGTTTCTTAAATCAATAATCTTGAATAAAGGGAGCAAAGATGAAGTTAAAATAGGCATGGTAGTTCTTGAAAAGAACTATCTTGTTGGACAGGTGATTGAAGTAAATTATACAACTTCTAGAGCTATATTAATTTCAGATTTAAACAGCAACATACCAGTTGTAATTGAACCTGGAGGTTTTCAATCAATACTAAGTGGAACTGGTAAAGATTATGGTATTATAAAATACTCAAAAGATGAACTCAATTTAGTTAATAATTCTTTTGTCTATACATCAGGATTAGGTGGAACCTTTAGGGCAGGTTTACCTATTGGTAAAATAAATAATAAAATTGAAAATTTAGGTGTTCAATTTTTTTCTGATTTGTCACAATTATCATATGTAAAAATTCAATCTATTGGAGTCATAAAAGAATAATGGTTCAAAAGACATCAAGTTTTAAGAATAAATTCCTAAAATATTTACCTCTAATATTATTATATTTTTCAGTATTGAATGAATTTGATATCGATTTTTCAAATGTTGGAGTATTATCTTTCAACTTACCTTTTATTATTATCTTTTATTGGAGCTTAAAAGATCCAGACCAAATAGGAAATGGATTAATATTTATTGCAGGGATTTTAAATGATGTAACCATAGGTTATCCTATTGGAGTAAGTTCATTTATATACTTAACTATAATTGGTTTTGCTGCTTATTTAAGAAATATAACTTTAAGGCCAAGTATTTATAAAGACTCATTAGTATTTCTTGTTGCAATTTTATTTGCAAATTCTGTAAATTCATTAATCTTGAGTTTTGTATTTTCAATTGAAATAAATTTTTTTGAAATTATTGTAAATATAACATTCACGTTTTTATTATATTTTTTATTTGCTAGAATGTTCAACTATCTAAAACCTATGGGTACATAAATGTTGGGAGATGGAATTGGATCGAATGTTAGAAAATCTAATTTAATAAACAGAAGAATGTTTATAGCTTCTGCAGCAAAAGCTGTAGTTTTTTTTGGTATTGTCGGTCGTTTATTTTATTTACAAGTAGAACAAAATAAAAAATATTTAACTCTTTCAGATAGAAATAGAATTAGAGAAAACAAATTACCTCCAATAAGAGGAGAATTTAAAGATTTTTTTGGAAAAACAATAGCTGGCAATTTAGATGTTTATGAACTACATGTAATTCCCGAACAAGTTGAAGATTTTAGAGTATTAATTACTAGAGTAAAACAAATATTAAGCCTTTCTGATAAAGACGTTGATAAAATTAATAAAACAAAACAAAAACAAAAACCGTGGGAAACAATTATCATTTCAGATAATTTATCCTGGAATGAATTTTCCAAAATAAATTATTACCTTTATGATTTACCTGGTTTAAAGCCAGTAATTTCTGTAGGCAGAAATTATCCTTTTAATGAAAGTTATTCACATGTATTGGGCTATGTTGCCTACGCGAGTAGAGATGATTTATCTAGAAGCGAAATAATAAATGAAAGACATGTTCCTGGATTAAGAGTTGGAAAAAATGGTTTAGAAAAAACTTTTGAAAAGGAACTAATTGGTACAAATACCATTCAAAGATTTGAAGTTAATGCTTATGGAAAGCGAATTAATCAATTAGAGATTCAAAATGGTGATCAAGGAAATTCACTTAGAATTACTATCGATACAGAAATACAAAACTATGCGAATGAATTACTCAGTGGAGAGGCCGGCTCAATTAGTGTGATGGATATTTATACAGGAGAAATAATTGCAATGCATTCTTCTCCTTCATTCAATCCAAATGATTTTTTATATGGTATTGGACTAAAAGAGTGGAAGGATTTAAATTCAAACCCATTTAAGCCATTGATTAATAAAACAATTTCAGGTCTATATTCACCAGGATCAACCATTAAACCTATAGTTGCTTTGTCTGCCCTTGAAAACGACGTAATCAAACCAAGCATGCAAGTATATTGTAGTGATAGTATAGATTTTTATGAACAAAAATTTCATTGCTGGAAAAAAAAAGGTCATGGGTACATGACGTTAAAAAATGCAATAAAGCAATCATGTGATATTTATTTTTATGAAGTAGCAAGATTGCTTGGCGTTGACAGACTAAACGAAACCGCTAGAAGGTTTGGACTTGGAGACATTGTTCTAAAAAATTTCTTTGAAAATGAAAAAGAAGGTGTTTTTCCATCAACAAAGTGGAAAAAAGAAGCTATTGGACAAAATTGGTATTTAGGTGAAACTTTAATTACAGGAATAGGCCAAGGATATATTCAAAGTACACCTATTCAATTAACTTTAATGACAGCACAACTGGCAAATGGTGGTAACAAAATTTATCCAACATTAATCCCAAATAAAAAAAACATTGAGCTAATTAAAAAAGAAATGGAGGGCAATCAAGATTATGATATGCCCTCGAATTACCCATCATTAGTAAGAAATAAAGAAAATATTAAATTTGTCTTAGATGCAATGTTTAAGTCAACAAATGAAGTTTATGGAACTTCTTATTCGTCTAGAATTGAGGATCCTAAATATCAATTTGCCGGCAAAACAGGAACCGCACAAGTAAAAAGAATTACTGAAGCTGAAAGGGAGCAAGATAGAAAGCTTGAGCAAATTCCGTATAAAGAAAGAGACCATGCTTGGTATATAGCATTTGGCCCTTACAAAAATCCAAGATATGCAATGACTGTGCTTGTTGAACATGGAGGTTCAGGAAGTTCAGCAGCAGCACCAATTGCGAAAAAATTATTTAAAAAAATAATTGATAGACACGAGGAAAGAGAAAAAATTAGCAATAATAAAATAATATTATCATGAAAAGTTATAGTTCATTTGGAGAGATATCTTTTTTTCAAAAAATAAAATCGATGGATTTTTATTTATTGATTTCAGTTATACTTTTAGGTCTTGTAAGTGTTATAGCGATGTACTCTACTGACATAAGTGATGGAAATTTTTACCATAGTTTTAATCATGCTTTAAGATTTGGAGTTTTTTTTTCCTTAATGATCTTTTTATCATTTATTAATATTAAATATTATTTCTCATTTAGCATATTTTTTTATTTTATAATTTTGTTATTACTAATTGCTGCAACCTTTTTTGGAACTACCGTTCAAGGTTCTCAGAGATGGATAAATTTATATTTTATAAATCTTCAACCTTCAGAATTAATGAAAATAGCAATAATTATTTTCCTTGCTAGATATTATCATAGAGTTCAACCTGATGCCGTTAATACAATTAAAAAATTTGTAATCCCTTTTATAATATTGATCGTTCCAATCTTATTAGTTTTAAGTCAACCAGATCTAGGAACTTCTGTGCTTATTGCTTTGAGTGGTATCGCTGTTATTTGGCTTGCTGGAATAAACATTAAATATATTGTTTATTCTTTTTTAGGCTTAGTCATTTCCTTTCCATTTGTTATATCAATGTTAAAACCCTATCAGAAATCAAGAATTCTAACTTTTATAAATCCTGATAGAGATCCATTAGGAGCTGGTTATCAAATTATTCAATCAAAAATAGCTGTTGGATCAGGAGGTTTAACTGGAAAAGGTTTTTTAAAAGGTACACAAGGTTATTTAGATTTCTTACCAGAAAAGCATACAGATTTTATATTTACACTATTTTCAGAGGAATTTGGATTTGTAGGATCTGTTCTACTTTTAATCTTATACGCATTTATAATTTTTAGAATTATTATTATAGGATCTAACTCAAGAAATTATTTTGGAAAGTTTTTCTGCTATGGTTTTGCAATATCAATATTTTTTTATATTTCAGTAAATATGTTAATGGTATTAGGTATGCTTCCTATAGTTGGTTCACCTCTACCAATCATGTCATATGGCGGATCTTCAATGCTATCTATGATGATTGCTCTTGGAATAGTTATGAGTGCTAGAATTTACTCACGTGAGATAATTAGTTAACTTAAACACCAATTTACATTTCCCAACAGGATCAATTTGTCATCTGATATAAATATTTGATTTTTTGTAAGTTGCGCCATGCTCAGAAAAGAAAGAATAGCAATAATAGGAGCGGGTATACAAGGCGTATGTACAGCTTTGTTTCTCCAAAAAAAAGGTTTTAACGTAACCTTATTTGATAGGGATGAACCAGGAAATGCCGCCTCCTATGGAAATGCTGGTCATTTTTCTCCATATGCATCACTCCAATTAAATAGAACTGATATTTTATCTGACGTACCTGCTATGCTTTTAAGTAGTCGTGGACCTTTGGCTCTTAAATGGAATTATATTCCAAAAATGATCCCTTGGTTCACTAAGTTTGTTTTGAATTCTTCAAAAAAAAAAATGATGCATACAGCAAAATATATGCATCAAATGTTAAATTTATCTTTAGATGCATTCGATGAATTGTTTCAAGATATTGATTTAGACGGTCTAGTTGTAAATAATGGTATTATATATGTATGGGAAAAAAAAGGTCTTAAAAGCAGAGATTTAGAAATTAATATAAGAAAAGAACTTGGAATTGATCAACAAATTTTAACAAAAAAAGAGATTCACGATCTTGAACCAAATATAAAGCCTTTTTATCACGGCGGTGTATTTTATAAATACGCACGTCATGCAAGAAATCCAAAGAAAATTTTATTAAAATTATTTGAAAATTTTTTGGAAAAAGGGGGAAAATTTTTAAAATTAAATATTCAAGATTTAGATTTCGATGATCAAAATCCTGTCTTAAGATCCGAAGCCCAAAGATTTTTGTTTGATAAACTAATTATTGCATGTGGAGCCTTTTCAAAGAGATTAACTGACCAATTACACGAAAAAATTCCACTTGATACTGAACGTGGTTATCATGTGCATTTCAAGAACCATGAAAAACTTTTATCAAGACCTGTTGTATGGTCCGATAGAGGATTTGGAATTACACCAATGGAACAAGGACTAAGAGTAGTTGGGACTGTTGAATTTGGAGGATTAAATAACCCACTTTCAAAGTCTAGAGTAAAGAATTTAATATTAAATGCTAAAGATATGATAGATGGAATTCCCAAAAATGAAGATCATGAAGATGAATGGCTGGGTTTTAGACCAACTTTGCCAGATTTTTTACCAGTAATAGGTCCATCAAAAAATTATAAAAATATATATTATTCATTTGGTCATCACCATCTTGGCTGGACATTGGGAGCTATTTCAGGCAAAATAATATCTAAAATGATTGCGGATGAAAAAACTAACTTAGATTTAGAACCTTACAGATCAATTAGATTTTCATAATTTTGTGAATAAAAATAACTTAGCGTATATATTATTAATTTTAACTACACTTTTCTGGTCAGGCAATTTTATTGTTGGTAAAGCAGCAAGTACATACAATATCCCTCCATTTTCATTAAATTTTTATAGATGGTTATTTGCAGGCTTAATTCTATTACCATTTACAATAAGAGAAATATCGGACAAAAAAAATTATATTTTTAAAAATTTAATTTTTTTTATTATTTTGGGAGTTACAAGTATTACAATTTTTAATTCAACTGTTTATTACTCTTTATATTACATGCAAGTTATTAGTGGCGTACTGATGATTTCTACTATTCCAGTTTGGATTATGTTTATATCTTCGATACTGGGAATAGAAAAAACAAATAAGTTTCAAATCTATGGAGTAATACTTTCTTTGTTAGGCGTTCTATTTATTATAACAAAATCCGATTTGAATGTTATTAAGAATTTAGCTTTTAATAAAGGAGACTTGATAATGGCCTCTGGAATGTTTGCATGGGCATTATATTCGGCTTTACTTAAAAAAAAAAATTATGAAATTTCCCAAATTGCGTTACTTGAGGTTGTTATTATAACAGGGTTAATTTTTTTAATTCCAATTTATTTCTTAGAAATGAATTTTGGAAACCATATTGTAGTAGGCGAGCCATTTATTTTAACATTATCTTATGTTGTCATTTTCCCAGGTCTTGCATCATTCTTTTTTTGGATAAAAGGAATTAGTATTATAGGGGCTAATAGAGCGGGTGTATTTTTACATCTTATGCCTGTATTCGGATCAGTAATGGCGATAATTCTTTTTGACGAAAAATTTATGATTTATCATATATTAGGAGCAATGTTTATTGTTGCAGGTATAACTCTTTCAAATAAAAAAGAAAAACATGTTTAAAGTTGCAATTTTAGATGATTACCAGAATATTTCACAAGAGTTTCTAGATCTTAAAAAATTATCTGGAAAATATGAAATTAAGGTTTTTAGCGAACCATTTATAGATGAAAATGATGCTATTAATCATCTACAAAAATACGAAGCTTTATTAATTATGAGGGAAAGAACAAAAATAACATCTAATTTAATTAATAATCTTAAAGACTTAAAATATATAATTACAAGTGGAATGAGAAATAAAGCTATAGATCTTAATGCCGCAAAGAAAAGAAAAATAATTGTTTCTGGAACTGAGATAAATGCTCATCCAACGTGTGAGTTAACATGGGCTTTGATACTTGGGTTGGCCAGAAATTTAAAAACCGAAATAGACAATATGTACCAAGGGTATTGGCAAACTACTGTAGGAGTAGAATTAAAAGGAAAAATATTAGGACTTATTGGATTAGGAAGAGTTGGATCACAAGTCGCTAAAATAGCAAAAGCTTTTGGCATGCAGGTAATTGCATGGAGTGAAAATCTTGATTTAAATAAATGTACTGAATTAGAAGTGTTACCATCTTCCAAAGAAGATTTAATTAAAAATTCAGACTTTATCTCTATGCATGTTCAAGGTGGAGAAAGATATAAAGATTGTATTACTATAAAAGAATTTGATAAAATGAAAAAAACGGCGTTTTTAATTAATACATCACGTGGACCCATAGTAAATGAGGATGATTTAATAATTGCATTATCAACCAATGTAATTGCTGGTGCTGGAATTGATGTTTATGAAAAAGAACCTTTACCAGAAGGGCATAAATTAAGATTTGTTCAAAACGCACTAATTCTTCCACATCTTGGTTATGTAACAGCAGAAAATTATAAAATATTCTACACTCAAATGATTGAAAATTTAGAGGCATGTGTTGAAGGACAGCCTATTAGATTAATAGAAAACTAATGGAATTACCCATAGTCAATCATCCCAACTACGTTGCTAAAATTAATGATGACAATAAGTTTCCAATAAACAAGTTTGGTGAATTAGCTAATTATCTTAAAGAAAAAAATATTGTAAAAAATTTTATTGTTCCTAAACCATGTTCTTTTGAAACATTAAATGAAGCTCATTCAAAAGATTACATACAAAATATCCAAAATAAAACTTTAGATAATTTAAGTCAAAAGAAAATTGGATTTCCATTAAATGATAGTGTTGTTCAAAGATCTTTTATTGCAACAGGTGGCACAGTCCTAGCAAGTAAGCTTGCAATCAATTCTGGATTGGCTTGCAATACAGCAGGAGGAAGTCATCATGCTAGTTTTAATGAAGGTGCGGGTTTTTGTGTTTTTAATGATGTTGCAGTTGGTGCCAGATATTTGCAAAAAAAAGGATATGCGAGAAGGATATTAATTATAGACCTAGATGTTCACCAAGGAAACGGGACGGCAGAAATTTTTAAGGATGATAATTCTGTTTTTACTTTTAGTATGCATTGTAAATCTAATTATCCAGCAAAAAAGACTCAAAGTGATCTAGATGTAGAATTAGAGGATAATCTTGAAGATAGAGAGTATTTAGAGATTTTACAAAAATATTTATTCTATCTAAATGAAGAAAGTTTTGATTTCGTATTTTATATAGCAGGAGTTGATATTCACTTTGATGATAGATTGGGAAAACTGAAAATCACTGATCAGGGAATAAAAACTAGAGATCAGATTGTAATTAGTAATTTTTTTAAGAAAAGAATACCTTTATGTGGAGTGCTAGGAGGAGGATATAATAAAGATTTTAATAAATTAGTCGAATTACATTCAATGTTGCATAAATCATGTGCTGAAATAATATAATTTTTATGACTAAAAAAAATCCAAATTTAACTGCAGAACAGAAGCTAGTTTTTTTTGAAGAAGGTACGGAACCTCCTAATTCTAGTGAATTAAATTATGAGAAACGGGAAGGCTCATATTATTGTGCGAATTGTGGTGTAAAATTATTTAATTCTAATACTAAATATGAAAGTGGATCTGGATGGCCATCTTTTTATCAATCTTTACCTGAAGTATTTGAAACAAAAACAGATTATTTGTTAGGTTACGCAAGAACAGAATATCATTGTAAAAATTGTGGTGGCCACCATGGACATATATTTGATGATGGACCCAAGCCTACTGGCAAAAGATATTGCAATAACGGTTTGTGCTTAGTTTTTAAAGCTAAGAATTAATTATTTCAGAAGATTGTTAAGTTCTCCGTTCTTTTCAAGCTCTCTTAATTCAACATAGCCACCAACATGATGATCATCAAAAAATATTTGGGGAATAGTTCTCATTCCATTGGCTTTTTTTATCATTTCATCTCTCAAACTAGCTTCTTTAGATATATCTATCTCTTTGTAAGATAAGTTGTTTCTTGCTAATAATCTCTTTGCTGCTTCGCAGAAATTACATAGTGGGCCAGAATAAACAGTGATAGTTTTCATACGACTTATATAATTATTAAATCTTTTTTTTCCACTATATTTTTATCTTATTAATGTTATTAAAAATTTATGAAATTAATAAACTATTTAATTATTTTTAGTATTTTGGTTATAAATGTTGCATTTAGTAAAGAAAAACCACCATTTAAAAACATTTTACTTCTAGATAAACCAAAAATTTATAAACAAATAATTTTTCAAGATAGAAATGGCAACAAAATAGATTTAAATTCAATTAATACAGATGAATTATATATTTTGAATTTTTGGGCAACTTGGTGTGCACCATGTAAAGATGAAATGCCTTCTTTAGACAAGCTTCATGCAAAAGATGGAATTTTTATTTTTCCAATCAATATGGAAGAAAAAAATCTTAAAAATACTGATAAATTTTATAAAGATTTAAATATTAAAAATTTAAATATATATTTTGACGATGGATTAAAATTAGTCAAAGTTTTTGCCCTGAGAGGGGTGCCAACAACTATTATTTTAAATAAAAACAAAGAAATGATTGCTAGGATTTCAGGTAGTATAGATTTTGATGATGAAAAATTTGTTTCTTGGATAGACTCAATTAAATAAAGTCATTTTTGTTAATTTTTTTTCTTAAATTATTTCTCTCTAAAATAAATTTTTTTCTGTGTTTTATACTTTTTCTTTTTGCTCTTTCACGCCAAAGTCTAAACGATGAAGGTTTCAAATTCCTTCTCATTATTTTAATAACATCAGATTCAGACTTTCCAGTTTTTTTCTTTATTTCCTCAAAAGTTATTCGATCTGCCCATGCAGCCCAAATTACCCAATCCGGACTCTTAACATTAGGCTCTGGATTTTTGACGCGGGTCTCAGGTGCCTTAGATTTTTTCATAAAATTCAATAAATCTTAAAAAAATCAATAATGCAAATTTTATCAGGCTGTGATATAATTATTATAAGATAGTCCTACTAAGCCATTTTTAGCTCCCGGTTCATTAGGACTATCTGTTAAAAATGCTTCCCCAAGATTTTATACTTTTCTTACAAATTATAATTTTTTTATTCATAACACCTGGAACACCAAGAATAGTAATAATTTCTTATTCAATGAATTATGGAGTTAAAAATTGTGTATGGACTGCTTTAGGTGATGTAACTGCAAACTTTGTTCAAGCTACATTGGTAATTTTTGTAATTGGTTCATTTTTTTCTGATCAACCACTGTTTTTAAATACTTTTAAATGGATTGGAATTTTTTATTTATGTTATTTAGCTTATGATATTTATAAAAGTAGACCAAAAGACGTAAATTCTAAAAATTTTTCTTCAAAAAGTTTTATTTCATTCTTTAAAGATGGGTTTTTAGTTGCTGGAACTAGCCCTAAGGCATGGTTGTTTTTTCCATTTATATTTCCACAATTTATTGATTTTTCCACAAATTATATTGCACAGTTTTTTATTTTAATTTTAACATACATGTTGTTAGACTTTATTTCTTTGGTTGGTTACGCAATACTTGCCAATAAATTAATTACATGGATAAAAGCAAACCCAAGAGTAATTAATTCAATTTCAGCGTGTGTATTAATCATTATTGCAATAATAATTGCATTTACTCAACAATATTAATTATTAAGACACATTTCGTGTACTTGAAAAAAAAATAATTTTTATATTAAATATAAAAATTAATAAATTTATTAAGAGGAGAAAAAAAAATGAAAATAAAAAACATTTTAATCACATTTTTTTCTGCAATAGCAATTTTATTTTCAACTTCTGTTATTTCATTAGCAAAAGTAGTAGGCGATAAGATTGTATTAGGTGCTGCGATTTCTTTAACAGGAAAATATTCATCTAATGGTGTTCATACTCAAAACGGTTATAATATGGCCGTTGATAGAATTAACAGCATGGGAGGTGTTAAAGTTGGGGGAAAAACTTACAAATTTGACATTATTTATTATGATGATGAATCAAATCCTAAAAGAGCCGCACAACTTGCAGAAAGATTAATTTCACAAGATGGTGTTGAGTTTATGCTTGGGCCATATAGTTCAGGATTAACTAAAGCTATTGCGCCTGTAACTGAAAAGTACGGCGTTCCAATGGTCGAGGCAAATGGAGCTTCTAGATCTTTATTTACAAAAGGTTATAAATATCTATTTGCAGTATTGGCTCCCGCTAACTTATATCTTGATGTTGCTATTGAAACTGCTGTTGAATTAAATGGTGGAAAAGGTGTTAAAATTGCACAAGCTTTTGAACAAGATGCATTTTCACAAGATGTTAGATTAGGCATTTTAGATGCAGCTGAAAGAACTGGTTCTGAAATCGTAATTGATGACAAGCTACCAAAAGAGCTTAATGATATGGCCGCAACTTTAGCAAAAGTCAAAGCTGTTAAACCAGATGTTTTAGTCGTATCTGGCCACACTAAAGGTGCATTAACAGCAATCAGACAAATTGCTGAAATGAAAGTTGATGTTCCAATGTTAGCAATGACACACTGTGATGCAGCAAAACTATCAAAACAGCATGGTAAAAATTCTGAGTATGCTTTATGTGCATCTCAATGGCATAAAACTCTTACTTATAAAGATGACTTCTTTAAAGATGGTATGACTTATGCTGCTGATTTTGAAAAAGAGTTTGGTTATGATCCACCGTATCAATCAGCTGAATCTTCAGCAGCTTTGTTGGTTTTCAAAGATGCTTTTGAAAGAGCAAATTCATTTGATCAAAAAAAAGTGAGAGATGCTCTTGCAGCCACTAACATGCAAACATTCTATGGAAATATAAAGTTTGCCCCAGGCGGTCAGAACGTTGACAAGCCTATGGTGCTTTTCCAAGTAATGTGTGATGATGCAGGAAAATGTGAAAATAAAGTTGTAGCTCCTTTAAAATGGGCTTCAGCTGAGTTAATTCACCCTATTCCTAAGTGGTCTGAAAGATAAAAAATAAATAACTTATGCCCCCATGAGTCTATGGGGGCATCTTTTTTACAATTAATAACCAAAGATGGATTTTTTAGTATTTCAAGTTCCAATGTTAACTATTCAAGCATTGCTTGATGGATTATTACTTGGCATACTTTTTGCTTTAATTGCATATGGTATGGCTCTTCAATGGGGAGTAATGAATATCATAAATATTGCTCAAGGCGATCTAGTTATACTAGGTGGTTACATTGCATACTTTATGTACTTGTATGGAATTCATCCTGGATGGGGGGTAATTGTTTCTCCAATTATTATGTATTTTGTAGGAATTGGAATTTATAAATTAGTAATCAATAAAGTTGTAGATCGAGATTTATTTATATCAATTTTAGCTACATTCGGAATAAGTATTTTATTTATGCAATTAATGAACTTTGCATTTGGTGCAGATGTTGTTCTTGCTAATTCAGGTTATGGTACTACTATGTTATTTGATAATTCTGTAACATTACCTAATTCTAAAATTTTTTCAGCAGTCATCAGTATAATTTTTGCTATTGGTTTAGTTATTTATATGAAAAGATCTAAACTAGGACGTGCAATTAGAGCAACGGCCCAAAATGCAAGAGCCGCAAAGATTTTAGGTGTAGATACTGAAAAGGTTTATGCAGCAACATTTGGAATTAATGCAGCTTTATGTGGTGTTGCTGGCGCTTTAATTTCAATAACTTTTACAATTCATCCTTATATGGGACTGCCTTATACAATTAGATCTTTCATGATAGTTATTGTAGCTGGTTTGGGAAATTTACCTGGTGTTGCAGTTTCTGGAATGGGCTTAGGTATTTTTGAGGAATTTGCTGATTATATTTTAGGTACAGAATTCAGAATTGGGTCAGTGTTTTTGTTGCTGGTTCTAATATTGGTCTATAGGAGATTTAAACTATCAAGAAAACGAGAATATTTAAAATAATGAATAAGAATTTAGTTTTATATATAAGTATATTGATTTTTGGTATAGCTGCTCCTTTTATATTTCCTGCATTTAAAGTCCAATTGTCAATACTCTGTATTTTAATCGTTTTAGCAACCACTTGGAATATTCAAGGGGGAGAGATGGGCTATAATACTTTTGGTAATATATTATTTTACGGCCTAGGAATGTACTTATGTGCGTCTGTGCAAGTGGGAATGTTTTTTCCTTTAGCTGAGTGGACAGAAAGTGGTGGAGAAAAAACTTTTGTACATACACCAGCTCAATTTTTTCAAGGAATGGCAGCTGGTCTTGTAGTTGCAGCTGTAGTACCTACAATTGTTGCAGGTCTAATTGGGTATTCAATTTTAGGATTAAGGGGTCACTATTTTGCAATTTGTACTTTAGGATTAGGTGTTGCAGCTGGAGAAATATCTGGAGGTATTGAAATTATTGGAGCGGGTCAAGGATTTACAACTCCACCATTTCCAAATGTTGGAGGTTTGGAGGCCAGGGGAGAATTTTTTTATTTCCTAAGCTTTTTTGCACTTGTGTTTACATTTATCACTGTAAGAGCAATTTACTCAACAAGATTTAAATTAATTTTGAATGCAATTAGAGATAACGAAGATAAGGCAGAAGCAATGGGTATTCAAACAATGAAGTATAAAATTATTGGGTGGATGATATCAGCTTTCTTCTGTGGTTTGGCTGGCGGAATTATGGGTGGATTAGTTGGCTACATTGACTCTACAGATGTTGCTTTTGATGGAAGAGAGATGGGAGTGTTTATGGTGCTTATGGCAATATTAGGTGGTAAAGGAACTTTATGGGGACCTATAATTGGTGCAACTATTTTTCATGTATTTAAAGAAGGGTTTTGGACCTTCTTCCTTGGGTGGCAGTATGTTGCTTTAGGAGTTTTAATTGTTGTCATAGTAATTTACTTTCCTGAGGGATTAATGGGCTGGCTAAGAGAAAAATATCCAGAAAGATTTGGAGAAGTGGTTGATGAAAAAGACCGAAAAGCACAGGTAGAATTAAAATGAGTATTCTTGAAGTTAACAATGTCAGCAAATCTTTTGGAGGTGTGAAAGCTAATGTGGATATATCATTGTCAGTTCAAAAAGGAAAAATTGTTGGACTTATTGGACCTAATGGATCTGGCAAAACTACATTATTTAATTCAATAGTTGGGACATATCCAATTGATAAAGGCTCGATTAAATTTAATAACAAAGAAGTGTCAGAGTTACCGGTACCAGTAATTGCTAAACTTGGATTACTTAGAACATTTCAACAAACAAGAATCTACGGTAAGCTAAATTGTGTTGATAATATGCTTATTAGTCACAAAGGAAGTGATGAAAATCTTTTAAAAATATTTTCTAAAATACCCAAAGATTTAACAGATAAAGCAGAAAACTTACTTAACTTTGTTGGATTGTACCAAAAAAGAAATCTAAGAGCAGGCGACTTATCTTTTGGACAACAAAAGCTATTAGAACTTGCAATGGCTTTAATGAATGAGCCAGAAATGTTACTTCTAGATGAACCAACGGCGGGTATTAATCCAACTTTAATTAATGGAATAATTGACAGGCTTATTAAAGTAAATCAAGATTTTGGAATAACTCTTTTGGTAATTGAGCATAATATGCGAGTTATAATGCAATTAGCAGAAAATATATTCTGTTTAGCACATGGTAAATTACTTTCTAATGGTACTCCTGATGAGATTAAAAATGATAAAAGAGTAATTGATGCATATTTGGGGGCTCAATAATGTCAAATCAATATGAAGTTCTTGGGGCAGCACCTAAAGCTGAAGATTTAAAAAAGTTATCCCCCAATGATGTGCATTTAAAAATTCAAAATTTGTCAGCAGGTTATGGTAAAATGGAAATTTTACATAATTTAGATTTGTTTGTAAGTAGAGCACAATCTTTATGTCTTATAGGGCCTAATGGTGCAGGAAAATCTACAATACTTCATTCGATTTATGGATTTACAAATATCTTTTCGGGGCAAATAGAAATTGATGGGAGGGAAATTACAAAATTAACTCCTGCAGAAAAATTAAAATCAGAGGGGATAGCATATATATTACAAGATAATTCAGTATTTCCAGATATGACAGTAGAGGAAAATCTTTTGATGGGGGGATTTATAAAAGATAAAACAGAAGAGTCATATGAAGAAGCTGAAAAAGTTTTGCAAAAATATGAAAGACTCAATAATAGAAGAAATCAACCGGCAAAGGTTTTATCTGGTGGTGAAAGGCGTTTATTAGAAATATCTAGAGCGTTAGTGATGAAACCCTCAGTGCTTTTAGTAGACGAACCTTCTATTGGTTTAGAACCAAAATATATAGATATGGTATTTGAAATTTTAAGAGATTTACAACAAAACGAAAAAAAAACAATTATTCTAGTTGAACAAAATGCTAAAAAAGGTCTGGAGTTTGCAGACATTGGATATGTTCTCGTTTCAGGACAAACTGCAATTGCAGGATCAGGTGATGATCTACTTAAAAATCCAGATGTAGGTAGACTATTTCTTGGCGGTTGATGATTGACTCAGAATATTTTTTTAAAGGTCTTAAATCTATAAAGGGGGTTGGCAGTCCAGCAATTGCACTTGGAGCTAGTTTTATTGCAATAGGTGCTTTACTTAAAAATTTAGGATTTTCAATACAGGAAAGTATTTTTTCAACATTTCTAACTTACGCCTTACCCGGCTCATTAGTGATGGCAGAGTCAATGTTTGTCGGTGCATCTTTGTTAAATATTTTTATAGCTGTATGGTTAGTTAACGCAAGGTTATATCCCATGACAGTAGCATTGATGCCTTTATTAATGCATAAAAATCAATCAAGATGGAAATATTATTTATCATGTCACTTTATTGCAGTTTCATCTTGGTTAATCATGAAAGAGAATTATCAAAATATCACAAAAGAAAAAAGATTAGATTTTTGGATAGGTATAGGAACAGCAACATGGTCTGTTGCAATTATTTCTACGATTATCGGCTTCTTTGCATCAGATTTTCTAAATAAAGATATTTTAATCGGGTTAGCAATAATTAATCCTATTTACTTTATTTGTATGATGATAGGAGCAATGAAAACAATACAAATCACTTTATCTATTATTTTAGGTGCAGCTTTAGGTCCTGCTTTCTATTTTATATCGCCCGAATGGTGTATTTTGTTTGGTGGATTTATTGCGGGTACAATTGCTTATTTTTTCGGAGAAAGAAATGGCAAATAATATTATTTCAATAATTATTATCACATCGTTAGCAACTTATCTTTCACGATTTTTAGGTGTCTTAAGTGCAGAAAAAATTAAAGAAACATCCAAAATATTTAGATGGTTTAATTGTCTTGCTTATTCTACTCTTGCAGCTTTAATTGCAAGACTAGTAATTTTTCCTTCAGGATCTTTGTCTGAAATAGACTATTTTATTAGATTCGCGGTTGTTATTTTGTCAGTTTTTATATTTTATTTAACAAAAAAAAATTTAGTTTATCCAACTGTTTTTTCGGCTGTGTTATTAAGCGCATTAAGTAGTTTTTTAAGTTAAATTGAAAAAATAAATTTATTTATAATAAATAACCTCATCCCAAAAATAAGTATTTAAAACAACTCATAATTGTAATTCTATAATGTTTATTTTATAAATAATTTAATAAGCATTTTATCAAATAATTGATGATTTGTTGTATTTTTACAACTATTTTAAAAAATCTATATTTACATGTGAAAAAAACGAGCTTTTTATAGCGATGAAAGTTTATTTATGATAACAAAACACATTATTTAAATAACTAATTAATAGGAAATGTACATGAATAAATTAAAACTATTAGTAATTTCAGGAATTTTCGCAATATTTGCTACCGTTTCGAACGCACAAGTAAGTATTGGTATTTCAGGAACTGGTGTATCGATGGATGCAAAAGGTTCTGAAACAACAAGTTCTGATACAAGAACAGAAACCCTTGAAGCAGTTTATGGATCTATATTTGTAGAATATGATACTGGTAACGGCTTTTCAATCGGTGCAGATATAATGCCATACTCAGTAGGAAGTAATAGCGTATTAAACGAAAGAAGAAGTGGAAATAACGGAACAGAAGTACACAAAGCTTCAGGAAAAACTGTAGCTTCAGTTGATATAAAAGATAACATTATGTTATATGCGATTAAGCCATTAAATGACTCTGTATATATTAAAGCAGGATTCAGCCAAGCTGATTTAATAACAGAAGAAACTATGGCATCATCAACTAACTATCCTAATGCTACATTAGAAGGAATGCATTTAAGTTTAGGAACAGCTATTGACACTGGTCAAGGTGTAACATTAAGAGCAGAAGCTGGATATTCTGACTACGACGATGTATCAGTAACTAGTGATGGTGGTACTGGAGCAAACACAGTTACAGTTAGCGAGTTAAGTGGACCTCACGTAAGAATTAGTTTAGTTAAAGCTTTTTAATTAAGTAAATTATAGAATTAAAAAGGCCAGCAATAAAATGCTGGCCTTTTTTTTTGCATAAATTAATCTATAAAAATGAATTTAGGTTTCATAGGAACAGGTGAAATAACTAAGGCAGTAGTCACAGGTATTTTAGCTTCAAAAATAAAATATAAATCGATTTTACTCTCAAAAAGAAACCTTAAAATTTCATCTTCACTTAAAAAGAAAAGTTCGAAAATTAAAATTTTAGATAACAATCAAGATATTATTAATAAATCTAATTGGATATTTTTAAGCATTACACCAAACGTAGGTAAAAAAATTATAAAAGATCTTAAATTTAAAAAAAATCAAATAATAATAAGTTTTATTTCAACCATAAAATTAAATGAACTTAAGAAATATATAAAAACTAAAAACATAATAGTTAGAGCAATACCACTACCGCCAATCGCTCTTGGAGTTGGTCCAGTACCTATTTTTCCACCAAATAAAAAAGTAAAAATTTTTTTTGATAAAATTGGAAAAACAATCGAGATTAAAAATGAAAAATTATCATTAAATTTTTGGACTATGTCATCAATTATGGCACCATATTATGAAATTCTAAATCACCTTTCATCCTGGTTAAAAAAAAGAGGGCTTAGTAAAACTGAGGCTGAAAATTATATAACTTCATTATTTTTAGGCTTATCAATCAATGCTAGTCAAAATAAATATAAAAATCTAAAAGAATTAGTAAAAAAATCTCAAACGCCAAAAGGTTTAAATGAACAGGCTTTAAAAGAATTAAAAAAATTAAATTTTTATCAAAAACTAAATATTACATCAAAAAATATTCTATCAAGACTTAAAAGAAAATAATAATGGTACAAAATGCTGACATTCTTAAGGTTGAAAAATTAACAAAATATTTTGGGGGTCTTGCAGCAGTATCTGAATGCTCGCTAAATATAAAAAAAGGTTCAATCACTGGCATTATAGGACCAAATGGATCAGGCAAATCTACATTATTTAACCTCATCGCAGGGAATTTAAAACCAAACTCAGGAAAAGTAATATTTAATAATGAAAATATAACTGAGATCCCATCATACGAATTATTTTCAAAAGGTTTATTGAGAACTTTTCAAATAGCTCATGAGTTTACAAATTTAACTGTTTTAGAAAATTTGATGATGGTTCCTGGAAATCAATCTGGTGAAAATTTGGTAAATGCATTCTTAAAACCTTCGTTAATAAAGAAAGAAGAGGAGAATATTCGAGCAAAAGCTTATGATGTAGTTGAATTTTTAAACCTAAGACATTTAGCAAATGAATTAGCTGGAAATTTATCAGGGGGTCAAAAAAAACTGTTAGAACTTGGGAGAACAATGATGGTTGATGCAAAAATTGTTCTACTAGATGAGGTAGGGGCAGGTGTTAATAGAACTCTTTTAAAAGATCTTGGTACAGCAATATTGAGATTAAATAAGGAGAAAAACTATACTTTCTGCATGATTGAGCATGATATGGATTTTATAAGCAGAATGTGTGACCCCGTAATTGTAATGTCTGACGGCGCTGTTTTATTTGAAGGAAGTCCTGAAGAAGTTAAAAAAAATGAAAAAGTAATTGAAAGTTATCTTGGAAGAGGAAATGAAAATAATGGAGAAAAAAATTAATGGCATTTTTTGAGGGAAGTAAGATGACAGCAGGTTATGGAAATGGTCCTGATATCATAAGTTCTTGTTCAATAAATGTAAATAAAGGTGAGATTGTTGCAATCTTAGGACCTAATGGTGCAGGAAAATCTACAGCGATGAAAGCAATGTTAGGTTTATTGAAACTCAAGACTGGTTCAATATCAATTGATGGCAAGGACATTACAAATTTATCACCACAAGATAGAGTTAAAGCAGGAATTTCTTTTGTTCCTCAAACAAGAAATGTTTTTGCTGACTTGACGGTAAAAGAAAATTTAGAGGTTGGAGCATTCTTAAGAGAAGACGATGTTAATAAAGTTATTGATGAAATCTATGAACTATTTCCAATACTAAACGAAAAAAAATCTCAAGTTGTTGGAGAATTATCTGGAGGCCAAAGACAACAAGTAGCTTTGGGAAGAGCTTTAATGATTAGACCTTCGGTTTTAATGTTAGATGAACCTACGGCTGGAGTCTCGCCAATCGTGATGGAAGAGCTATTCCAACATATAATAAAAGTTAAAAAAACTAATGTTGCAATTATAATGGTAGAACAAAACGCAAAACAAGCTTTAAGCATATCAGATAGAGGATATGTTTTAGTTACTGGACAAAATAAATTTGAAGGATCTGGACAAGAATTACTCCAAGACTCAGAAGTAAGGAGGTCTTTTTTAGGAGGTTAATATGGATTTTTTGAACGCAATAATTTTACTTCTTAACTATACAATAATTCCCGCACTTAGTTATGGTTCTCAACTTGCATTAGGAGCAATTTTTGTAACATTAATTTATGGTGTTTTAAGGTTCGCAAATTTTGCAACAGGAGACATGATGTCTTTTGGAACGATGTTTGCTGTATTGCTAACATTTTACTTTCAGTCACTTGGAGTAAATTTTGGTTTTTTGCCTACAGCATTATTAACTATTCCCTTTGCAGTTATTATGATGATTTTATACATGCTATCTATAGATAAATTTGTTTTTAGTTATTATAGGATAAAAAAAAGCCCACCTGTAGTACTTGCTATGGTGAGTGTTGGTGTAATGTTTGTTACACAAGCTATTATAAGAATTATTATTGGACCTTTTGACAGAAGATTTTTAGATGGAGAAAAATTTATTTTGAAAGCTACAGAGTTTAAAGAAATGACAGGATTGAATGAGGGTTTAACAATTAAATCAACTCAAGCAATTACAATAGTTATCACTATAATTGTTGTTTCAATAATGTTTTGGTTTCTAAACAAAACTAAAACTGGAACAAGTATGAGGGCCTACTCTGATAATGAAGACCTTGCTTTATTATCAGGAATAGATCCAAAAAAGGTTGTGCTATTAACCTGGGTTATAGCTGGTATATTAGCAACTGTTGGAGGAGTTTTGTATGGCTTAGACAAAAGCTATAAACCATTTGTGTATTTTAATAATATGCTACCAATATTTGCTGCAGCAATTGTTGGAGGAATTGGAAATCCATTAGGAGCATTTTTAGGAGGTTATGTAGTAGCTTTTGGAGAAATATTAATAACCTACGCTTATAAAAAGTTTTTTACTTATATACTTCCAGAAAGTCTTGAACCAAATTCATTAATGCAGTTACTTTCCACAGATTATAAATTTGCTGTGTCGTTCTCTATTTTAGTAATTGTATTACTATTTAGACCATCAGGAATATTTAAAGGGTTGAGATTATGAAGCAGTATCTAAATGTAGTAACAGCTTATATTATAATGTTTACACTAATTATTTTAGTGGGAATATTTCAATCATGGTCACAAGCTCTTTCTATTTTAAATTATTGTTTAATTTCAGCAGTTATGACAATTGGTGCAAATATTCAATGGGGATATGCAGGTTTAATTAATTTTGGAATTATGGGTTATACCGCATTAGGTGGACTAGCTGTAGTTCTTGTCTCTGTTGCACCAGTACCCGAGGCATGGAAAGCAGGTGGAATAAATATGATAGGCTCATTAGGCGTTGTAGTAGCTATGATTGTTTCAATTCGTTATATATTAAAAAAATTTCAAAAATCAAAAAAAAGAAGTTATTTAATAGCAGGTATTATATTAATTGGTTTGCTGCTAATTAGATTATTAGCTGGGCCGGGAATTGAGAGTATCGAAGCAGTTGAACCAGCTAAGACAGGTTTCTTAGGTGGCTTAGGAATGCCAATATTATTTTCTTGGATAGTGGGAGCATTTTTTGCTGGCGGATTAGCTTATGTAATTGGAAAAATTGCTCTTGGTTTAAGAGCAGACTATTTAGCAATAGCTACCTTGTTAATTGCTGAAATTGTGGTTTCTATAATTAAACATGAGGATTGGTTGGCTAGAGGAGTTAAAAATGTAATTGGTTTAAAAAGACCTGTTCCATATGAAATTGATCTTCAAACTTCGCCATGGTTTATAAATTTAGTAGAAAAATTTAATTCAGGCAAATTAAAAGTTATCGATACGATTTCAGAAAGACAAGATGTTTTAAAACAGTTGGTAATTGATGCGTCGTCTGTATATGTAAAACTTTGCATGGCCGGCCTTTTTTTAACTGTAGTTATAATATTATTAATCGTAACACAAAAAGCTTTATATTCACCATGGGGAAGAAAAATGAGAGCAATAAGGGATAATGAAGAAGCAGCAAGTGCTATGGGAAAAAATGTTGTTAAAGAACATCTTTTAATTTTTATTTTAGGATCAGCAGTAGTTGGTTTAGCAGGAGCTATGATGGTAACAAATGATGGATTGTTTACGCCAGGAAGTTATAGACCCATGAGATACACTTTTGTTATTTGGGTAATGGTTATAGTGGGTGGAACTGGAAATAATTTTGGCGCCATACTTGGAGGTTTTGTGGTTTGGTTTTTATGGGTTGAGGCAGCACCAATAGCTTTATTTTTAATTAATTTTTTTACTGCACACTTACCAGAAACAAATGCTTTAAAAGTTCATTTAATTGAAAGCGCTCCTTACTTTAGATTTTTGATGATTGGAATTGGGGTATTACTTATCATGCGTTATAGACCACAGGGAATATTACCTGAAAAAATTATAAAGCAATAAATTATGAAAAAAATATTATTAACTTTAATATTTATAATAATATCAACAAATTTATTGGCATTTGAAAAAGACACCAATTTTACTATAGAAGATTTTAAAAAAGCCCAAAATGATGGCAAAACTATTGTTGTTAATTCATGGAATAAATATTGTTCAACTTGCAAAGCTCAAACTAAAGTATTTAAGAGTGCGATAAATGATTTTAACGACGTCTTATTTTATTTTTATGAACAAACTGAAAACCCAGAAATAGCAGAGTTTTTAAAAATAGATTATTGGACAACTATAGCAGTATATAAAAATAATAAAGAAATCGCTCGAGAAATGGGTATAACTAATAAAAACAAAATTTACGATTTAATTAAAAAAGGAATTTAAATTGTACTATATTCTTATTGGAATAGCTGCTGGTCTTATTATTTATTTAGCAGACAAATATATTTTTTAATGTAAATAAAAAAAACCCCAGCGATTTAATTCGCTGGGGTTTTTAAAATCAAATATTATCTTTGTTTTTTAGTTTTAAATTTTCCACCTTTGATTTCTTTTTCTAAGAAAGAACCAAAAGCTTCTCCAACATCAGTAAATTCTACTCCAGTAGCACCTTCGTAGTTAACAGCTTTACCTTTTGCAAGTAAATCTAAAGCTTTTCCTAATTCACCTGGATAAATCTTTTTTCCAGGAGCATTAGCAACTGCCATTACATTTTGTTGAATTGTCGCTCTGTCAGCTTTACCACCTGCTTGCATAGCTAAAGTGATCAATGCAGCGGCATCGTAAGACTCACCTGTGTAAGGTCCAGAAGAATCTATTCCACCTGCTTTTGCTACATCAGCAAATACTCCAGCTCCTTTTCCAGTTGATCCTGGTAAAGAACCGAAAGATTTATTTAGAGCTTTTCCAAAGTTGTCAGTTAATGAGTCCCCGATCATACCATCTGATAAAATAAATACATCAAACGCACCTGAGTCTAAAGATGCTTGAATTATTCCTTTACCACCTTGGTCTATGTAACCGATTACAGCTACTGCATCTCCACCTGCTGAAGCAAGTGTAGCAACTTCTGCTGAATAATCTGCTTTACCATCTTCATGAGCAGCAACAGTTGTTACTTTGATACCGTGAGCTTCTACAGCTGCTTTGTAAACATCTGCCAAACCTTTACCGTAGTCATTGTTTGTATAAGTGATAGCAACACTTTTAACTTTTCTGTCTTTTGTTATGTCAGCTAAAATTTGTCCACCTCTTGCATCTGAAGGAGCTGTTCTAAAGAAATATCCATTATCATTTAGATCAGTTAATCCTGGAGATGTAGCAGAAGGTGAAATCATAACTACTCCGTTTGGCACAGCAACATTAGTTGCAATTGCACCAGTTACTCCAGAACAGTCAGCTCCCATTATCGCAACTACGCCATTTGAAATTAAACCTTCAGCGGCAGTTGTTGCAGCAGCAGAGTCAACACAAGTTGAATCTGCTCTTTCTACTGATATCTTTTGTCCACCAAGTAGTTTACCTGAGTCTGATGCTTCTTTAAAAGCAAGCTCAGCTGAACCAGCCATGGCAGGAGTTAGAGATTCAATTGGACCTGTAAATCCTAATATGATTCCCATTTTAATATCTGCTAAAGTATTTGTTGACATTGTCGACACAAATAGAAAAGCAGCTAAAATTAATTTTTTCATATTTATCCTTTAATTGTTAACAATTTATAAAAACAAAATTAAATAGGATCTGAGAATAATAGCAATAGGTTATTTTATTTGGTTTTTTGCAGCAAAATTACAGAACTTATAACGATAAAGCTCCCTATAAAAAATAATAGGCTTGGAATTTCACCAAATATCAAAAAAGTCAAAATGATCCCAAATATTGGAAATAAAGAGTAGAAGGGAAAAATTTGTCCTACTGTATAAAATTTATACAAATAAAACATAGACATGTGAGCAAACAATGAAACAATTACAGCCTGATAAATAATTAAAATCCAAGAATTAAAATTAATATTTTTTATATTAATAATCACTTCACCTTCTACAAAAAAAGATACAACAATAAGAACAAAGAAGCCAAAAAAGCCAGTATAAGCATTTAATATTATAAGACTTAATTCCTTCAATTGTCTTGAATAGACTTGAGCTATAGCAAAAAATAAAGCCATCAATGATGCAAAAAATAATCCAAGTAAGTTATTTTTTAATTCAGGATCAAAGAATACAATTATAATTCCTACAAAAGCCAAAATTACATACATCCATTTCTTTGCACTAATACTTTCTCCAATCATTTTTGCGCTTAATAAAACAGCAAAGGGGACAGCTAATTGAGCACCAATTATTATTGGGGAAATAAATGAAGAATGTTTTAAAGATAGATTCATAAAAACATAGACCATTACACCCATAGAAATTGAAAATAAAATAAGTGACTTAAGATATTTTTTGTCTGGAATTTTAAATTTCCAAAAAGGAATTAATAGCAGCATTACTATGCCCATCCTTAGAGAAGCCATAAGAATTGGTGGAACATTATTGTTAAGAGCAAGTTTTGCTATTGGAAAGGCACTTCCATGTGTAGCCATTATAAAAAGCAGAACTAAAATATGTTTAAATGGCACTATCTAATTGAAAAAGGATCAAGTGTTGGTTCGTCAGATGTATAGTACCAAATAGTTTTAACTCTAGTATAGTCTTTAATTGAGTCGATTCCTGCTTCTTTTCCATATCCACTATCTTTAATCCCTCCAAATGGAGCTGATGGTGAAATTAATCTATAAGTATTAACAAATGTAATTCCTGCTCTAATTGCGTTTGAAACTCTTAATCCTCTGGCTAGATCACTAGTATAAACTCCAGAAGATAATCCAAACTGATTATCATTCATTTTTTCAATAACTTCTTTTTCTGTATCAAATTTCATAACTGATAAAACTGGACCAAATAATTCATTTTCAGCTGCCGGCAAATTATGATTATCACATTCAATAATTGTTGGTGGAAAATAATATCCTTCATTTGAATATGAATGTCTTTTGCCACCACATTTAATTTTTCCACCTTGCTCTACAGTTAATTTTATATTTTTTTCAATAATTTCTAATTGTTTAAAATTACTTAATGGTCCCATTTCTGTATCTGTATCCATTGGAGCTCCTATTTTTATTTTTTCTGCTCTAGCTGTAAGTTTATCTAAAAATTCATTATAAATTTCTTTTTGTAAATACAACCTTGAACCAGCAATACAACTTTGTCCAGACGCACCAAAAATTCCAGCAGTAATTCCGTTAACTGCATTTTCCTGGTGAGCATCGTTGAATACTGCAACTGGACTTTTTCCACCAAGTTCCAAACTAACCTCTGATAAATTTTCTGCAGAATTTCTTATTATATGCCTTGCTGTTTCAGGACCACCTGTGAATGCAACCTTTTCAACTAAATTGTGAGTTGTTAAAGCCTTACCGCATGGATCACCAAAACCCGTAATAACATTTACTACTCCTTTCGGAATTCCTGTTTCTTCAATTAATTTTGCAAACTCAAACATAGTTGCTGGCGCAAGTTCTGATGCTTTGATTACAATAGTATTTCCCATTGCAAGAGCTGGAGCAAGTTTAGTTGCAGTTAAAAACATTTGAGAATTCCATGGAACGATTGCAGCAATTACTCCAATTGGTATTCTAGTTGTAATAGCTTGAATATTTGGTTTATCAATTGGAAGAACTGTGCCTTCAATTTTATCTGCAAGTCCTGCGTAGTAGTCATAGTACTCAGCAATATAATGAGCTTGTTTATATGTTTCTCTGTAAAGTTTACCTGTATCAACTGTTTCAACTTTACCTAAAAGCTCAGCATTCTCTCTAAGTTTGCTACCGATAGCTCTTAAATATTTAGCTCTTTCTCTAGGTAATATTTTAGACCATTCTCCTTCAAAAGCTTTTTGTGCTGATTTAACTGCTTTATCAACATCTTTAGCGCTTGCTTCTGGAACTACAGCCCATGGTTTATTATTTTCTGGATTTAAAGTTTCAAATTTTTTTTTAGACTCAGAGTCAATCCATTCTCCGTTAATGAACATTTTATATTGTTTTAAATCAGCCATTAATTAATTTTCTTATTTCATTATTTACATCATCTGGACATTCAATACTACAAAGATGTTTTCCTGGAACTATTTTAAGTATAGAGTTTTTAATTACATTACTTAATTTTTTAGACATTTCAGGCGTTGATCCAATATCACCTTCTCCAGTAATTACCAAAGTTTTAGAATTTATTTTATGAAATTCTTCTATATCTTTATGTTGTACAAACAATTCATATACTTTAAGGAAATTTTTAATATCATTTTTGTCTAAAATATTCGAAATTTTTTGATAAATGTTTGGATTATTGTTTAAATACTTATCAGAAAACCATCTATTTAATGCTTGTTTTGAAAGGGTTCTGCTTTTTTTAGATAACTCAAATCTATCATTAACAGTTTGTTGTTGAACTTTTGATCTTTCAAATACTGAACATAAGAGTGTTAAAGACTCCAATCTGTTGTTATAATTACAAGCAAAATTTCTAGCTATTAATGAACCGATAGAAAAACCTACTAAATGAAATTTTTTGATATCTAATTCGTCCACAAGGTGAATGAGCTGAATGCTAAAATCATCAAAAGTAATATTTTCTTTTATCAAAGGTGTATTTCCATGTCCTAAAATATCATAAGTTAATACAGTATTATCAAATGCATTGACTTGTGGTTCCCACATTGAGTGGTTTAATCCAACACCATGAATAAATATTATTGGTATATCTTTTTTGGTGTTTAGTTGGTAAAAAGTTTTTTTTGAATCAAAGCTACTTATCAATTCCCATTTCCTTCATATCTTGATATCTGTCCCCGGTTCTTGCATGAGCTCTTCCTGTTGGTGCTCCCCCAATAGCAACAACAATCTCATCTTCATTTGGGGCGTCATGAATTGTAAACTCATGTGTTAAGTAAAATGGTCTAAGACCTGCATCAGTTTTATGCATCATAGGTATTGAGATTTTAGAACCTGCTGGCCCTCTAGTGTTTGTAAAACTCAAGTAAGCTGTTCCACCAACAGCATCTCTAAATTTATTTCCAAATCTTAGTGTATGAATAAATGCTGAAGCATGTTCTATTTCTCCATTTAATCCAACCATTGCAGATTTACCGTATGCTAAAATTTTATCTCCAGATCCGATTTCTTTAATTAATTCTGGAACTAGTATATCTCCAAGTTTTGGTGCTAACTCTAATATTTCTGGTTTTAGGTTTTCAACAAAACCTTTTCCTGCCCAAGGGTTTTTAATTACAGCAGCAACAGAAACTAATAAAACAGGATTTTTTGCTTCTTTTCCACCTTCAATAAATGTTTTATCTACAAATTTTACAAATTTTCTTAATTCTAATTTCATTATTTTGATCTATGTTTAAAACTATCCCTTCTAAAACTGTATAGCGCTTTAGGATCTACATCAATATCAATAACTACAGGTTTTTTAATTTTTAAAGCTTTTTTGAATACTGATTTGATTTGTGACAATTTTTTTACTTTAAATCCTTTTGCTCCATATAATTCTGCAACTTTATCAAATGGTGGACTAATTATATCCGCCCCAAGATATCTTCTACCAAAAAAATCTTTTTGATAAGCCTTTTCAGCCCCCCAACTTTTATTATTCATAACTACAGTTATTGTATTAATTTTATGTTCAACAGCAGTGCTTAATTCAGATATTGTCATACCAAAACCACCATCGCCCATTAAACTAATAACGGTTTTTTTTGGTTTAGCTAATTTAACACCTAAACCACATGCAAAAGAAAATCCTACAAGACCAAAATCTAGAGGAGTAAATAGAGAAGGGGGATTATCATATTTTAAAGCATCTGTAGCTTGAAGACATAAAGTTCCAGCATCTAAAGTTATTGCAGAATTTTTTGGAATTACTTTTCTTAATTCTTTGAATAAACCTTTTGGCTGAATAGGAAAATTTTTTGATTTAATTTGATCTCTTTGAATTAAAAAATTTCTTCTATTTTTTATAAATAAATCAGTCCATTTTTTTGTGTCTAGCTTAATTTTTTTAGCTTTGATTACTCTAAGTATTTGATCTGTTGCTGTTGCTGCATCAGCACAAGCCCCATATGTAATCGGAAAATATCTGCCTAACATTTTTTTTTCTAGTTCAATCTGAACAATTTTTGCATTTTTATTTATATTATCGAATGAATAAAAAGTTGAATTAAATCCTAATCTTGTACCAATTGCTAATATTAAGTCTGCTTCTTTAACAATCTTAGATGCAATAGGATTTCCCCTTGGGCCCATTTGACCAGCATTTAGTTTATGATCAAAAGGTATGGCATCACCGTGGCCTGCAGCAGTTACTATTGGGATATATAAATATTCTGCAAGTTGAGTTATTACTTTATAACTTGAATTATATTTTATTCCTCCACCAACAACTAAAGTAATTTTTTTATTTTTTTTAAGCAAATTTATAACGTTATTTATAAATTTAGGTTTTGCTTTTATATTATAATTGCTTTTGTATGATTTTTTATTTTGATCAATCTTAAATTGAGATTTATTCGCTAAAATATTTCTTGGCAAGTTAACAGTTACAGGACCTCTTCTTGGAGACATTGCATATCTAAATGCCTCACTTAAAGCAGATGAAATCTTGCTAGTTTTTTTTACTGTGAAGGTTTTTTTTGTAACTGGAGCAAACAAAGATTGTTGATCAAGTCCTTGAAAAGCATCTTCCATTTTATCTTTAGTAGAATATAAACCAGCTATAGATACAACTGGGGAAAAAGCAGCCTTAGCTTGAGCAAGTCCTGTTACTAAATTTGTTGCTCCAGGTCCGTTTTGACCAGCAATAATAATTCCTGGTTCGTTCGAAGCGCGCGCATATCCATCAGCCATATGTGTTCCAGTTCTTTCATCTCTAACCCCAATAAATTTTATTTTTTTTTCATGGTAAAGAGCGTCAAACATTTCCATTGTTGCCGATCCAATCAATCCAAATACATGTTTAACATGTTCTTTTTTTAATGATTTAACAGCTGCTTGGCCGCCTGTTAATTTTTGAGATTTGATCACGAAACTTTTTTTACTTCTGTATCTAAATCATCCTTAAAATGAGGTATTACTTTTTCTGTAAAAAGTTTTATACTTTTCATACAGTCTTTATGTTTAACACCGGGAAAGTTTGACCAAACTTGCAAATTTTGAAGATTTAATTCAGACTTAAGTTCATGAATTTTATCAATTACATATTCAGGTGTTCCAAAAAGCATATTTCTTTTATGCAGGAAGTCATAATTTAATAAATCAAGTTTGCCTTTTGTTTCTGGAAGTTCCTCTCCTGGATCCATATGATTTCCTAGACCTCTCCAATGACAAACCCATCTCATATAATTTACCATATGTTCTCCAGCTTTTTCTTTTGCCTCTTCCATTGTGTCAGCCACAAACATATCTCTTACTAGCGAAACGCCTTCACCTAACGGAATATTTTTTTTAGTAACCTCAGATCTTTTATTTTTGTATGCTTCAAATTTTATTTTTAATGCTTTAACAGTTGGTATCCACATAATGACATTAATATTATTTTCTGCAGCCCACTCAATAGATCTTATTCCATCAACAACTTGATGTATTGGTGGGTGTGGATTTTGATATGGTTTTGGAACAACACTTATTTTTTTCATTGTATTATTCTCCATATTCATAAATTCTTCACTTGGAGGACTCATATCATGTTGCCAAACATAATCTGGAGAAGGATATGTATAAAATTCTCCTTGATGATCAAAAAACTTTTCTGTCCAAGCCTTTTTCAGGACTTCCAATGTTTCAGCAAAGAGTCTAAAATTTTTTGCCTGGTCTTTTAAATCGGCTTCTTTGTTTAAATTTATTGCTTCTCTTCCATAAATTCCTCTTGCTACTCCAACCTCAACTCTTCCCTTAGAAAGCTGATCAAGTGTTGCTATATCTTCAGCTAATCTTATTGGATTATGAAATGTTATTACGTTAGCAGCTTGACCAATTCTAATATTTTTTGTTCTTGCAGCAGCGTCAGCACCTAGCATTAAAGGATTTGTACATGACTCCATTCCTTCATGATTAAAGTGATGTTCTGTGAACCAAATAGAGTTCCAATTATTTTTATCACAATACTCTGTGATCTCTTTTGTTTCATCTAGTAATTGATAATAGGGTTTATGTGTCCAATTAGTGGTATTACAAAAATAACCAAATTTCATTTAAGCCTCCTTTAAAAACTAATTTAAAGACGACCGATCCCACTTTCGTTTAGCTTGTGAAGTTAAAACGACGAGTTATGTATCGCTTGAGTTATTTATATCACAAAATATAACTTTAGGATATATTTAAAAAAATATGGAAACAAAAAAAATACCACCTAAGTTTTTAAAGGAATTAAATCCAAAAATAGGTCTTATCGCACTTTCAAGCGATTATATGATCGAAAAAGATTTCATTAGCGTTATTAAAGATAAAAAGATTGATTTTTTTGTAAATAGAATAGAAACCTTTAATCCCCTAACATCTGAAAATCTAATTAAAATGTCTGAGAAAATTACTGAAGTTACAAAAGATATATTGCCTGATGAAAAAATAGACTGTGTTGCGTATGGATGTACTTCAGGAACTATAGCAGCTGGATATACTTCAATTGAAGAAAAAATTAAAAAAGCAAAACCAAATACAAGTGTAACAACTCCAAGTACAGCGGCAGTAAATGCATTAAAAAAATTAGATATAAAAAAAATTTATTTATTTACTCCGTACCCAAAAAAATTAAATGATGAAGTGATTGAATTTTTTAAAAAAGAAGGATTTGAAATAACATCCAATTCCTATTTTGATATAGAATCAGATATAGATATTGGAAAAGTTGATCCAGAATATTTGTATGAAGTTTTATCTAATATTAAACTAAATGATGCTGATGCTTTATTTATTTCTTGTACAGCTCTTCCAGCTTTGGCAATAATAGACAGGTTAGAGAAAAAACACGGTAAAATGGTTTTATCCAGCAACCAAGCATTAATTTGGGAAACTTTAGAAAAAATAGGAATGAATAAATCTGTTTCTGGATTTGGAAAATTATTCTCTAATTAAAATGTTATTTTCAAAAGAAGAATATAAACAGAGGCTAGATACAATTAAAAAATCTATGCAAGAAAAAGGCATTGACCTTTTAATTTCACAAGACACTCCAAATATAAATTATATTACAGGCTATGATGCTTGGTCATTTTATTATGCTCAGTGCGCAATAGTACATGTAGATGCTGATGAGCCATTATTATTTGTTAGAGCTCAAGATGTAGGAGGCGCATACATTAACTGTTATATCAAACATGAGAATATAATTGCTTATGATGAAAAATATATTCATACATGGCCAACACATCCTTACGATGCAATTGTAGAATTGATTAAGAAAAGAAAATGGGAAAATTTAAATATTGGATTAGAGATGGATGCTCATTATTTTACAGCATACTCATATAAAAAATTATTAGATGGTTTACCTAACGCAAAACTAATTGACAGCGAAAGATTAGTTAACTGGGTAAGAGTAGTTAAATCAGACGCAGAAATAAATTTAATGAAGAAAGCAAGTAAGATTACAGAACTTGGAATGAATAGAGCTTTTGAATTTATTAAACCTGGTATTAGACAAAATGATTTGGTTTCAGAGATTGCAGGCACATTAATAAAAGGAACAAATGAATATGGTGGAGACTATTCTGCAATAGTTCCACTCTTGCCAACTGGAAAAGGCACATCTGCATCTCATTTAACATGGAGCGATAATAAGTTCGTTGAAGGAGAAGCAACTATTATTGAATTATCTGGAGTTTATAGGAGATATCACTGTCCTATGGCTAGAACCGTCCTTCTTGGGAAGCCCGATCAAAAAAAAATAGATACAATGAAAAAAACTATAGAAGCACTTCATGCAGGTATTGATGTAACTAAACCGGGAAATACAGCTGATGATGTGGCACAAGCTTTTTGGAAAGTTTTAGATAAATATGGAATTGAGAAAAAATCTAGAACTGGTTATTCAATTGGAATTGGTTATCCACCAGACTGGGGAGAGCACACATTAAATATTTCTAAAGGAGACAAAACAGTTTTAAAAAAGAATATTTGCTTTCACATGATTGCTGTAATGCAGTTTGGTGAGTGGGGTGTAGAGGCCTCAGAGTCTGTGAGAGTAACTGAGACTGGATCTGAATTATTTTGTAATCTACCAAAAGAACTGCATATAAAAAGCTAAAATTAACTATTGATAATCTTCTTCACAAATGTTTTAAATTCACCCAATGCCTAATAACAAAGAATTTGTTAAATTCGCTAAAGTTGACAAAAGTTACGACGGAAAAGTTCTCGTCGTTAAAGATTTAAACTTAGACATCGCTGAAGGAGAGTTTATTACAATGCTTGGGCCATCTGGTTCAGGAAAAACAACCTGCTTGATGATGTTAGCTGGTTTTGAAACACCTACAAATGGAGAAATTTATTTAGACAGAAATCCTATTTCGAATATTCCTCCACATAAAAGAGGCATCGGTATGGTGTTCCAAAATTATGCATTATTTCCTCATATGACCGTATATGAGAATTTAGCTTTTCCTTTAAGAGTAAGAAAGATTCCAAAAGATGAAATAGATAAAAAAGTTGATAAAGCTTTGTCCATGGTTTCATTGGCAGGATATGAGTCAAGAATGCCAGGACAACTTTCTGGTGGGCAACAACAAAGAGTAGCAGTTGCAAGAGCATTAGTATTTGATCCTGCTGTTGTCTTGATGGACGAACCACTTGGAGCATTAGACAAAAATTTAAGGGAGAGTATGCAATATGAAATTAAACATATACATGAAAGTATTGGTGTTACAGTTGTTTATGTTACGCATGATCAAGGCGAGGCATTAACAATGTCTAATCGAATAGCTGTATTTAATGATGGCAAAGTTCAACAACTATCATCACCAGACCAATTATATGAATCACCAGTTAATTCTTTTGTTGCAAAATTTATTGGTGAAAATAATACTTTTGTAGGGGAGATAATTGATATTAATAAAGATAAGTGCAAGGTCAAACTTGATAGTGGAGGAGAAATTTTTGCAAATCCAATTTCAGTAAAATCTAAAGGAGAAAAGACTACAGTTTCATTAAGACCAGAAAGAGCACTTATTAATCCTGATGGAAAAATGGATAATAGTCATAAAGGCAAAATAGAAGAAGTTATTTATCATGGAGATCATACAAGAGTTAGACTAAACCTGCTTGGTAATAACGAATTTATTTTAAAAGTTCCTAACAGTTCAGCTAATTTAGATATTAAACTAGGCAATGAAATTAATATTGGCTGGAATAGCGCAGATGCTAGAGCTTTAGACCCAAAGTAATCAAATATCACTGTAAAATTATCCACATTTAGTATTTTTGGACTGTTGACTTATGATTTGTAAATTGTTGTAATTCTTCTTTTAAAAAAACGTTTAAACGGAGGATAAATGAAAAAATTAACAAAGCTTTTCCTAGCTTTATCTTTTGCATTATCTATCACTACTTCAGCATTTGCAGTTACGGTTGCATCATGGGGTGGAGCATATACTGAATCGCAAAAGTTAGGTTATGGGGATCCTACGGCTGCCAAAATGGGTATCGAAATTAATTGGGTCGACTACTCAGGCGGTTTGTCAGAGATCAAAGCTCAAAAAGAAGCTGGTGCAATTACATGGGACATAATCGATGTATTCGCATTTGATACAATTAATGGATGTGACGAAGGAATTTTCGTTGAATTTGATTTCGACAAAGACTTTCCAGCAGCTCCAGACGGAACTCCTGCTAGTAAAGATTTCTTCGCTCCAATGCCAAGTAAATGTGCTGTAGGAAACATCTTATATTCTTGGAACTACGCTTATAACAAAAACAATGTTAAAGGCACTCCAAAGACTATTAAAGATTTCTTTAACACTAAAAAATTTCCAGGTAAAAGAGCAATTTACAAAAGTGCTCTTACAAACTTAGAAATTGCTTTAGCAGCAGATGGAATTAAACCAGGAAAAGGTGGAGAGAAAATCTATAAAGCTTTAGAAACTGAAAAAGGTGTTCAAAGAGCTATGGATAAAATCAAAGCATTATGTACAGATCCAAAAGGTGGATGTGTATTCTGGTCAGCAGGTGCTCAACCACCAGAACTTTTAATGAGTGGTGAAGTTGTAATGGCAACAGGTTGGAACGGAAGATTCTTTAATGCAATCGTTGGCGAAGGTGCGCCGCTTGTACAAGTATGGGATGGTCAAGGTCTTGACTACGAATATTTTGCACTTGTTAAAGGTGGACCAAACGAAGCTGATGCTAAGAAAGCTCTTGCTATGATGACAAATACAGAAATGTTAGCTGGAAGTGCTAAGTATATTGCTTACGCACCATACAGAATTTCATCTTTAGATATCATCAAAGCAGGTGAGCCTTGGTATAAAGATGGCAAAACAGAAATGATGCCACAAATGCCAACAGCTCCAGGTAATACAAAAAATTACTTCTTAGTTGATCCATTCTTCTGGGCAGATAACGGTACAGAGCTTGGAGAAAAATGGGAAGCAATGAAAGCAGGACTATAATTTAAAGTTTCAAAGACTTTAATTATATACTATATTTAAAGGGCGGTTATTTAACCGCCCTTTTTTTTATGAGCAGTGAAACAAATAAAATTTTAACTACGGACGGCATACCTTTAGAGGAAAGTCTAAAGAAGGCCGAAAGAAAGAATAAAATTAAAGCCTTTCTACTTGTTTGCCCATTATTATTATTCTTAATTATCACTTACGTTTTTCCTATAGGCGAAATGTTTACAAGAAGTATAGATGATAAAATGATTACAAATATGCTTCCAAATACATTTAAATCGATGGAGAGCTGGGATGGTCAAGAAATGCCTGAAGAAGAAGTATTTAAAAGTTTTTATATTGATTTTAAAACTTTAGTAGAAAAAAAAGAACATGGAAAACTTGGACAAAGACTAAACAAAGAAAAAAATGGATTTACCACAATTTTAAAAAAATTATTTAGACAAATTCAGAGAAACAAAATTGATGAGAATGGGAGTTTTAAAGAGCAGATAACCTCACTTCATAAACGATTTAATAATGTAGAATATTGGCGTGCAATAAAAAGAACAGCACCACCATATACAATGGCAAAATATTTAAAAGGTATGGATTTGTTTATTGACGAAAATGGCAGCGTTGCACAAGTAGAAGAAGATAGGCGTATTCATAGAATATTATGGCTGAGAACTTTAGAAATTGCATTTTTTGTAACCGTTTTTTGTTTTTTAATGGGTTATCCAATTGCACATTTGCTCGCAACTCTTCCTATGAAATATAGTAACTTATTGATGATTTGTGTTCTGTTACCTTTTTGGACCTCGTTACTTGTTAGAACCGCAAGTTGGATGATACTCCTCCAACAACAAGGAATAGTGAATGACTTTTTTGTTATGATTGGTTTAGTTTCAGACGATAACAGGCCAGAAATGATGTATAATAAAGTCGGCACCTATGTTGCAATGACACAGATATTACTGCCATTTATGGTGCTACCTCTTTATAGTGTGATGAAAACCATATCGCCTAGCCTAATGAGAGCAGGGAAGTCTTTAGGTGGAACTCCTTTCGTAGCATTTTGGAAAGTTTATTTTCCTCTCACAATTCCAGGAATCGGTGCTGGATGTTTATTAGTTTTTATTTTAGCAATCGGATATTACATTACTCCAGCTTTAGTGGGTGGTGCTTCAGGAACATTGATTAGTAACCAAATAGCTTATCACATGAAAACAACACTAGATTGGAGCTTTGCATCAGCGATGGGATTAATGTTGTTAACTGGAGTTCTAGTTGTTTATTGGATTTATAATAAATTAGTTGGAGTTGATAATATTAAATTAGGATAAATATGGCATTACCAAAGTATACTGAAACACGATATAGAGTCTGGCATTATTTCTACTTAGGAATTTGTACTTTTGTATTTTTCTTTTTAATAGCACCTTTATTTGTAATTTTTCCACTGTCATTTAATGCAGAAGAATTTTTAGTTTTTTCAGATGGTATGAAAAGATTAGATCCTGATGCGTTCTCATTAAGATGGTATGAGGATATGATTTATGGAACAAAAAATCCTTGGGGACTTGCAGCAAAAAATAGTTTCATAATTGCAATTTTTGCAACACTTGGGTCCGTAATTTTAGGAACAGTTGCTGCATTAGGTTTGAGCAGTAGACATATGCCTTATAAAGGTTTGATTATGGCTACGTTGATATCGCCAATGATAGTTCCTTTAATTATTTCAGGTGTTGCAATTTTTTTCTTTATAGCAAAAGTTGGATTGGCAGCAACTCATCTTGGAATTGTAATTGCTCATATAATATTAGGAACACCTTTTGTTGTAATAACAGTAACAGCAACTCTTTCAGGATTTGATCATAGTGTAACAAGGGCTGCAGCAAGTTTAGGTAGTAATCCAGTTAACACTTTTATGAAAATTACTCTTCCATTAATATTACCGGGGGTTATCTCAGGGGGATTATTTGCTTTCGTTACGTCATTTGACGAGGTTGTGGTTGTTCTATTTTTAGCTGGATTAGATAATACAACTATTCCTATTCAAATGTGGACAGGTTTAAGAGAACAGCTAAGTCCAACTATATTAGCAGTTGCAACTTGTTTAATTGTTCTATCTGTTTTAATCCTGGTAAGCGCTGAACTTCTTAGAAGAAGATCTGAGAGATTAAGAGGAATAAATAGATAATTTACCTAAAGAGTCTATTGATATATACAATCTTATCATGGATATAAAAAAAGTAGTCATCATTGGATCAGGCACAATGGGAAGTGGTATAGCAGCCCACTTATGTAATGCAAATGTACCAGTTACACTTTTAGATCTTAAAACTGAGATTAGCGAAAAGGCTAGAGACAGAATTCATAAATCAAGGCCTCCACTTTTAATAGATAAATCAAAAATAGAAAACATAAAAGTTGGAAATATAAATGACAACTTTGATGTCGTTAAAGATGCAGATTGGATAGTGGAAGCTGTTGTAGAAAGGATAGATATTAAACATAATATTTATGAAAAAATATTTAAAAATAGAAAAGATGGTGCGATAGTTTCATCTAATACATCATCTATTCCTATTAAAGTTTTATCCGAAAAATTAACAGATGAAGAAAAAAAAGACTTTTGTATTACCCACTTTTTTAACCCAGTTAGATATATGGGATTATTGGAAATCGTTAAAAATGAAAATAATGATCTTAATAAAATAAATGCACTTAAAAATTTTTGTGAGGAAGAGCTTGGTAAAGGAGCTATAGTTTGTAATGATACACCAGGATTTTTAGGAAATAGAATTGGTGTATACGCTATGCAAGTTGCGATGACTGAGGCATTTAAAATGAAATTATCTATAGAAGAAGCAGATGCGGTATTTGGAAGACCCATGGGAGTTCCAAAAACTGGAGTTTTTGGTCTCTATGATTTAATTGGAATTGATCTAATGGCAGATGTTTTAAAAAGTTTTATTAAAGAACTTCCCGAAAACGATCCTTTCCAACCAGTTGCAAGAAATATTCCACTAATAAATAAATTAATTGAGAATGGTTATACTGGAAGAAAAGGCAAAGGTGGATTTTATCGGATGAATAAAGAAAATAATCAGAAGATTTTAGAAGCAATAAATCTAGACACTGGCGAGTATTCACCATCGAAAAAAATCGATCTTAAAATTGAAATTACAGATATCAATAACTTGATAAGTCGAAAAGATAAGTATGGAGATTATGCGTGGTCAGTAATATCCAAAATAATCAAATATGCATCATCATTAGTTCCAGGAATAACAGATAAATTTAATGATATTGATGAAGCAATGAGACTTGGTTTCAATTGGGCAATGGGTCCTTTTGAAATGTTAAAAGAAATAGGTGTAAAAAATTTTTTTGAAAGAGTAGATGAATTTAAAGGAAATAAATTTCTTGAAGATTTATCAAAATCTAAAAATGAAAATTTTTATGGTGAAAGACAGCTTTATACAAATATTGAAACACTTGGTAAAATTCGACCTCAGGCTTTAAAATTAGAAAAAAACAAATCTGCAATTACTCATAGATTTAAAGATTTCAATATTGTTGAATTTACAACTAAAGCTAATGCTCTTGATTATGATTCGATGGATGCTTTAAAGGCAGCAACAGACAAACCTTTAATAATTATGAATGAAAGTATGCAATTTTCTGCAGGTGTAAATTTAACTTATACAATGAATTTTGTAGATAAAAACGATTTAAAATCTGTAGAAAAATTTATTAAATATTTTCAAGATACATGTAAAGAATTAAAATATTCAAAATATCCTGTTGTTTCTGCCCCTTCAGGTTTAACTTTGGGTGGAGGTTTTGAGGTATTAGTTCAAAGTAATTTTGTTGCATCACATACAAATATAGTAATTGGTTTAGTTGAAACCATCGTAGGTTTAATTCCTGCAGGAGGAGGTTGTAAAGAAATGTTGTGGAGATGGTCACAAACAGATGAGGCAAAGAAAGATCCAGATTATGCACCATTAAAAGTGTTCGATATAATTGGTTATGCTAAGACAGCAACCTCACCAGTTGAAGCAGAACCTCTAAAATATTTAAAGCCTGAAGATAAAAAAATTATGAATAGAAATAGTTTATTTTCAGCATCAAAAAAACTGATAGATGAAAATAAAAATTTTACACCTCCAGCTGAATGTAAATTTAAACTTTCAGGTAAATCTTTGAAGGAAAAAATGGTTAAAGTATTAGAAAAATTATACAACGAAAAAGTTATTTTAGATCACGGTATGGTTGTTGGAATGGAGTTAGCAAATGTTTTGAGTGGTGGAGACACAACTTTAGATAAAACAATATCAGAGGATGAATTTTTTAAATTAGAGTTAGATGCTTTTATGAGATTAATTGAAAATAAAAAAACTCAAGAACGAATTAAACATACATTAGCTACTGGAAAACCATTAGTAAATTAGTCTAATAATTTAAAATAATTTATATAGTCAGGTCTTAAAACATATGCTGACTTATTGCCTGACTTAATCTTTTCTAAAGCATCCATTCCATAAATAACTTTTCCTAACGGTGTATATTCTCCTTGATATATTGGAATATCTTTTAAAGTTATAAAAAACTGGCTATCTTCTGTATCGAAATCATCTTTTCTAGCAAATGCGACACTGCCTTTTTTAAATTGAAATGCATCACTTAGCTCAGATTTTAATAATCCAAGACCTGATTTGCCTGTTCCTATTTTTGTATAGTTAAGATCATTTATATTTCCATATTCTATATCTCCTGCTTGAATTAAAGTATTTTTAATAACTCTATAAAATGTTGATCCATCATAAGATCCATTTTTTATTAAGGTTTTAAAACGTTGCACAGAGTTTGGAGAAGTAATTGGATCTAATTCGATAATTACATTGCCACATTCAACATTCATGATTGCAATATTTTCTGTATTTGTAAAATTAATTTTGTTTGGATCAATATTTTTAACAAATAAACATTTATCTTTTAATAAAAAATATGATCCAAAAGTAATTAGAATTAATAAAATAAGAAAAATTAAAAGTACTTTTTCAGAAAGTGAGGCCTTAACTTGTTTAATCATTAAAATTTAAATGATGCATCTACCTTTGATAAACTTGATTTAATAAAATTTATTTTATTTTTTAAAATCATATCATCGATTGATTTATCCTCAACTAGAGCTTTATCTATCATTAAAAATGAAAATACTTCAGCCATGTCTTCAGATGGAATAGATTTAGAGTATTCGGTTAAAAAACCCTCTGTTTTTTTATAAAGATCTAAATTTAAACGATCTGAACAAGTAGAACATTTGGCATATTCAAAGTCTTTTTTATTTAATAAACTCCATTTTTGCTCATCAAAAAATTTAGTATTGCTCTTTTGTATCATATGAAAAATTTCATGATGTATCATTCTTTCAAAATATTTTGGATTAAAATTAATATCAATTATAAGTGTTCTCTTCTTGGTATCAGGTATTCCACCAGTGTTGATATTAGAAATAAATAAATTTTCACACATTACTAAATATTTAATATTATTTTTTTTTAAAAAACCTGAGCTGTAATTATTTAAGTTTTTTTCTATTAACAAAAACTTTTTATTAAGATTAGTTGAATTAGTTCTTGAACAAGTTATGTTCTTCTCTAGACCAATTCTAAAATCATTATTTGTATTTAAATATCTAATTTTATTTTTTGTTTCGATTTTATATATATCCAAATTAGGTATTTTAATTAAATTATATATTTCATCAGCTTTAACAGCTGTAATAAAGGCAATTGAAATTAAAATTAATAGTATTCTCATTAAATAGTTATAGACGAATTGTATAAGATTATATTAACTTACATTTTTACAAATGAAAAAAGAAAAAAATAAAAATCCAATCCAGCCAGTTAGTGGAACTAAAGTTCCAAGATTTGCGGGCCCATCAACTTTTGCAAGATTACCAGAACTAAGAGATGTTGAAAGTTGTGATGTAGCAATTGTAGGCATACCATTTGATGCTGGGACAAGTTACAGGCCTGGAGCTAGATTCGGTCCTCAAAGTATTAGACAAGCATCAAGACACTTAAGAACAAACTACCATCCAAATTATGATGTTGAACCATTTAAAGTTCAGCAAGTTGCAGATGCTGGTGACATCACATGTAATCCATTCAATATTGATGAAGCAATAAAACAAATTGAGGATGGCGCTTACGATCTTTTACAAAAAACTGGAGGAATAATTAGTATGGGTGGAGATCATACAATTGCATTTCCACTTTTAAGAGCAATTAATAAAATTAATAAAGGTCCTGTAGCGTTAGTTCATTTCGATGCACATTTAGATACTTGGGATACTTATTTTGGTGCGCCTTATACTCATGGAACCCCATTCAGAAGAGCAAGAGAGGAAAGATTATTTTTAGATGATGCCTCGATGCATGTAGGAATAAGAGGTCCACTTTATAGTAGAGACGATATTAAAAATGATGAAAGTTTTGGTTTCAAAATAATTCATTGTGATGATTTTCAAACCGAAGGTATTGATAAAATAGTTGATAGAATCAGGAAAAGAGTGGGCAATAATGCTTTATATTTATCAATAGATATAGATGTTTTAGATCCAGCCTTTGCACCAGGGACTGGTACACCTGAGATTGCAGGAATGACTACTAGAGAGATTGTAAATGTTATAAGGGGTCTTTCGGGTATGAATTTAATTTCAGCAGATGTAGTTGAGGTAGCTCCAGCATATGATCATGCTGAAGTTACATCATTAGCAGCGGCAACTATTGTGTATGAATTAACAAATTTATTTGCAAAAAGATAAAGAAAGGATAATTTTAAAAAATGTTAGAAAAGAAAAATTTTTATATCAACGGTGTTTGGATAGCGCCAAAAAATAAACAAAGTATTGATGTCATAAATCCTGCAACAGAAAAAACATGTGCAGTAATTTCTTTAGGTGGAAAAGAAGATATTCACGATGCTGTTGTTGCTGCGAAAGAAGCATTTAAAAGCTGGGGGTTTTCAACCAAAGAGGAAAGAATTGAATTATTAGAAAAACTTTATGTATTATATAAAAAAAGATGGAATGATATTTCAGAGGCAATAACTTTAGAAATGGGGGCGCCAAAAGATTTTTCAACGAAGCTTCAAACAGGAACTGGGGCAAGTCATATTAAATCTTTTATAAAATATCTAAAAGATTTTGAATTTGAAAGAGGATTAGGAGAACATGCTAAAAATCAAAGAATTTTATATGAGCCAAAAGGTGTTTGTGCATTAATAACTCCGTGGAATTGGCCAATTAATCAAGTGTGTTTAAAAGTTATTCCTGCATTAGCAGCAGGATGCACAATGGTTTTAAAACCCTCAGAACTTGCGCCACTATCAGCAATAATTATTGCTGAATTAATTGATGAAGCTGGATTTCCAAAAGGAGTTTTTAATTTGGTGAATGGTGATGGAGCGACGACTGGCGATGCTTTGACTAGCCATCCTGATGTAAACATGATTTCATTTACTGGATCAACAAGAGCTGGTGCATTAATATCTCAAAACGCTGCAAAAGACTTTAAACGTGTAAGCTTAGAATTAGGTGGAAAAGGCGCAAACATAATATTTGAAGATGCAGACCCCGAAGCTATTGAAAGGGGTGCTTTAAGATGTTTTAGAAATTCAGGTCAATCTTGTAATGCACCAACAAGAATGTTGGTAGAAAAATCTATGTATGATGAAGCTGTTCAAAGATTAAAAAAATACGCTGATGATTTTAAGGTTGATGATCCGAATAAAGAAGGTGAGCACATAGGACCAGTTATTTCTGAAACTCAATTTAATAAAATACAGGGACTAATTCAAAAAGGGATTGATGAGGGTGCCAAACTAGTTTCTGGAGGCACAGGAAAACCTGATGGATTAAAAGATGGTTATTATGTAAAACCAACAGTATTTGCAGATGTAAATAATAGTATGAATATTGCTAGAACAGAAATATTTGGCCCTGTTTTATCTGTTATACCTTTTGAAACTGAGGATGAAGCAATTGAAATAGCAAATGATACTGATTATGGTTTAACAAATTATATACAAACTCAGGATGGGAAAAAGGTTCAAAGAGTAGCTAGAAAATTAAGGTCAGGAATGGTTGATGTTAATGGTGCAGGAATTGCTGTTGATGCACCATTTGGTGGTTATAAACATTCTGGAATTGGAAGAGAAGCAGGGAAAGAAGGATTAATAGAATTTCTAGAAGTTAAATCTGTTGGCGGTTGGAGTTAATAATTTTTAAAATTAATTTAACGAGATTAAAATTCATTTTGGGTTTTTTATTTTCATGAACATAATGGGTTTTTTGTTTTTATGAACATAATGGGTTTAATATATGTTCTAAAACAACGCTTATAAATACTTATAAATTTTTTCATTTTATTAAGTAACCAAAAACTTATTGTTCTTCAAAACAAAGGAGGGAGATATGTCAAGATCTTCTAAATTATACAATAAAGATTTAGCTCCTACCCCGAGTAGCGATAAAAAATGGGGATGGTTTGAAATCTTTAACGTTTGGGCTAACGATGTTCAAAGTTTATTTGGATATACTTTAGCTGCATCACTATTTTTAGCATCAGGCTTAAATGGTTGGGCAGTTATGCTTGCGTTAGTTCTTGCAGGATTTTTTATAATGTGGCTCGTTAACCTTTCAGGAAAACCAAGTGTTAAACATGGTATTCCATACCCCGTATTTGCTCGAGTAAGTATGGGAGTATTTGGAGCAAACTTCCCGGCTATGGCCAGAGGTATTGTTGCAATGTTCTGGTACGGTGCACAAACTTATGCAGCCTCAACTGCAGTTGCATTGCTAATAACAGGATTAACTGGAATAGAAGGTGAACCAATGCTTCTTGGAATGTCAGGAGTAATGTGGATTTCATTTATATTTGTGTCAGTTTTCCAAGTTTATTTGTTCTGGCAAGGAATAGATTTAGTAAGAAAGTTTTTAAACTTTGCTGGTCCAGCTGTTTATGTTGTTATGGTTGTTTTAATGATTGCTATATGGGCAAAAGCTGGTGGAGGCTTACTAACAGAGGTTGGAAATATATTTTCTGGCGGAGAAAGATCAGGTGGTTTTGAAGGCTTAGGATCATTCGGTGCATTCTTAGCAGTATTTTCAATCATGGTAGGATACTTTGCTGCTGTTGTGATCAACTTTGGTGACTTTGCTAGATTTGTTAAAAATGAAGATGAAATGAAAAAAGGAAATTTATGGGGCCTAGTAGGTAACGTTGTTTTCTTCTCTTTCATCACTTTAATGATTACTGGTGGAACAATCGCTATATTTGGCGAGTATGTTGCTTCACCGACAGATATGGTTGCAAAAGTAGATAATTTACTACTTACAATTATTGCTGCATTTGCATTCTTTGCAGCAACTGTTGGTATAAACATGGTTGCAAACTTTGTACCACCCGCATATGACCTAGCTAATTTAATACCAAGCAAAATTAATTTCAGAGTTGGTGGATTAATTACAGCAATATTTGGTTTTATAATTGGCGGCCTATGGGTATCAACAATTACTAAGATGGGATTATTCCCATTTGTTAACACTTTGGGAGCAATATTAGCTCCAGTGTTTGGTATAATGATTACTGACTACTATATCATTAAGAAGCAAAAAATTGATGTAGACGATCTTTTCTCAGACAGTACGAGTGGAAAATATCACTACAACAACGGTTTTAACGGTAAGGGAATGTTAGCTTGGGTGCTATCAGGATACATTGCTGTTGGAACAGTTTGGCCGAATATTTTAGTATTTGGTTTAGATGACTTCTTTGCTAACCTTGGTGGCGGCGGAGGATACGCTTGGATGATCGGTGCTGCTTTAGGTGCTATTATTCACTTAGCTATATCTAACAGAAGTAAATAAATAAACTCTCTAAGAGGTTAAATATCCTGTCACGTTTCAAACGTGGCAGGATTTTTTTTAGTTGATAGATTTATTTTTAACACCTTCAAGAAATGTTAAGCATTTTTTTATTTCATTTAACTCAATAAACTCATCAATTTTATGAGCTTGTTCAATTGAACCAGGTCCACAAACAACTGTACTAATTCCGATTTCTTGGAAAAGACCTGCTTCAGTACCAAAAGAAACAACCTCTCTTGAATTATCTCCTGTAATACTTGAAACAAATTCACATGCTTCAGAATCATTTACTCTGTTGAATCCAATAACTTCTCCGATAGTCTCTTTTCGAATATTAGAATTAGGAAAAACCTTTTTCATTTCTGGTAAAAGCTCGTCATTAACAAATTTTTCTATTTGATCTGTAACAAAAATTCCATCCTCCTTGATAACTGGTCTTGTTTCCCACTCTACTTTGCATTTATCAGCTATTACGTTATGAGCTATACCTCCAGAAATTCCACCAATGGAAAGAGTTGAATGAGGTGGACTAAAAATACAATCTTTAGGAGCTCTTTTTATTAATTCTTTTCTTAATTCTAAAAGTTTATTTATATATTTTGATGCGTACTCTATAGCATTTACGCCTTTATGTGGTTGTGAACTGTGCCCAGCTAACCCTTCAAAGTGAATTGTATATTCATTCATTCCTTTGTGTGCATCTATAATTTTCATATTTGTAGGTTCACCTATTATACAAATTCCATCTAGAATATTTCTTTTTTTTAATTCTTTAATTAAAAGTGGCGCTCCTATACATGCTGTCTCTTCATCAAATGTAAATGAAAAATGAATATCTCGATCTAGATTTATCTTAGTTAATGTAGGTACATATGCAAGAACACAAGCTATAAAACCTTTCATATCACAAGATCCTCTACCAAAAAGTTTATCACCTTTTATAGTTGCCACAAATGGATCTGTTGTCCATCCCTTTGAAACAGGGACAACATCTGTATGTCCAGATAAAATTATTGATTTTTTTCCATTAGTTTTTTTTGCTTTGATAGTTCCAAAAAGATTTACTCTTTCTTTATTTCCATCAAAGACTCTAAAAGTAGAGACTCCATTTTTTTTTAATATGTCATCACAATAATCAATCAAAGGACTATTATCTCTCCCAGATATTGTTTTAAAACTTATAAGATCAGTCAAAATCTTGATTGATTTTTCGTATAAATTACTATCTAAACTCATAAACTTAACTATATATTATTATTATGAAAGAACAAATAACCTACGACATTTTTGACAAAGTTGATATTAGATTAGGAACTGTTTTAAGTGTTAAAAAAAACGAAAAAGCTAGAAAACCATCTTTAGTGGTTGAAGTTGACTTTGGTAAAGAAATAGGAATTAAACAATCTTCAGCCCAGATAACTCATTATTACAATGCAGAAAACTTGATTGGAAAACAAGTAATTGGAGTTTGTAATTTTTCTGAAAAAAATATAGCTGGTGTTAAGTCTCAAGTTTTAATTTTAGGATCAATTGACCAGGAGGGAAGAGTAACACTAGTACATCCATCGCAAAAAGCTGAAAATGGTTTACCGATAGCTTAAATGCACCCTGAAATTTTATCAATCTGCTTATTTTGGTTTGTTACCGCATTTACCCCAGGACCGAATAATGTAGTAGCTTCTTATTCTGGTTTTAATTTTGGAATAGTAAAAACTATACCTCATATACTAGGTGTTACTTTTGGTTTTTCTTTCATGGTTTTTTGTCTAACAATTGGATTAATAAATATTTTTAAATTATATCCAATAATACAAGAAATTTTAAAATATTTAGGAACTCTTTTTTTAATTTATCTGGCTTATAAAATTTCATTTTCAGCCCCATCTCTAGAAAATAAAAAAAATGAAAATCCGGTCAAATTTATTGAAACTTTTATATTTCAATTTTTAAATCCGAAAGGTGTCATTGTTGCAATTGTCGTGGTATCGACATATTTAGAATTAGGGGAAAATTATATCAATTATTCGATTCAAATTATTATACTTGCGTTACTTTTTTCAATAACAAGTATTACTCTTTGGACATTTGTAGGTAAATTCCTTAGAAAATTTGCGACAAATGAGAAATTTATTAAATACTTCAATTATGTTATGTCCTCACTTCTTCTTTTGAGCATAATTACTTTTTATATATAAACTATGAAACCAGGAAAAAAAAACTCTTACAACTGTATCAAATCTTTAAATATAGATGGAAATAGTTATAAGTATTTCTCTTTAAAGGAAGCTGAAAAAAATGGTCTAAATGGAATATCTAAACTTCCAAAATCATTACTAGTATTATTAGAAAACCTTTTAAGATTTGAAGATGAAGTCTCCGTTACCAAAGCTCAAATTGACGCAATTATGGATTGGTTAAATACAAAAAAATCAAACACAGAAATTGCATTTAGACCAACAAGAGTTCTATTACAAGATTATACTGGAATACCTGCTGTTGCAGATTTGGCAGCTATGAGAGAAGCGGTAAAAGAAAAAAATAAAGATCCAAAAAAAATAAACCCATTATCACCTGTAGATTTAGTTATCGACCATTCAGTTCAAGTAGATGACTTCGCAAACGTATCTTCACTAAAAAAGAATGTTGATATTGAATTTGATAGAAATGGTGAAAGATATTCATTTTTAAAGTGGGGCCAACAAGCTTTTGATAACTTTAGAATCGTTCCTCCAGGAACTGGAATCTGTCATCAAGTAAATTTAGAATATTTATCCAAAGTAGTATGGACTGCAAAATCAGAAAACGATGATTATATCTTTCCAGATACACTTGTTGGCACAGATAGTCATACAACTATGGTTAATGGATTGTCAGTTTTAGGTTGGGGAGTAGGAGGTATAGAAGCAGAAGCAGGAATGTTAGGACAACCTATATCTATGTTGATACCTGAAGTAATAGGATTTGAGTTAATCAATAAATTACCCGAAGGTACTACAGCTACAGATTTAGTCCTCACAGTTGTTAAAATATTAAGAGACAAAGGAGTAGTAGGTAAATTTGTTGAATTTTACGGCTCTGGATTAAAACATTTAAGTTTAGCTGATAGAGCAACAATTGCTAACATGGCGCCAGAATATGGAGCAACTTGTGGTTTTTTTCCAATTGATGATGAAACCATAAAATATTTAAGATTTTCAGGAAGAGATAATCAAACAATTAAAATTGTAGAAAACTACGCGAAAGAGCAAGGTTTATGGGCTAGCGAAAATATTGAATTTACTGATGTTGTAAAATTAGATATGTCGACTGTAGTTCCAACTATATCTGGACCTAAGAGACCTCAAGATAAAGTATTGCTTACAGAGGCAAAAAAATCATTTGTAAAAAATTTTAAAGAAATAACAAAAAGACAATTAGAAAATACATCAAGTGTATCTGGAACAGATTTTAAATTGAAGGATGGATCTATAGTAATTGCAGCAATAACTTCATGCACAAATACATCTAACCCAAATGTTCTTATTGGTGCCGGACTTCTTGCCAAAAGAGCAATTGAAAGGGGATTAAAAACAAAACCATGGGTTAAAACATCTTTAGCTCCAGGCTCACAAGTTGTAACTGATTACTTAAATAAATCCGGATTAAATAAATATTTGGATCAACTGGGATTTAATTTAGTTGGTTATGGATGCACTACATGTATTGGAAATTCAGGTCCATTGCCTGAAAATATTTCAGAGGCTATAAAGGATAATGATATTTATGCAGTTTCGGTATTATCAGGAAATAGAAATTTTGAAGGTAGAATATCTCCTTTAGTAAAAGCTAATTATCTTGCTTCTCCGCCATTAGTTGTTGCATATTCTTTGGCAGGTTCAATGCAAGTAGATTTATATAAAGACTCTCTTGGAAAAGACAAAGATGGTAAAGATGTATATTTAAAAGATATATGGCCTAGCAATAAAGAAATTGAAGATGTTTTATTTAAATCTTTAAATCCTGAGATGTTTAGAGCGAGATATTCTAATGTTTCGAAAGGACCTGAGCAGTGGCAAAAAATTAGGGCTAAAGAAAGCAGCATTTATGATTGGGATGACAATTCTACTTATGTTAAAAAACCACCTTTCTTTGAAAACCTCTCACCTAATGCAGAAGGATTTAAAGCTATAAAAGAAGCAAGACCATTGTTAATTCTAGGTGACAGCGTAACAACTGATCATATTTCTCCAGCTGGAGCAATTCAAAAAGAAAGTCCTACAGGTGAATATTTTATGAAACATCAAATTCTTCCAAAAGATTATAATTCATATGGATCTAGAAGAGGAAATCATGAAGTTATGATGAGAGGTACATTTGCTAATATTAGAATTAGAAATGAAATTGCTCCAGAAACTGAAGGTGGTTTTACAAAACTATATCCTGAAAACAAAGTTATGCCAATATATGATGCAGTTGTAGAATATAAAAAAAGAGGAACAGATCTTGTAGTAATTGGTGGAAAAGAATATGGAACAGGATCCTCAAGAGACTGGGCAGCTAAAGGCACAAAGTTGTTGGGTATTAAAGCCGTTATCGCTGAAAGCTTTGAGAGAATACATAGGTCAAATTTAATAGGAATGGGAGTTTTACCCTTACAATTTATAAACGGTGCGAATAGAAAAAACTTAAATTTAAACGGATCTGAGTTATTTACTGTTAGTGAGTTAGAAAAAGGAATTAAACCTACTGAGGAAGTAGAATTAGAGATTAAATATAATAATAGTGAAATTAAAAAAATTAAAGTTTTATCGAGAATAGACACCAACAATGAGTTAGAGTATTATAAGAACGGTGGAATTTTACAGTACGTTTTAAGAAATATGATTTAAATGAGTGAAGATATTCAAATACCAAATACTGAAAAGAAAAACTACAATTTAAGTAGTTTTTTTTCAAATAACATTAAATCAATAATTACAATTGTAATAATTATTTTATTCTCACTTTTTGTTTTCTTTTTTTATCTTGATTATAAAAAAAATAAAAAAATTGAAGTATCTGAGTCATACAATTTAGCAGTAAGCAACTATAAACAAGAAAATCCTAACACTTCAATTTTAGAATTAAAAAATGTTATAAATATCAAAGATAAAACCTATTCTCCATTAGCATTGTATTTTTTATTAGATAATAACTTAATAACTGACAGAAATGAAATTAATCAATATTTTGATATTCTAATTGAAGATGTAGATTTGGACAAAGAGATAAAAAATTTAATTATTTATAAAAAAGGTTTATTTAATTCCAACAAAGCAAACGAAGAAGAACTTTTAAAAATTTTCAATCCATTAATTGGTAGTTCGAATTTGTGGAGATCGCACTCATTATATATATTAGCTGAATATTATTTTTCAAAAAACGAAATGGTAAAATCAAAAGAATTTTTTCAAAAAATTATTGAACTGGATACATCAAATCCTCAAATAAAGTTAGAGGCACAAAAGAGATTGCAAAGAGATTTTAGTGAATAAGTATATTTTATTTTTAATAATATTTATTTTTTTTAACAATTGCTCATTAAATTCTAAATCAAATTTTTGGACAAAAACGCAGAAAATAGAAAATGATAAAGAAAAACTTGAGGAAGTTTTTAAATCAGAAAAAGAATTGGCAGGAGAATTTAATCAAAACCTAAAAATTAAAATTAATGCTCCTTATTTACAAAACCCTTTTATTAGCAATTTAACTAATAATTTTGGCTACGTTAATTTTAGTAGTGAATTTAAAAAAACCTCAAAATTTAAATTCAAAAAAATTAAAAATTTTGAATATATCAATCCAGATTTATTACTCGGCAAAGATAAATCACTAATTTTCTTTGACGAGAAAGGTTCGATACTGAAATTTAGTCAAGACTCAAAACTTATATGGAAGAAAAACTATTATGACAAAAAAGAAATAAAACAAAAACCAACAATATATTTTGCAACTGATAATAATATTTTAATTGTTGCAGATAGTTTAGCAAAACTATATGCAATGGATTACTCGAACGGAAATATTCTTTGGAAAAAAATTAATACTACTTCTTTTAATTCTGAAATAAAAATCATTGACGATAAGGTATTTATTGTAGACCTAGACAACAGAATTAAATGTATTTCACTAAAAGATGGAAAAGAAATTTGGAATTTTAATACAGAAAAATCATTTATTAAGTCTCAAAAAAAAATTTCTCTAGTAGTATATAATGATTTAGTAACTTTCATGGATACATTTGGGGATATTAACGCATTGGATTTAAATACTGGAAAATTAGTTTGGCAAACACAAACAATTAATGAGGATATTTATGAAAGTTCATTCCTTATTAAAAGTTCAAGATTAGTTTATGATAACGGGACTATATTTGTTTCAAATAATCAGAATAAATTATTTGCAATCGACTCAAAAAATGGTTTTGTAAAATGGGAACAGTTAATTAAATCAGACCTAGAACCGACAATAATAGACAACCTTCTTATAACTATTTCAGAAAATGGTTATTTATTTATCCTAGATAATCAAAATGGAAATTTATTAAGATCTACATATATTTTAGGAAACCTTAATAGAAAAAAAATTCGTCCAACAGGTTTTATAGTTGCAAAAAACTTTATCTATGTGAGTTTGAGTAATGGAAGATTATTAAAAGTAAACATAACTGATGGAAGAACAAAAGATATAATAAAAATTGATAGTAATAAAATTTCTAGACCATACATTCTAGATAAAAAAATGTATGTATTAAAAGATGATGCAATAATAAAGATAGAGTAGCAAAGTGTTTTTAAAATTGTTGGATAAATTAGGAAGAAAAAAAATAGTTTTAGACAGAGGTCCTTCTCACCCAAAATTTCACGAGGCCAAACCGTGGATGAATAGGTATTATGTATTATTTAGAAATAGGCCCAAATGGTTTCCCTTTAATATTCTAATTCACGAAATGTTAGATGATGATCACGGTGATGGTGTGCATAACCATTTATGTCCTTTTATGACAATCATATTGAGAGGTGGTTACTATGAAACTCTTAAAGATGGAAAACATTGGAGGCCACCCGGATATATAGGATTTCGATCTGCAAATACATTTCATAGAGTAGATTTAAAATCAGGCACTAGACCAATGACAATATTTTTTCCTGGACCTTTTGGTTTAAGAAATGGACCAAGATCAGAATATGGAATAGATTTTAAAACTAAAATTAAATAATTTTATCTATAAGGATTATAAGCCCATTGCAGAATTGCCTGTCTCTGCCTTTTTCTGCAATCCAAATTTCCCTTTTCACAATTTTTTTCAATTGCGGTGACATGTCTTTTAAAGTTTTTCCATCTTTTTATTTGAGTTATGTCAACTTTAGGCAAACGTCTCCCCATTGAAAATCTACAGTACCATTGAAACCAACCTAGCGGATCTTCTTTAAATATCCATCCTTTTTCTATCCAATGTTCTCTTGAAAGGCCCGCTCTTATTTTAAATCTATTTAAACTTACATCAAAATTTTTACTTAATTTGACATTCGTAAACCATTTTTTTGGATATTCTTTAATATCATTTCCAAAATATGATCCACCAAAAACACCCATTTCTAACATTCTTTTTGGAGTTAATTCTGGCTTGAATATTTTATATATATCCTCTTCTTTTAGTTTTTTCATAAATTTAAACTAATTGTTTAAGACCTTCATTTAATAATTTTTTGTAAAGATTTTCATCTGCATCTCCTTCACAACCCATTAAAAGAATATTTGATTTTTCATTTATCTCTAATTTATCTTTAATATGTTTATTCTCAGTGGCTGCTATTAAACTAATTATACCAGGCGTTGCACACTCTCCTCCAATAACTGGTTCATCACTAAAAATTTTTTTTTTAAGCATAGCAATTGTTTGAGCTATATTTTCATCTGTTATACTTATACAATTATTTACTGCATGTTTTAATATTCTCCAAGGTACCAGAGAAACTTCTCCACATGACATTCCACCCATAATACTTTCTTTTTTGATATCTATTTTTTGCATTTCGCCTGCTTCTATACTTTGTAAAACGCAATCAGCTGTTTCAGGCTCAACTATAATAATTTTTGGTATCCTTTTAAAATATTTAGCAATACCCGCAATTGCACCTGAGGCCATTCCACCCACACCTGCTTGTAAAAAAACATGAGTTATATATTGGTCTGTTTGATTTGAAATTTCTTTTATCATAACAGAATATCCTGCCATCGTTAGTTTCGGAACTTCTTCATATCCTTCCCACGCAACATCTTGTATTATTTCCCAACCATTAATTTTTGATTGTTTAATACATTCTTTTAAGGATGCTTCATAATTACCTTTTACTCTTATAACGTCAGCACCAAGATTTCTCATTACATCAGCTCGTGCTTCGCTTACAAACTCACTAATAAATATTTTACAACTTAAACCAAGTCTCTGTGCTCCCCAAGATACCGATCTACCATGGTTACCTGCTGTAGCAGTTGCAATAGTGATAGATTTATTTCCTTTTGTAATTTTCTGTACAGCATAAGCACCCCCTAAAGCTTTAAACGATTTTAGATGGAATCTTTTTGATTCATCCTTGTAAAAAATATTATTTAAATTGAATTTTTTTGACAGTTTATTTAATTTTACTAACGGTGTTGGATTGTAATTTTGCCAACCAGAAATCAGATTATGGGCATCAATAACATTATCTTCTCCACATACATCAAGAATTTTATCCCTATTAAAATCGTAATTTTTATTATTAATAAATTTAGAAAATTTCCAACCGAATACTTCAGTATCACTCATTAGTTATTAGCAGTCTAAACTATTATTTCTTTCCCAAGATGTTATGGGTGACCTTTTGTCGAATCTTTCTTCATTATCAAAAGACTCTATCTCTTGCTTTTTAAGTTTTACGTAGCTTAAAATTACTTTTTCTCCAAAAGCTTCTCTTAATATTTTGTTATTCTCTAAATTTTCTAAAGATTCCTCAAGTTCATTTGGAAGCCTTTCTAAATTTGGATAATTTTTATGATCTGTATACATATTACAAAATAATGGTTCTCCTGGATCAGTTTTATTATTTATACCATCTAGTCCTGCGGCCATAACTCCTGCTTGAAGCAAATATGGATTTGATGATCCATCCATCAATCTAAGTTCAAACCTTCCTGGATCTGGGACTCTAATCATATGAGTTCTGTTGTTTCCAGTATAAGAAATACTGCTTGGTGACCAACTTGCACCTGATTTTGTTGGAGGTGCATTTATCCTCCTATAACTGTTGATTGTTGGATTAAAGAATGCAGCTAAAGATGTTGCATTTTTTATTATTCCACCTAAAAAATTATATGCCAATTTACTTAAACCTAACCTATCTCCTTTTTCTAAAAATTTATTTGATTTTCCATCCCATAAAGAAATGTGAGCATGACAACCGTTTCCTGTTAAGTTTGTGAATGGTTTAGGCATAAAAGTTGCTCTTAATCCATGTTTTTCAGCTAAAGATTTAACCATAAATTTAAAGAATGTATGTCTATCAGCCGTGATTAAACTATCTGAATAATCCCAATTCATCTCAAATTGACCATTGGCGTCCTCATGATCATTTTGATATGGGTTCCATCCAAGTTCAATCATACAATCGCAAATTTCTTTAATTAATTCATATCTTCTCATTAATGCAGATTGATCATAGCAAGGTTTTGATTGTATATCTTTTGGATCTGATATTGATTTTCCATCTTCAGACAATAAAAAATATTCACATTCCACACCTGATTTCATTTTTAAATTTCTTTTAGATAATTTTTCTATTTGTTTTTTTAGCATTATCCTCGGAGATGCATCTACAGGTTTTCCATCCATCCATAAATCAGAAGCTAACCAACCAACTTCTCTATTCCATGGTAAAATGATTAAACTATCAGGATCAGGGATTGCAAACATATCAGTGTCTGCTGGAGTCATATCTAGCCAAGTAGCAAAACCAGCAAAACCAGCTCCATTTTTTTGCATTTCACCAATCGCTCTTGCTGGAACAAGTTTAGATCTTAAAACTCCAAATAAATCTACAAAACTAATGAGAAAGTATTTTATTTTTTTTTGTTTTGCAATTCTTGAAAGATTTTTTGACATTTTTAAAAAAAACTTTTTATTACGTCTTTGTAGTATATTAAATTTACCACCACAATTATTATTATTGCAATTATAACACCATACTTGGCTTTAGGCCAAGCTAGCCTAGCCATTTTACTAGGTGTTTTATTTTCTCGTTCTTTTTGATTGTTTTCTTCCATCTTTTGAAGAGGGCGCAGTTTAATGCGCCCTCAAGACCTATTATTTACCAGTCAGGTGTGTTGCTTTTCCAGTCATCTTTTCCAGGTCTTCTTCTTGCGATATCATTCATTTTGTTAGACTCTTGCATGCTTGAAACAACATGCCAGCCTATCCAAATTATAATACCAACAATTACAAGAATACCCTCAGAACCGACTCCTGGGTAAACTGCCCCTGCAACTTCAGAGGCACTCAGATGATCTATCCAGTTACTTACTGTAGCCATAGTTAACCTCCTTTACCTTGAAGATGATGCGACGGCTTTTTCATCACTGCTCGCATCCTCTAATATTTGATAATCTAGACCTGCTAATTCCACTTCTCTTGGTATTCTTAATTTACCAATAGCGTGAAGAACTCTAGCAATTATGTAGCCAGGGAAAAACCCTAGAACGAAGAACATAATTATTGCTCCAATAAACATTCCTAATGGATTTATTGCAGCATAAGTTGATCCATCCCACATAGCTCCAACACTGTAACCAGATGATGGATAACCATTTAGAACAAACCCACAAATAACTAATCCTACGAAACCAGCATAACCGTGAACAGCAACTGCTCCAACAGCATCATCGATTTTGAACTTACGCTCAACCCAATAATGCAGTTTGTAAGCAACCCAAACACCAATCATTGCGATTATCATTGCTTGAATTGGGTGATATAAGTCGTTACCTGCTGAAGCTGTTATTACTCCTGCTAGTCCACTTGAATATGTCCAGAAAGGATCACCTTTAGATATAACATACCCAGCCAACAATCCTCCCGATAGCGACATCAAGAAGTTAAATGTAATACCACTTAAAGTAGTTGGTGTTACATAAATGTTTGTTGCAGTCCAGAATGTTACTCCTTCCATTCCATATTCAGGTCCTAAATCATAGATTGGAATATTACACGCTGCATAAAAACCCCAGAAACCAGTATAAATTAAAAATAATCCTACTGTTACTAACCAAGGATTTCTTGGTCCTATATTTCTAGGTTCTCCGCTAGATGAGAATTTTCCTATTCTTGGTCCTAGAACAACTAGAATTCCAAGAGCAAATCCTCCTGCTATTGCGTGAATTACTCCCGATGCATAAGCATCGTGATAACCTAATATTTTTAACATCCAACCGTCGAAATGCCATCCCCATGCAGCATCTATTGTCCAGAATACCGAACCAATAGCTATTGCCAAGATACCAAATGCAAATGTTGTAATTCTTTCAATTACAGCACCTGAAACGATTGAAGCTGCTGTCCATGAAAATAATAGAAATGCTGCCCAGAACACACCACTTATGTGGTCGTTAAGGTTTATTGCCATTAAATCACTTGTAGCAGTATACCAAGTTGCACTAAATGCGGACTCGTCCGTAATTAATGCTGCACTTTCGTTCATAATAGAAGGTGCTAAACCCGGTCCTGTTGGAAACGCCCAATATATCCACCAACCAAAAAAGAACCATGTTATTGTAACCAATGGTATTAACATTGTATTCTTCATCAATGTATGTTGGTGATGTTTATATCTAGAGGCTCCAACCTCATACATACAGAAACCTACGTGAATTAGGAACATAAGTACTACAGTTACCCAATAGTAGAATTCAGTAAATATGGTCGTCAATGCACTAAGTTGATCAGTCATCGTGCTTTCCTCCCTTTAATTTACAAATTTAAGAATGCTTTAATAATATTTCCGCATACCTAAACTTTTTGTTAAATTTATTTTATTGAAAAACTAATAACAATAGTAAAAAGGTACGTTTTAGTTGATAAAGTTGATTATTAATCAACCAATACTAGAACCAAATAATTTTTTGATTTTAAAATTTTCTATATGCTTTTTTTAGATCTACCAAAGGATGATTTGGAGACATTTGAAATTTTACCAACAATTCTCTAGCAATCATGTCTCTGTCTTGCTGATTATTAGGTAATTTAATTTTTTTAGGTATTGTTACCCAACCATTTGCATTTCTATCAAATACTGCTGGCCTGTCCTCTTCATATCCCATATGTACGTCTTCTAACCAGTTGAGATCATCCCAACCCATTGCTTCTATATATTTTTTCAAGAAAGGAGTTAATCTAGCGTAATCAGGCAGCAGGTTAACATCGTAACGATAACCAATAGTTTGACCAATCATTTTTTCTCTAGCAGTCTCTTTTTTCTTTCCTAATTGACCTTTTACTTCTTTTTCTTTTTTCTTTGGTTTATTTTTTTTCTTTGCCATTTAATTTCCTATATTTTGTGGAAGTCATCAACTCCAACAGTATGATTAGTTCCTGATAATGGAACTTTTGCAAGCGCAGAAGCTTCCATTGTTAAAGCTGCCATATCCTCAGGTTCTAAAGAGTGTATATTTGTTTTACCACAAGCTCTTGCAAGAAGTTGCGCTTCTAAAGTCATTGCATGTAAATAGTTGTATACTCTTAACGCTGCTTCATCTGGATTTAATCTTTTTCTTAATTTTGGATCTTGCGTTGCAACACCTACTGGGCATCTGCCAGTATGACAATGGTAACAATGTCCAGCCGGAACACCCATTTCTTTTTCAAAATCTGACTCAGGTATTTCTTTATTACAATTTAAAGCTACCATTGCTCCTGTTCCAATTGCTATCGCATCTGCACCTAAAGCAAGTGCTTTTGCCATATCTGCACCGTCTCTAACTCCGCCGGCATAGATCAACGTAACTTTTCCAGTTTTTCCAACATCATCTATTGCTCTTCTAGCTTCTCTTATAGCAGCAATTCCAGGTATACCTGTATTAGCTGCAGCTATATGCGGTCCAGCACCAGTTGATCCTTCCATTCCATCAAGGTAAATCGAGTCAGGATCACACTTAGCCGCCATACGCACATCGTCATATACTTTTGCGGCCCCAAGTTTTAATTGGATTGGTACTTTATTTTTAGTTAATTCTCTTAATTCCTGAACCTTTAATGCAAGATCATCTGGTCCTAACCAATCAGGGTGTCTTGCTGGTGACCTTTGGTCAATACCAGCTGGAAGTGATCTCATCTCAGCAACTTGGTCGGTAACCTTTTGACCCATTAAGTGTCCTCCCATACCAACTTTTTGACCTTGTCCTATAAATACTTCTATACCATCTGCAAGTTGAGCGTGATGTGGATTAAAACCATATCTTGATTGAATACATTGATAGTACCATTTTTCTGAATATCTTCTCTCATCAGGTATCATTCCACCTTCACCAGAGCATGTGGCGCTTCCAGCCATCGTAGCACCTCTTGCTAGAGCAGTTTTTGCTTCATAAGACAATGCACCAAAACTCATTCCAGTAATATAAACTGGTATATCCAATTCAATTGGATTTTCACATCTTGGACCGATAACAGTTTTTGTTTCACACTTTTCTCTATAACCTTCAATTACAAATCTTGTTAAAGTTCCAGGCAAAAACACAAGATCATCAAATGTAGGAATTTTTTTCATTAAAGCCATTCCTCTCATTCTGTATCTTCCAAGCTGAGCTTTTATATGGATGTCATCAATTACTTCAGGTGTAAAAATTGAATTATAACCTAATAAACTTTTATTTCTTTTTGAAAACTCACTCTTACCATTTCCGTTAGAGTGACCGTTTGATTTTCCATTTTTCTTTTTTTTTGCCATTTTATATAGCTCCTTTTTTCTCAGTTGGTTCTAATGCGTCGTAATTCCATAATTTTTTACCAGCTACTACTTTTGTCATTTTAGAAATATCAAAATTTTCACCAATTTCTGCTACTTTAAGTTTTCTTTTTAACCAATCCATATCACTTTTTGTCATAGGCGACTCTACGGCATCACTTCCAAATGAACCTATTTTTCCACCTACATAAATAGTCCCATCATACATAGAGTCTCCAAGGTTTATTCCTACATCACCCAAAATTACTATTCTTCCTCTTTGCATCATGAAACCTGTAAATGCACCTGCATCTCCACCAATAATTATTGTTCCACCTTTTTGGTCGATTCCTGTTCTTGCACCAACACTTCCTTTACAAATAAGATCGCCCCCTCTTATAGCCGCCCCAAAGCAAGATCCTGCATTTTTTTCAATAACTACTTTTCCTGCCATCATGTTTTCTGCACAAGACCATCCTACTCTGCCGTTTATTCTAACAGTAGGACCATCAATTGAGCCAACACCAAAATATCCCAAGCTACCCTCAAAGATTAAATTTAGTTTATTAAGTATCCCTACGCCCAAGCTGTGTTTTCCTTGTGGATTTTTAATTACTATAGTCCCATAACCTTGACTCATTAAATCATCGATTTTTCTATTTGCTTCTTTACAATCTAAATCTTTGACATCAAGATCAGTTCTTTTATTAAAATCTACATCATATGTTCCCCAATAGTAGAAATTTTCAGCCTCATCAGGATTAAAGAATTTTTGTTGAGTTTTTCCAGTTAAGACTTCAGTATGAAGTCCCATTGATTGTGCTTTTGTTTTTTTTTCTGAAGTTTTTAAATTCGCCATACCTTTACCTCTCCATCGAATGGATCATAAGTATCTATTTCTTGTGGAAGAATTGATCGTATTGCAATTTCCTCTGATCCCATTGCTACTAAATCATCTGACTCATAAAGAACTAAGGGTTTTGCAGCCATAGTATCTTTAGCCATACCCAATGAATCTTTAGTTGCAACAAAGTACGTGAACACTCCATCTAAACCAGTTAACGAGTCTTTCATTCCTTCTTCTAAAGTTGCACCATTTCTCATTTTTTCAGCAAGATACACTGCGATTAACTCTGAATCACATTCAGACATAAATCTCATGCCTTTATTTTCTAGAACTCTTCTATTATTCCAGTAATTAGTTAATTGACCGTTATGAACCACAGAAACATCGCTAAATGGGTATCCCCAAAAAGGGTGGGCTGACTTAATATCTACACCTGATTCAGTTGCCATTCTTGCATGTCCAATAGCATGTGTACCTTTAACATCACCTAATCCATATCTTTCTGAAACTGCAGCGGCATCGCCTAAATCTTTAATTAATTCTAAAGATTTTCCTATTGATAAAATTTCCACTCCATTAATACTTTCAATTTTTTTTGAAAACTCCATCAAGTCCTTATCAAATTGCATTTCATATCTATAAGAATATGGAGTTAACTTTTCATCTTTTACTATATTTGCTCCTAATTCTTTTAACATTTGATCTACTAGTTTTTTTCTTTCATCGTAAACACTAGCGTCTTCGTTTACTGAAGTACTACCTTCACCAACATTTTCTCCTACTTTAAATCTCATAATGAAATTCTTGCCATCATTTTCTGCATATAAAGCATAACCAGTTGAGTCCGGCCCTCTATGCTTCAATGCTTGAAGCATTTGTTGCAATTCACTTCCAACGTTTGAAGACTTTCCTCTATGAATTAATCCAGCTATTCCGCACATATATTTCCCCTTTAATGTTTTTAAGGTAAACAGTCAAGATAAGTATCAAGATCCCATTGTGTTGTTGCACCAAGGAATCTTTCCCATTCATCATTTTTATACCAATGAAACACTTTATACATTTCGTCTGGCATAGCTGATTTTATTACCTCATCCTCCGACAGTCTTTCTAAAGCCTCTCCTAAACTTAGTGGTAGTTTCTTAACATCTTTTCCGGCTTTCTGAGCTTCATAAATATTTCGAGACTCAGGTTTTGCAGGAACCATTTTTTTAGTAATTCCCTCATCACAAGCTTTAAGTAACGCAGCACCCAATAAATAAGGATTGTGCATTGAGTCAACAGATCTATATTCAAAACGGCCTGGCGCAGATACTCTCAAACCACAAGTTCTGTTTTGATATCCCCAGTCAGCATAAACTGGTGCCCAGAACCCTTGATCCCATAATCTTCTATAAGAGTTTACTGTTGAAGATCCCAATGCTGTTAACGCAGGTAAATGTTTCATGATACCCGCAATTGATTGCAAACCAATTTTTCCTGGTAGCTGCATATCTTTTGTGTCCGGCATAAATGTATTTGTCCCACCTTCTACATAACTAAATACTTCTTCTACCCCTGGTAATTTTTTATTACCTAGTTTATTTACAGAAATCTTTCCACCTTTCCATAACGACATATTAGTATGACAACCACTTGCTGAAACACCCATAAAAGGTTTTGTCATAAAACAAGCTATTAAGTTATGTTCTCTAGCAACCTGTGCACATATCTGTCTGTATGTTGAGAGTCTATCTGCATTTCTCAAAACATTGTCATAAGTCCAGTTCAATTCTAGTTGTCCCGGAGCATCTTCATGGTCACCTTGAATCATGTCTAGACCCATCGCTTTTGCATACTCAATAACTTTCATAAACACAGGTCTTAATGACTCAAATTGATCAATATGATAACAGAATGGTTTAGAAAAACCTTTTCCAGTAGGAGTTCCATCTTCATTTCTTGTTAACCACATCATTTCTGGCTCGGTTCCAACTCTAAGTTCTAAGCCATGTTTTTTTTGAAATTCATCCATGAAAATTCTTAAATTTCCTCTACAATCAGATGTTAAATGACCACCAGGATTATTTCTCTCTTCTCGGTTTCTAAAACAAGTTACAAAAACTCTCCCAACTCTTTTATCCCATGGCAATTGACAAAAAGTTTCAGGATCTGGTATACCAACTAGCTCCATAGCTTCAGGTCCGTATCCAATATAATTATTATGACGATCTAAAAATAAGTTAGCTGTTGCTCCGTATACTAATTGAAATCCTTTTTCTGCAGTTCTTTCCCAATGATCTGCTGGAATTCCTTTTCCAACAACTCTTCCTGTTACAGAAATAAATTGATAGTAAATATAAGTTATTCCTAATTCATTAATTTTTTCTCTTACTTTTTTTACAAGTTTGTCTCTACCTGGACGGTTAACATGTTTTTCTAGATCGGTCATTTTCCCCCTTAACTTTTTTAGATACAAAAAGTTAGCTGAAAAAAATTTATCTGTCTACGAGATAAACCTAACTCCACGGGAATGGACTGTTCGAAGTAGGGTGTAATTCACCTTTCGCGTATCGATTGAATCGAAACGGCTTTAACAATTCACTTTCAGTACCTAAAATCTCTTGCGCAACTAAATGCCCAACACCAATCATTTTATAACCATGATTAGCATCTGCTATCATATAAACGTTTTCACAGAATCTATCAAAAATTGGAAAAGAGTCTGGCGTTAAACAACCCAAGCCTCCGGATGGACCTTTTCTATATAAATTAGATTTACCTTCAAATCTTTTTTGGCAGTGAGCTAAAGCTGAAGACCACATTACAGAAAACTGATCTGTGGTTTGAAATTCTGGTGACTCTATTCCGTATGGATCAACATTTACTTGATCAAAATGTTTTTTTACGATGTAAGGAGAAGTTCCTCCTTGTACACCTAATCCTTCAATATCTGGTTTATAATAAATACCCCATAGTTTATCTGTAATCAGTTTTCCATCAACATCTGAATAAAGTGGAGCATCAGTGTCGACGTGAATTACTGGAGGCTGTTTACCATCATTAGTTTTTAAATAATCAGCAGGAACTCCCAAGACACCTTCTTGTAAGAACCAATAAGTCCACATGTCTGTTGTATGTAATTTTCCATCTTTACCTTTGATGTCTACAGTCTTTGGTAATTCTAACATGTTCCAAAAATCTCTTGCCCATGGACCTGCTCCGATAACTACTTGATCACAATCAATTGTACCTTGATCAGTTACAACACCTGTAACTGCATTACTGTTACTTCCTCTTTTAAAACCTGTTACTTTAACTCCTTTATGAACATTTACTCCACCATTGTTTGCTTTTTTTTCTAATGCTTTAATCGAGTCTTTATTAAATGCATATCCACCTTTTTTTTCATGAAGTACCGATGTAATATTTTTTGCTTGCCAGTCATCAAAGATACCTTGCATATACTTCATACAATCTTTTTCACCCTCTATAAAAACTGAGTCATAACCAATGTCTTGTTGTTGCTTATAAATGCTCGCTACATCACCATGCATAACTTCTGGTGAGATCTGCATGTATCCTACTGGATTATATCTAAAATTTTCTTTATCACTTTCCCAAACCTCAACTGAATGAGCCATTAATTGCCTCATCGCAGGTTGGAAATAATTATTTCTTACAACACCACACGCAATTCCACTTGCGCCTGCTGCGGTATCTTTTTTTTCTAAAACAACTATGTCGTTTGGATTTTTATATTTCTCTGAAAGTTTCCAAGCAGTGCTTAAACCGTGAATTCCTCCACCAATAATTACTACTTTTGCTTTTGTCGGCAATGACATATTCGAAACATTATTATTTATGTAGGGAAAGAATATATTATTTTATATATATAATTTATATAAGTGTTGGCATTCAACTAAAGATTGTTAATAGTTTTAAAAGCTCAAATTATTTAAGGTCTTTAAATAATCGTTGAATTCATTAACAAAGCTCGGGGTAGGTATTACATATTTTTTTCTATTATCTTTGCCTTTTTTCTCTAACAGAAAGAAATTTTTATCACATGCCTCTTTTATCATTAAAGCTGATTTTGGCCTGGAAGTTTTAAATAATTTTGTCTTTAGCTCCTCAACAGATAATTTTGCTTCATATTTATATGCATGCATAACGATAAGCATCATATGATAATGGGAAGGCGACTTTCTAAAAAAATAATTACTAGAAGTATGAGATAATCTCATTTGATCCTCCCAAAATTCTAATAAATCCTTTTTAATATTAACCATTTTTTATGATCTTACTCTCGTTTTATCTGGATCATAAAATGGAAACCTTACAACTTTTGCTGAAATTCTCTTTTGATGTCCATCAATTTTTCCTACCTCGACATCAGTTCCAATTTCAGAATACTGCGAGTCGATTCTACATAAGGCTATATTTTTATTTAAAACAGTTGAAAAACATGCGCTTGTAACTATTCCAACTTGTGATCTACCAATATGAACACAATCACCGTGTGCCGCCGGTTCTTTTGAAATTAGTTCTAGTCCAACTAGTTTTTTTTGTGGATTAGCTTTTCTTTCAACTAATGCTTTTTTACCTACAAAATCATCTTCTTTAGTTTTCAATGGGACCGCAAAGCCTATTCCTGCTTCAAAAGGATCTTGTTGTCCATCAAATTCATTTCCAAATAGTATTAAGCCAGCTTCTATTCTAAGTTTGTCTAACGCAGCAAATCCAGCAGGTATTAATCCATCATCTTTTCCTGCATCCATTAATTTATCCCAAACTTTTGGTGCATCTTTAGGATGACACCATACTTCATAACCTAATTCTCCAGTATATCCTGTTCTTGATATAACAAGAGGAATTCCATTTAAATCATCCATTCTGCATATAGTAAATCTAAACCACTGCAGTTCATTTATGGTTGGTTGTGTTGGAGGCGTAAAAATTAATTTATTTAAAATTTTTCTACTATTTGGCCCCTGTATCGAGACATTGCTTATTTGATCTGTCGAATTTTTAATTATTACTTTGTAATTTTTTTTCTTTGCTATTTCTTTGAGCCATTCTCCTCCGTACTCATCTCCACAGATCCATCGATATCCAGTATCACTTAGTTTTAATAAAGTTCCATCATCAAACATCATTCCATTTTCATAAGACATTGCAGAATAAACAACTTGCCCTATAGAAAGTTTTTTTATGTTTCGTGTCAAAGTATAGTTCATTAATTCTTCAGCATCAGGACCTAAAATTTCAAATTTTCTTAAAGCTGATAGATCTATTAAAACTGCTTTTTCTCTACAAGCATTATACTCGTTAATTAAACCACTTTTGGTATAGTCATTTGGCAACCAAAATCCTCGTGCATCTACAAAATTTCTAGTTAATTTAGATGTTCTTTCATAGAAGCCTGAATTTTTTGTAAGTTTTTTTTCTGAGTCTGTTTTCATTCTAAATGCAAAAGATTTTTTAAATTCTTTTTTTCCGTCATAAGTTCTAACAAAAATATCAGTTGGATTCCATGAATTACATGCATCTATATCACTAGGACAAGCAGAAGTACCAACAGTTATATCTTTTAAAGCTCTAAATAAAACATAATCTCCAGGTCTCGCAAAAGATTCATCTGATAACACAGAGTTCAATCCACCCGCAGAGGTATTAAAAAATAAATTTATTGCATGCCATCCTTTTTTTCTTTGAACTCCATATTGTTCCATAGCATTACTCAAATTATCTGAACAGTTCGGATGTCCAAAATAACCTGCGTCCTCATAATATTTTGAAGTGCAAGCCAAATTGAAAGTATCATGCCTACCAACAGTATCTCTTATAACTTCTACTAAAGGCTGGTGGTCGGTATCATAGAATTTTGAAAATAGACCTGGTCCAGGGAAAGTGTGTCCCATAAATGTTCTTGTTGTCTGCCAATCTAAACCTTTTTCTATTTTTTTATCTAATTTTACAGTATCGAATGCAACAAAATCAGAACATTGTCTTCCAGTTGGTGTAATGACTTGTATATAATCTCCCTCTTTTACCTCATAAGAAATTGCCGTCGCTTTATCTATATTTTGCTCATGTTTCGGATCATAGACAGGATCGGGTATTATAGACAATTCTTTATCATTTTTAATTTTTGATCTTTTAATAAATATAGTTAAATCGGTGATAGGATTTTGTTCATGAACTAGCATATGTTGTCCTGGAGCAGCAAAAATTACATAACACTTATCTTTTGATTTAAAATTTATTTTGTCTCCAGATTTAGAGTCTTTACTAAATATTATAGATGATTTTGATTTTGCAATGTCTAAATTTCTTTTTTTTAATTGATAGTTTGCAGCTAAAGAACTTTCGTCTTGACTACTTAATATTTTTTTTATTTCTGAATTTTTTGAATTTTCTTTAAGGTTTAAAATTCCTGGTTCTGACTTTCCGTCTTTATCAAATACAATAATTTCACAAATTTGATTTCCTTCATCATTGATTATTTCTATTTCGTCGTCAGGAAAAATTTGTAACCCAGTTAAACCTCCGGCATTTATAACATGACGTTCAACTCCAGGTGGTAAAACATTAAGACCAGGTTCTTTAATTTCAAAACTAGTTTTCATTTAACGCTTATATTTAAATAATAATATAAAATTATTTATAATTTTTATATATAAAAATATTGATTGATCTTTTAGTCAATAAAACATTTAATAAATTTACTTAATATTAAGGAAAGGGGAAATATGAAAAAAGGTAATATGCCATTAATTATTGGCGTGGTTGTTATCGTAGTAATAGGATTAGTTTTCTTCATGCAAGGAGGAGACAAAACTGCGAAAAAATCAGGTGACAGCAGTGCACCTATAGTTATCCCAACTCACAATTGGTCAAGTCAAATAGTAATGGCTTACGTAATTGGTGGAATTTTTGAAAGTATGGGAAATAACGTAAGTTATGTGAATGCTGATTCACAAGCTGTTTATGAATCAATAAGAATTGGAGATGTAACTATATCTCATGAAGTTTGGGAGTCTGCATTTGGAAAATCTTTTGACACAGCTAGAGACAAAGGTGGATTGCTTGACTGGGGAGATCATGAAGCGAGAACTCTTGAGGATATGGGTTATCCAAACTGGGTTGTTGAAAAAGGATTATGCCCAGGTCTACCAGACTGGACAGCTTTAAAAAATCCAGACTGTGCTAAAAACTTTACAACACCTGACTCTCCAGATGGAAAAGGTAGAATGTTGGAAGGTCCACAGACTTGGCACGGCGATTTAATTCCTCAAAGAGTTGATGCATTAGGCTTAGGCGATCTATGGTGGGTCAAATTTGCTGGAAGTGCAGATGCGCTTTGGGCTGAATTAGCAGCAGCAGAAAAAGAAGGAAGAGGAACAATTATATTTAACTGGACACCAAACTTTACAGATGGTGCTGGTTTTACATTTATTGACTTTCCTCCGTACACAGCTGGATGTAGACCAGCAGACGGTGGAGATGGTAAATGTGGTTCCCCAGATGGTTATTTGAAAAAAGCAGTTCATGAAGATTTTCCAAATACTCATCCCGCAGCAGCTGCGGCTTTCAAAAAGATGTCATTCTCTACTAGTCAAATTGGAGCAATGGCAGCTTTAGTTGATGTTGATAAAATGACACACGAAGATGCGGCTAAAAAATGGTTAGCTGATAACGAGTCAGTTTGGAAAGCATTTACTAAATAAGCTAAATAACAAGTAAATTTATAAATCTCCCCCAACATTGTTGGGGGGGATTTTTTTTAGCTTATAACTAATGACTAAATATTTTTTAGATATAATAATTATTTTTGTGTAAAGTGTATCAATGAAAAAAATTCTTATAAGTTTGATCTTGAGTATGCTGATAACTACCCTTGCCTTTGCAAGAAGCACTGGATGTAAAGAAGGTAATTGTGAAAATGGCTATGGCAAATGGGTTTACACAGACAAAACAACCTATGAAGGAGAGTGGGTAGGGACTAAAAAAAATGGTCAAGGAATTGAAACCTGGCCTAATGGATACATTTACAAAGGTGAGTTTAAAAATAGTGAGTGGAGCGGCGTAGGAAAATTAACTTTTCCAGATGGCTCAACCTATGAAGGAGAATGGGCCAGAGGTTTCATGAATGGTAAAGGAACATTTACTTGGTCTGATGGGACACAAAAATCAGGAAATTGGATAAACGGAAAGTTGCAAGAATAATGATAAAAGAAAACTTTTTATATAAAATTAGAGAGCTACCAGAATTTATCAGACAAATTGCAGGATTAACAATTTTAATTATTTTTATAATTTCATCTTTTTTTGTATTAGATGTTATTTTTGGACAAGGTGATGAATTAGTCAAAAAAATGAAAATTGAGGAGGAAAGAATAGCACAAGAAAAAAAATTGAGTGAATTAATATCAAAACTCCCTTCAGGAATATTGGTAACTTTTGACGGAACAAATCATTATAAGTTAACAGATGAAGTTTACGAGCAAGTTTGTAAAGCAACAAAACTTATTCCTCAAAGGGCAATCATGGGTGCAAATTTTTTAAATTTCAGAGCACACGAAATTTATACTATAAATGGCAATAAAATTGATGATACATTTGTTAAATGGGATAAAGATAAAAAAAAGTGTTTTGCAGGTTTTACAGTAAGTGGAAACAATGTGGGTGTTGATGAGTCAGTTGCTGTGAGTGGTGAAGCATTGAGTTTTTTAAGTACAGGAATTGATACAAGAGTCTATTTTATTAAAAATTTTTAAGGAGAAAAACAACAATTATATGCATTTAATTTTATCCTATTTTCATATAACTTAACCAAATATTTATGTCTAACACGGTAATAAAATGTGAAAACGTTTTTAAAATTTTTGGAGCAAATGCCGAAAAGATGCTCAAAGAATCTAATGGGAATGTTGACCCCAAAATATTTCAAGAGAATGGATGTATAGTAGGAGTAAACAACGCATCTTTTGAAGTTTCAAAAGGAGAAATGTTGGTTGTTATGGGTCTATCTGGTTCAGGCAAATCAACATTGTTAAGATGTATTTCTAGATTAACAGACGCAACTGGTGGAAAAATTTTTATAGAAGGTCAAGATTTGTTAAAATTAAATAATAAAGAACTTATTGAACTTAGAAGAAATAAAATGGGAATGGTTTTTCAAAGCTTTGCTTTATTACCTCATAAAACAGTTGTGGAAAATATTGCTTTTCCACTTCAAATTAAAGGATTAGAAATCGATGAAAGTATTAATAAAGCAATGGATATGGTTAAATTAGTAGGTCTCGAAGGAAGAGAAAACTATTTTCCTAGAGAGTTATCTGGCGGACAGCAGCAAAGGGTTGGAATTGCGAGATCATTAGCGGTTGAGCCTGACATATGGTTCCTAGACGAACCTTTTTCTGCTTTAGACCCATTGATTAGAAAAGAGATGCAAGATGAGTTTTTAAGACTTCAAGATAAACTTCAAAAAACAATAATGTTTATAACACATGATTTTGATGAGGCTTTAAAACTTGCAGATCGTATTGCAATTATGAAGGATGGTACAATTGAACAGTTAGATACACCTGCAAATATTGTTTTAAATCCAGCAACCGAATATGTAAGAAAATTTACTGAAGAAGTACCTAGAGAAAAAGTTTTATTAATTGAAGATGTGATGGACACTTCAGTTACAAATAATTTAAGTGATTTTAAAGTTTCAAAAGATGAAACTATTGAAAATGTAGCAGAAAAAATTCTAACTCAAGAAAAATCAGTATCTGTAATAGATAGTAATAATAAAGTTGTAGGCTCAATTAATCCAACTAAAATAATTAATACAGTCTTTGGGGGAAGAAAAAATAATAATTAAATTATGCAATTTATAAAAAAATATCCAAAAGCATTTCAATGGTTATTTTTATTAGTTATATTTTTTGCTTTATGTTTTGCAATTGAAGTTCCTGAAACATATAAATTTATAAGAGGTCAAGCAGAGTTTGTTAAAGATCCAAATCAAAGTTTCTATGTCTTTCTTGGTAAAGAAGTAAGATATTATGCTTTTGATGTCTTTTGGAGACTGCCACCATTACTTGGGTGGCTACCTATTTGGATAAATGATTCATTGTTTTTCTTAATGAATGAATGGTTGCCCATGGAATTTTGGAACAGCGATACTCAAACTTACAAAACCAGGCCTTTAGTTCTACAGGTAACAAGAGAGATTACTTCAATCATGACATTTTTGATTGAATTGATCAGAGAAATTTTATTAGGAGGTCTTAAAACCATTGTAGCTTTTACGAGTTGGGATTGGGTAGGTTCTAATTCTTGGGCAAAAATGCCAGGTTTACCGTGGACTGTCGTTGCTGCGGGTTCAGCAATATTAGCATATAAGCTAAGTGGCAAAGGTCTCGCTATATTTGCGGGTTTAGTTATGGTTTATATTTCCATATTTGGTCAATGGAAACCCTCAATGCAAACTCTTTCTTTTATATTAGTAGCTGCACCTTTGTCATTTGTTTTTGGTTTAGGTTTTGGTATTGCGGCATATAAAAGTAAGCGTGTTGAGAAAGCTCTATACCCTATTTTATTAGTTATGCAGACAATGCCGCAATACGCTGTATTAGTTCCCGCACTCGTTCTTTTTGGAGTAGGAGATCATGCGGCAGTAATTATAACAATGATCGTTGCTGTTCCACCAATGATATTATTGACTTTACTAGGTTTAAGAGCGGTGCCACCTGAAGTGATTGAAGCTGGCAGAATGAGCGGATGTAACAATTGGCAACTAATGTTTAAAGTATTAATTCCGACTGCTAGAAGAGATATTTTAATTGGAGTGAACCAAGTGATTATGGTTTGTTTTTCAATGGCAGTTATTTCAGCCTTTATAGGTGCAAAAGGTTTAGGATTTAATTTATTATTAGCACTCAATCAGCTTAATATTGGCTTAGCATTAGAGGCAGGTCTATGTATTAGTTTAATTGCTATTCTATTAGACAAGATGTCTTTAGCTTGGGCAAACAAACAAGTTGATTATTTTGGTAATCTTACATTTTTTGAACGTAACAAAAATGCGATATTTTTTGGTGTTACTGTACTAATTGGAATTGTTTTAGCCTATTTAGGATCATTTTTTTTTAAACAAGGATTTAATTATTTGTTTGAAGTTCCCCATAACAAAGGGATATCAACTGCTGATTTTTGGAACAAAGGTGTAGATTGGATTTTTGATACTTTTTTTGTTTATATCAAGGCATTTAATACTTGGTTAATTGTAGAAGTATTACAGCCAATGAGAGCCTTGTATTTAAGAATGCCTGCGGTAGCAACATTGGTTTTAGTTGTTGGTGCTGGTTATTTAATTGGTGGAATTCGATCAGCCTTGGTAGTTTGTGGTCTAACATTGTTTATAGCTTTGAGTCCATGGTGGGATAGGGCTTTAGTTACAACGTACATGGCAACCTTTGGTGTAATCGTTTCTTGTATAATTGGATTCACAGTTGGAACCCTATCTTTTCAAAATAAACATTCAGCGAACTTTATGTTAGGTGTATGTGATATCTTTCAAACCTTTCCTTCTTTTGTTTATTTAATTCCTGTGATGATGCTTTTTGGTATTACTGATACCTCAGTTTTAATAGCAGTAATTGTTTACGCTACAATTCCTGCAACAAGATATACAATCGAAGGACTTAGAAGCGTTCCAACAGCCTTGCATGATGCAGCAACAATGTCTGGCGTAAATAAATTTCAAAGATTAACAAAAATTGAATTTCCTTTAGCTTTTCCCCATATGATGCTTGGTCTTAATCAAACTATAGTTTTTGCTTTGTTTATGGTGATAATTGGAGCATTTATAGGAACAGAGGATTTAGGACAATATATTCTAAAAGCACTATCAGATAAAAACGGAGCTGGAATAGGATTAACCCTAGGTATTTGTGTAGCTTTTATAGGTTTGATATTTGATAACTTGATTAGAACATGGGTAGGACAAAGAAAAAAACACCTAGGCATTGATTAAACTTTGTGAAAAAATTTATTGTTGCCATTGATCAGGGAACAACATCATCAAGAGTAATATTGTTCGATACTAACGGCAATATAAAATTTATACACCAGCAAGAATTGAAACAATATTTTCCTAAAAATGGCTGGGTAGAACATGATCCGAATGAGATTTGGAAAACTACACTTTCATCATTAAAAAAAGTAATTCAAAAAGCAAAAAAGATAAACGGTAAAATCTTAAGTATTGGCATAACCAATCAGAGAGAGACCACAGTTCTATGGAATAAAAAAAATGGAAAGCCAGTTTATAATGCAATTGTTTGGCAAGATAGAAGAACACAAAATTATTGTAAAATTTTAAAAAAAAATAATTTTGAAAGCAAAATCAGAAAGAAAACTGGTTTATTTATTGATCCATATTTTTCAGCTACAAAAATAAAATGGATATTAGATAATGTAAAAAAAACTAAATCATTATTAAAATCAAATAATTTATTGTTTGGTACAATTGATACATTTTTAATTTGGAAACTTACTAATGAACATAAGCATTTAACAGAAACTACTAATGCCTCAAGGACAATGCTTTTCAACATTAATACAAATAAATGGGACAATGAGATATTAAAAAAACTTAAAATACCTTACAAAATTTTACCAAAAGTAAAAAATTCTGCAGATAATTTTGGAACAACAAATAAAAAAATTCTAGGTAAAGAGATACCTATTTCTGCTGTTCTTGGAGATCAACAATCAGCAGCTGTTGGGCAAGCTTGTTTTGAAAGTGGTTCAACAAAAAGCACTTATGGAACTGGAGCATTTGTGATTATGAACACAGGATCTAAAAAAATTTATTCTAAAAATAAATTATTAACCACAATTTGCTATACTCTGAATGGAAAAAACACTTATGCATTAGAAGGTTCGATATTTATAGCTGGAGCCGGAGTTCAATGGTTGAGAGATAAAATAAAGTTAATAAATAATGCATATGAAACTGAACAAATTGCTAAATCAAAAAAAAATAATGAGGGTGTTTATATTGTTCCTGCATTTAGTGGAATAGGAGCGCCGTATTGGAGGCCAGAAGCAAGAGGATTGATTACAGGCCTAACTAGGAATAGCGATTGGAAAAGTTTAGTCAGGGCAGTTGTAGAGTCTGTCGCGTATCAAAGTTTTGATTTATTTGAATCAATGAAAAAAGATGGGCTAAAACCAAAAATAATCAAAGTAGATGGTGGAATGGTAGCAAACAATTGGTTTGCACAGTTTTTATCAGATACGATTAATTTAAAAGTAGTGAGACCAAAAGTTTCAGAAACTACCGCATTAGGTGTGGCACTATTAGCAGGATATCAAATTAGAGAATTCAAATCTTTAAATGAAATTAAAGTTAAATGGAAAAAAGACAGAGTTTTTTCACCAAAACTTAACAAATCTTTGAGAAATAAGTTATTGCAAGGTTGGAGACAAGCAATTAGAAAAACTTTAGCATAATTTAAAACATGAAAAATATACTTATAATTGGAGCGGGAGCTATGGGAGCAGCATTTTCAGTTCCTTGTATGGATAACAGACATAAAGTTACATTGTCAGAACCATATAATTTTAAATTAATTAAAAAAATAAATTCAAATAATAAATATCATCCATCTTTGAAATTAAAATTACACAATAATTTAATTGTTAAAAATTTTTCAAGTGAATTATTGAATAAAAGATGGGATCTAGTAGTTGTAGCGGTTAGTTCTATTGGAATTGATCTTGTTAGGGATTGTTTAAAAAAATTAAAATTTAGCTCAAAAATATTAGTATTAACCAAAGGTTTAAAATACGACAAGATTTCAAATAAAATCATTACAATGTCTGAACAGCTTAATAAAGAAACAAGAAAATTTGATATATCAGTATTGAAAGGACCTTGTTTAGCAAAAGAGTTAGCTAGAAAAATAAAATCTAGTACTATTATCGCAAACAAAGATATTAAAAAAGCAAAATCAATAGGAAATTTAATCTCAACTAAATACTACAACATAGAATATTCGAGAGATGTTAAAGGTGTAGAGGTATGTTCTGCGATTAAAAATATTTATTCTATGTTAATTGGTTCGGGAGAAGGTTCAAATACTTCATCTTCAATATTTACAAAATCTATTAACGAGATGATGTATTTAACAAAACATTTTAAAGGAAAAGAAGAAACTGTTTATGGTTTAGCTGGTGTTGGAGATTTGTATGTAAGTGCTGTAGGTGGAAGAAATAGTAAAATGGGTGAGTTTTTAGGTAAAGGTTTTACATTTAAAAATGCGAAAAAAAAATTTATGCCAAATGATACTGTTGAAGGAGCAGAACTTGCTAGAGAAATTGGTAGATATATTTTAAAGAAAATTAATAAGAAAAAAATACCTTTAATGGTTGATTTATTAAGATCAATTTTAAAAAATAAAAAATTGAATATTAGATGGCAAAATAAATAGAATTAATATTTATTTTTTAGGCTGATCCAAAAATACTTTTAAAGAGTCATCCATCGCTGTTGCCCAAGGAGTGTGATGGATTGGGGCGACTGACCCAGTAACAGGCGAAGAAAAGGATTTATTCCTGTATGTCATAATGTCTTCTACTTTATGATGCTCCCATTCTTTGAAGTGTTTTCTAATTAATTCAAAATCAATTTTTGGATAATCTGATAACTCATGAAGCTCTTTTGTATATTCAGTTTGAAAATCAATCATCTGATCTGGATTTTCTAATTTTTCCTCCATAGCTACCCATTTGTTAATATCTTTTTCAATTTCATTATTATCGGGCATTTTTATTTTTCCCATAACAACGTCTCTTGCATACCATGCCTGACAGTCAAACATATTAAATGTATGAAATTGATCTTGCATTCCTAAATATAATAATTTGTGATTGTCTTGCCAAACTACACCTTTATATAATTTTGGTGGATATAATCTGTTTCTAGTTTTAAGCTTTAGATCTTCAGATAAGAAAGGGAAGTGATGAAGATATCCTGAGCATAATATAATTGCATCTGCCTCTTGTTCGTGACCGTCTTTAAATATTGCTTTTTTCCCCTCCAATCGATCAAGATGAAAAACTTCAGATACACCTTTAGGCCATTTAAATCCCATTGGATTATGTCTGTAACCAATGGTTACAGTTTTAGCACCGTATTTATGACACTGCAAAGCAACATCTTCAGCTGAATAACTGCTGCCTAACACAATTACATTTTTTCCTCTAAACTCTTCAGCATCTCTAAAATCATGTGAATGCATTATTCTTCCAGGAAAAGAACTCATACCCGGGTATTCAGGAATATATGGTACAGAAAAATGTCCTGATGAAACAACAACATAGTCAAAGTTTTCTTTCATTAATTTGTTATTTTTTTTGTCATTTGAAACAACTTCAAATTTGCTTCCATCATATTTCACACTGGTTACAGTGGTATTAAATCTTACTTTACTTTTAGAATTACCTTTTTTAACTCTACCTAATATATAATCATAAAGTACTTCTCTTGGAGGAAATGAAGGAATAGGCTTTCCAAAGTGTTCATCAAAAGAATAATCAGCAAATTCTAAGCATTCTTTCGGTCCATTTGACCATAGATATCTGTACATACTATTAGGAACCGGATCACCATATTCGTCTGAGCCTGTTCTCCAACTATAATTCCATAATCCACCCCAATCACATTGTTTTTCAAAAGCAACTACTTCAGGAATTTTTTCACTTTTTTTTTCAGCTTGTTCAAAAGCTCTCAACATTGAAAGACCACATGGTCCTGTGCCTATGATTGCAACTTTTGTCATATTTATCTATTATCTTATAAGTAAAATAAAAAAATTAAAATATAATTTTTTTTTAGACTATGAAAAAAATTCTAATTGTTGAAGGCAACCTGAGAGAAGAAAATCAAAATTTTTCTACTTCTGGTATACAAACTCATACTCAAAGTCTTCAAGATAGCTTAGACAATTTTACAAATGAACTAGATATGGATGTAGTTAACCCATCATCAGATGAAGATATTGATAAAAAAGCAAAGGAACTTAATAAATACGATGGCCTAATATGGGGTGGCAGTAGTTTAAACATCTACAATGACACTCCTGAAATAAGAAAACAAATTCAATTTATGAAAGAATGTCAAAAAAAAGTAAAAAATATTCTAGCTATTTGTTGGGGCATGCAAGTTGCTGTTACGGCAGCTGGAGGAGTCGTAAAAAAATCATCTAATGGAGCTCATATAGGAATTGCAAATCAATTAATAATAAACGAACAAGGTTTAAAACATCCATTGTACAGTGGAAAAAAAAATAATTTTAATACTCCGGCATTTAACTTTGATGAAGTGGCAACACTTCCAGAAAATGGAGTATGCTTAGCATCAAATAAAATAAACAAAGTTCAAAGTATGTATTTTAAAATAAATAATAATAATGTTTGGGGTTTGCAGTATCATCCAGAAATCACTTATCAAAAAATGATACAACTTATAAAGTTTAGAAAAGATAGATTAATTGAAACAAGGAAAGTCTTTGCTAATCATGATCAGGTTGATGAACATATTTCTTTTATAGAAAAAGAAATATCAATTTCTGATAATCAACAGAGAATGATGGAATTAAAAAATTGGTTGAATTCTTTTTAAAATAGACCTTCTATTTCACCTTTGTCATTGAGCTTTATAGAGTCAGCAGCAGGTACACGTGGTAGTCCTGGCATCGTCATTATTTCTCCACAAACAACAACAATGAATTCTGCACCTGACGAAAGACGAACTTCTCTTACTGGCAACACATGACCAGTTGGAGCACCTTTTAAATTAGGATCTGTTGAAAAACTATATTGAGTTTTTGCAATACACACAGGCAGCTTTCCATAACCTTTTTCTTCAAAATCTTTTAGCTGCTGTCTTACTTTTGTATCAGCAACTACTTCGCTTGCATGATAAATTTCTTGAGCAATTTTTTCAATCTTTTTAAACAAACTTAATTTATCTTCGTACAGGTATTTAAATGTATTTTTATTATCTTTACAAATTTCCACAACATTTTGTGCAAGTTCTTTTGTTCCCTCACTTCCATTAGACCAATGAGTACATTTTGATGCTTTGACTCCTTGTGTCTTACAAAAATCTAATAATGTATTCATTTCCTTATCTGTATCAGTAATAAAATGATTTACCGCAATAGTAACTGGAATACCAAATTTTCTTGTATTATTGATATGTCTTTCTAAATTAACTAATCCTTTATTGAGAGCATCTACATTTTCATTTTTCAGCTCCTCTTTAGACAATCCTCCATGCATTTTAAGCGCTCTAATTGTTGCTACAATGACAACACAGTCAGGTTTAATTCCAGACTTTCTACATTTAATATCTAAAAATTTTTCTGCCCCAAGGTCAGCGCCAAAACCAGCTTCAGTTACAACAAAGTCTGCTAATTTTAAACCTGCTTTTGTTGCAATTACCGAATTACATCCATGAGCAATATTCGCAAAAGGACCTCCATGAATTATTGCTGGATTATTCTCTAATGTTTGAGTTACATTTGGTCTAATTGCATCTTTTAAAAGCACAGTCATTGGTCCTTGTGCATTTAAATCTTTAGCATAAATTGGTTTTTTGTCTCTCGTATAAGCTATTGTTATGTTTCCAATTCTATTTTCTAAATCTTTTAAATCATTAGCTAAACAAAATATCGCCATGATTTCAGATGCAACTGTAATATCAAATCCATCTTGCCTTGGATATCCGTTTGCAACACCTCCTAAATCAACTACAATTGATCTTAGAGATCTGTCATTCATATCCATTACTCTTTTCCACACCACTCTTCTCACATCAATATTGAGCTTATTACCCCAGTAAATGTGATTATCAATCAATGCAGATAATAAATTATGTGCAGATGTGATGGCGTGAAAGTCTCCAGTGAAATGTAAATTAATTTGCTCCATAGGAACTACTTGTGCATATCCGCCACCTGCGGCTCCACCCTTCATACCAAAAGAAGGTCCTAAGCTTGGTTCTCTTAAACAAACTATAGATTTTTTTCCAATTTTATTTAATCCGTCATTTAATCCTACGGAAGTTGTTGTTTTTCCTTCTCCAGCTGGAGTAGGCGTTATTGCAGTAACAAGAATTAATTTACCATCTTTTTTATCTTTTTGTTTATCAAGATACTCTAAATTTATTTTGGCTATGTGTCTGCCCATCGGACTAAAAGCATTAGGATCATCAGGAACATTTAAAACCTCAAGGATATCCTTGATTGGTTTCATATTTGCTGCTCTAGCTATTTCAATATCAGATTTAGGCATTTTGTCTCTTCATCTATGAAACGAATTAGTATAGTCTTTTATATATATTTAAACTTCTAAAAAATATATATATAAAAAATAAGAAATAATTACTTTTAATTGGATAAAGTTATTACATGCAGAAATATTCTGTTTTTAGCTTAATAAAAAATGCCTTTTCAGACCACATGAACTGGGAAGTGGCTTGGAAAGATCCGACTCCAAAGAAAGAATATGATGTTATTATAATTGGTGGAGGGGGGCATGGTTTAGCGACAGCTTACTATCTAGCCAAAGAACACAAAATAACAAACGTTGCAATAATCGAAAAGGGATGGATTGGCGGAGGAAACGTCGGACGAAATACAACAATAATTCGTTCTAATTTTATGTTCGATGCCAATGGACGCTTCAATGAATTTGGTATGGATTTGTGGAGAAACTTAAGCCAAGAATTAAACTTTAACGTAATGTTTTCACCAAGAGGAATAATCAATCTTGCACACTCTGACGCTCAAATGAATGCTTATGCAAGGAGAGGTAATTCAATGAGACTCAATGGGATTGATGCAGTTTTACTGGGAAGAGAAGAAGTAAAAAAACATATTCCAATGGCAGATTTTTCTGACGATGTAAGATTTCCAATTTTTGGAGGTTTAATGCAACCAAGCGCTGGCACAGCAAGACATGATGCGGTTGCGTGGGGATATGCAAGACAAGCAGATTCTATGGGTGTAGATATTATTCAACATTGTGAAGTTGAAGGTTTTAATGTTTCAAATGGAAAAATAACAGGGGTGAGAACTTCTAAGGGTGAAATTAAAGCAAAAAAAGTTGGATTATGTGTTGCAGGAAGCACAAATATTCTTGCAGAAAAATTAAATATGACACTTCCAATTGAAACTCATTGTCTTCAAGCTTGCGTGTCTGAACCAGTTAAACCTTTGCTTGATGGAGTAGTAACATTTGGAGCTGGACATTTTTATATAAGTCAGTCTGACAAAGGAGAAATGGTGATGGGTGGAGATTTAGACGGTTACAATAGTTATGCTCAAAGAGGAAATCTTCCAACTATCCAACATGTCTTAACAGGTGGACTAGCGTTATTTCCATTTTTAAGCAGACTTAAAATGCTTAGAACTTGGGGTGGTATAATGGATATGTCAATGGATGGCTCGCCCATTATCGACAAGACTCATATTGATGGATTATATTTAAATTGTGGTTGGTGTTATGGAGGATTTAAATCGACACCTGTGTCCGGTTGGACTTTTGCTCATACAATTGCTCAGGACAAGCCTCATGAACTAAATTCAGAACTTTCTCTAAATAGATTTTCAACAGGTTATCTTTTAGATGAAAAGGGCATTGGTACAAAAACTTGGATTGGTTAATTTATGCTTTATATTAAGTGTCCTTTCTGTGGAATGAGATCACAAAATGAATTTGCATATGGTGGAGATGCTTCAGTAAAAAGACCTGAATTAAATAAAGAAATTTCAAATAATGAATGGGATGACTTTGTTTATAACAGAAAAAGTTTAAGGGGAAAACATATAGAGCTTTGGCACCACGTTTCTGGTTGTAGACAATGGTTTAAAGTACAACGAGATACAGCAACTCATGAAATTTTTAAAACTGCAAAAATGGATGAACAAATTTAATGTCACAAGCATATAGAATAAAAGATAAAGGTTACATTAATAGAAAGAAATTAATTAATTTTAAATTTAATGGAAAAAACTATACAGGCTTTGAAGGAGACACACTTGCTTCTGCTCTTTTAGCAAACGGTATTCATTTAATCGGAAGAAGTTTTAAATATCATCGCCCAAGAGGTTTTTTTGCAGCTGGCGTTGATGAGCCTAATGCGAAACTGCAAGTTCTTCTTAATGGACACTCAGAGCCAAACGTCAATGCAACTGAAATAGAATTAGTAGAGGGAATATCAGCAACTAGTCAAAACTGCTGGCCTTCAGTGAAATTTGACATAGGTGCAATAAATAATTTATTAAATAAATTTTTTCCAGCTGGATTTTATTACAAAACATTTATGTGGCCAAAAAGCTTTTGGTATAGAATTTATGAACCATTTATAAGAAAAGCGGCGGGTCTTGGAGTTGCATCTATCGAGAAAGACAAAGAAAGGTATGAACATAAATTTGAATATTGTGATTTGCTAGTTACAGGCTCAGGTCCCGCTGGTCTTTCAAGTGCATACGCCGCAGCAAAAAGTGGGGCAAAAGTTATTTTGGCAGAGGATAAACATAGATTTGGAGGTTCTTTATTAACTGATGACGTTAGCATTGATAATTTATCTGGAAAAGATTGGGCAGATAAAATTATTTCAGAATTGAAAGAAATGCCGAATGTTACAATAAAAAATAGATCACAAGTATTTGGTTATTACGATCATAACATGCTAGTTATGTTTGAGAGAGTAGGTGATCACTTAGAAAAAAAATCCAAATTTACCCCTAGACAAAGGCTTTGGTACATAAGATGCAAAGAGGTTATCCTTTCAACGGGTTCAATAGAACGACCAATTGTTTTTGGAAACAACGACACCCCTGGAGTAATGTTAGCGTCAGGTGCAAAAGAATATATGAAAGTTTATGGAGTTCTTGTTGGAACAAAACCTTTGATATTTACGAATAATGACAGTGCATACGAAACTGCAATCGAATTTAAAAATAACGGAGTTGATCCTTTAGTCATTGACAGCAGAGAAGAACAAAATTCAGAACTAGTAAATGAAGCAAAAAATAAAGGAATAAAGATTAAGTTCAATCATGCGGTTATAAAGGCGAATGGCTATAAAAAAGTAAATTCTGCTTTAATTGGAGAATTAAATGAAAATAAATCAGAATATAAAAATACAAATATTGTAGAGTGTGATTGTATTTGCGTCTCTGGTTTTTGGACACCATCTGTTCACTTAGCATCGCAATCAGGAAACAAATTAAAGTTTAAAAAAGAAATAGATGCTTTTATTCCGGATAAATCAAAACAAAATGAAGTAACTGTTGGTGCAGCTAATGGGGATTTTACCCTTGGTAGCACTTTAAATGCAGGTTTTAAAGCAGGAACTGCAGCTTCCAAAAAAATAAACAATAAAGAAATAGATATTCAAGTTCCTAATGTGAACGAAAAAAATCATAAAGCGCATGACAAATTTTGGTGCTCTCCATTACCAAAAAATATTAAAGCGAAAAGATTTGTTGATTTTCAAAATGACGTATCAGTAACAGATATAGAAATTGCTTTAAGAGAAGGTTATAGATCAATAGAGCATGTAAAAAGATATACTACTCTTGGAATGGCAACTGACCAAGGAAGAACAAGTAACCTAAATGGTTTACAGCTAGTCTCAAATATTGAAAATAAAATAGTTCCAGAAGTTGGCCACACTACTTTTAGACCTCCGTTTACACCAGTTACTATCGGTACAATTGTTGGAAGAGAGGTGGGAAAACATTTTATGCCAACAAGATTAACACCAATGCATGAGTGGCATGAAAAAAATAATGCAATATTTGTTGATGCAGGGGCATGGAAGAGACCAAGATATTATAAAATTGGAAATGAAACAATGTTAGAGGCTGCAAAACGTGAAGCAAAGAATGTGAGAGAAAAAGTAGGTATATGTGATGTTACTACTTTAGGAAAAATTGATGTTAAAGGCCCAGACGCGGCTGAATTTTTAAATAGAGTTTATACAAATGCTTGGATGAAACTTCCTGTTGGAAAAGCAAGATATGGTGTAATGCTCAGAGAAGACGGTATGGTGATGGACGATGGCACAACAACAAGAATATCTGAAAATCATTATCATATGACTACGACAACCGCTCAGGCAGCAAATGTATTATCGCATTTGGAATATTATCTTCAGATAGTTTGGCCTGATCTCAACGTTAATGTTGTTTCGACAACTGAACAATGGGCAGGAGCAGCTTTAGCTGGGCCAAAATCAAGAGAAGTATTAGCAAAACTTTTTCCAAATATAGATGTATCAAATGAAACATTACCATTCATGGGTTATAAAGAGGCAGACTTATTTGGTGTACCAGCAAAAATTTTTAGAATTTCTTTTTCAGGAGAACTTGCTTATGAAATAAATGTCCAGTCAGACCATGGAATGTTTATGTGGGAAAAAATGATGGAGATAGGAAAGGAATTTGGAATACAACCATATGGAACAGAAGCATTGTCGACGTTAAGAATAGAAATGGGGCATGTTGCAGGACCCGAGTTAGATGGAAGAACTATACCTTATGACGTATCACTTGATGGAATGGTTTCAAAGAAAAAAGACTTTATTGGAAAAAGATCTCTGACAAAATCAGCTTTTACGCAATCAGATAGACAGAAGATTGTAGGATTAATACCAACTGATAGAAAAACAAGTATTCCAGAGGGATCACATCTAGTTGAAGATAAAAATGCTAAGTTACCAAATCCAAAATTAGGGCATGTTTCATCTTCGTGTTGGAGTGTTGAAAATAACAATCCTTTTTCGCTAGCAATTTTGAAAAACGGAAAAAATATGATTGGAAAAAAACTTTTTGCTGTATCTCCATTAAAAAATAAATCTATCGAAGTGGAAGTAATTTCTTCCCATTACGTTGACCATGAGGGAAAAAGAGTAAGATCATGAGTAGTATTTCATCTTTAAATAAAGTTCATAAATTAGGATTATTTGGAGACTTCCAAGACAAAAATGAAACTAATTTAATTAAAATAAAAGAGATTAAAAATATAAATTTATTTCAAATCGTAAAACATAAAAAATCTAAGCAAGATATTTCTAATTTGAAAATAGATGGTGTCAGTCTACCAAAAAATTTACATAGCTCAAGCAGTTCATCTACTAGAATAATTTGGATGGGACCAGAAAACTGGTTTGTATTTTCTACAAAAAATTTAATCCCTGAATTAGAAAATTTTGACGATCAAGATTTTGCAATTACCAATTTATCACATTCTAGATGTATAATTGAAATTGAAGGAGATATGATTTACGAAGTTTTAAAAAAAGGTTCACCACTTGACATCAATAAACTTAACGAGGGTGATTGCGCAAATACTGTTTATAATGGTATTACCATAACTATAGATTTTGTATCTAATAATCCAAAAATAATAAGAATTTTAGGACTAAGAAGTTTTGGAGAGTCTCTTTATCATTCTATAACTGATGCATGTTTAGAATTTGGTTTTAAATCAATATAATTTATTTAGCACCCAGCTTTAAATTTCTAGGTATTGCTATATCCATTAATTTTGGATCTGGTAAATTTAAATTATTCATAATCTCAGCATATTCATCAGCTGAATTAACCTGTAGTCTAGGATTATTTTTTTTTTCATTTTCTATAGTGCTAAAAAACTTACCATTATAATCATGAGCAGGATAAACTTTTGTTTTACCAGGTAATTTTAATAAAATGTTGAACAACGAATTATAAGAGTCATAGGGATTCCCATTTTGAAAATCGGTCCTACCAGTTCCACCAATTAATAACGTATCGCCAGTAAATACTCTATCTTCCATACAATAACTGAAACTTTCATAGGTATGACCTGGTGTATATATAGCTTTCAGTTTAATATTTTCGATACTAATATTTTCCTGGTCTTTAATTTTAATAGAAACTATTTCTGCTGGTGTTTTATCGCCCATAACTGTTTCACAATTTGTTTTATTTTTTAGCTCTGACATTCCGGTAATATGATCTGCATGAATATGGGTATCAATTACTTTAACAAGTTTTAAATTAAGTTTATCTAATATTTTTATATAACTATCAACGTGATCCAATACTGGATCAATTATTAACGCCTCTCTACCTTTGCCAGATGAAATTAAATATGTATAAGTAGAAGAGGTTTTATCAAATAGTTGTTCAAAAATCATAACGTATAATAATTATTATTTTACAATAATAAAGTTATTGTCCAAAGTAGGCAAATTAAAAACTTCTCTATTGAGTTGAATCTAAAAATATGCATTGTTTTAAAAGGGAATGAAAAAAATATTTTTAGGTTTGATTTTATTGAATTTTCTAACTGGTTGTTTTCAAAGCACAGCTATGATTGGCCCCACAATGACTTTAGTGTCTACAGGAAATGCTGGTCATGCTTTCGGAGCGTTTGTAACCAATAAGGCAGTAGAAGAAGAAACTGGAATGCAAACTCACCAGTTCATAGCAAAAAAAGTAGAAGAACAACATATTAAAAATATAGATAAAAAGATTAATAATCAATTATCATCAATGTTAGAAACTAATATTAAAAACAAGCAGCTAGTAATATTGTTGGAAAATAATATAAAAAAAACAAGAAATTTAATAAATTCAAATTAAATTTAATTGTATCAAATTTTTTTGTCCTGTTTCTTTACACCATAATTCATAACTTTCACATATCCTCCACAGATGATCAAATGCCCTTTGTGAAATTTCTAATGGAAATTGGCTTTTTGCATAGTATAGATCTGGATACTGTATTAATTGCTTGATCATAGAATCTTTTTGAATTTCAAGTAACCTTAAGGTTTCTAATGGTATTTTTTTACCACTAGCTTGATCAACAAAATTATTTTTTCTAAGATCATGAAGCCAATCATCATGAAATTTTCCTGAACTTATTTTTTTAAATATTTCAGATCCAATAAATCTTTCGAATGCATCTATATTATTTAAATTATTTTTTTTTTTAATTTTTAATATTTCGAGGTAAATTAATTCAGCAACATAAAGTACATATGGCTTTTCAATATTTTTTTTCATTTAATTATATTTTTTTGGAAAAGTAGCACGAGTTAGGATCTATTTTATAATGTGCAAACGGTCCACAAATTTTAAATCCTGCTTTTTCAAAAAGTTTTCTAGCAGGTTTAAAAAAATTACCCGCACCAGTCTCTAAACTTATTTTTTTAATACCGTTTTTTTTGGCTTCAATAATTAAAATATTTAGTAGTTTAATACCATATCCCATGTTTCTAAATTCATCCGCTATTCTTATAGATTTAAATTCTCCATGATCTTTTTCTAAAAATTTTAAAGCACCACATCCAATTAGCTTATCTTCATCCCAAACACTCCAAAATTTGATACTAGAAACTTTTAAGCCTTCAATATCTAAAACATGCGTGCTTCCTTCAGGTGAATTAGATCTGAGCTGATAAAAATGATAATGTAAAAGTGTGTTTACTCTTGGATTATCAAAGTTATTTTCTATTGATTTCATAAATCTGAAAAACATATAATCTAAAAATAAATTAAACAAAGAATTTTTTTATGTGTGGAAGATTTGTAGTCACCAATCCTGTCGCTAAAACAAAAGGAATTGTTAAGACGGCAATTAAGGTAGAGGATATGGAAAATTATAATGCTCACCCAACACAAAATCTTCCTGTTATTAAAAAATACACCAATGGAAACACGCTAGAGTTGCTTAAATGGGGTATAGTACCATCATGGTCAAAACAAAAAGATTTTAAACCACTGATTAATGCAAGACTGGAAACAATAGATGAAAAAATTTCTTTTAAAAAACATATTAAAATTCACAGATGTATTGCTGTTGCTGATGGATTTTATGAATGGAAAAGAGATGGTAAGGAAAAAACACCTTTTTATTTTTTAAGAGATGATAAAAAAATGATGTTTATTGCAGGAATTTTTGCGGACAATGAATTTTGTTTAATTACTGAACAAGCATCAGAAAATATAAACAAAATTCATCATAGACAGCCTGTAATTTTAAATGAAAAGGATATTAATAATTATTTGAACTTACAAATAGATGGTTCAAATTTTTTAAAAGATGCAAATAAGCCTAATTTAGAATTCTATGAAATTTCAAAAGATGTTAATAAACCTACAAATAACTCTATATCTTTAATTCAAAAAATACATTAATTTATTTTAATATTTTTTCTATCGGTTCTACTTGTCCAATTTTAAATATAATAGCATCATCAGGATGGTATCCAAATTGATTGGCTGAGTCCTTAAATCTTTTTGCTGGTTCCATAATTGGCTCTAAAGATAAAACAACAGTTCCCCAATGCATTCCTAACATTTTTTTACTATTCAAATCTTTACCTATTTGTAGAGCCTCTTCGGGATTTGTATGATATATTGATTTATCTTTAACGGGAGCCATTGGATAAAAGTTGTATGCTCCAATATTTATTAGTGTTAAATCTATTGGTCCATATTTTTTTCCCAGATCTTTATAAATGTTTCCATATCCAGTATCACAAGCAAAAAATATTTTCATACCCTGATATTCAATAATGAAGCTACCCCAAAGTGTTTTATTTGTATCCCATAAACTTCTCTTTGACCAATGCACAGCTGGCACAAGAGTGACTTTTAGATCATTTATTTTGATCTCATCGTACCAATCCATTTCATCTACATCCCGATAACCATTACGTGTGAAATATTTTCCTAATTTTAATGGCGCAAGCACTTTAGTTTTTTTATAAGGAAATCTTTGAATTGTCCTTGTACTTAAATGATCATAGTGATTGTGTGTAAGTAAAAATAAATCTACTTCGGGTAATTCATTTAATTCTAAAGCAGGATCCACAAATCTTTTTGGCCCAAATATTAATGGACCCATATTTTTTTCAAATACTGGGTCAGTTATAATTGTTGTATTTCCTAATTTTATTAGAAAGGTAGCATGTCCTATCCAAGCAATATAATTGTCTTTTTTATATTTATTTAAATTGCTTAATACTTCTGTCTTTTTAATAACATGATCATCAGGGACTGTAATATCAAGTTTTTTCTTTTCTTCATTAAATATTTTAAAACTCCAATTAAAAGAAGAATCCCTGACAGGTGAACCTTCTGGATTCCTAAATGTTCCATCAGACAAATGGTGATATGGCTTTGAGTCCATAGCAAACAAATTATTTGAGTAATTTAATAAAATAAATAAAAAAATAAAAAATTTTGTCACACGTTTACTTTTGAATAACAGTTAAATGACCCATTTTTCTATTTGCTTTAATTTCTTTTTTTCCATAATCGAAGAAGAATTCATTATCAGAATATTTTTTTGAGCGATATGAGACAATTTCTTCTCCGATAATATTTATCATTTTTGCGTTAGATGTTTTTTTTAATTCTTTTTTTTCCAAGCCACATATTGCTCTTATGTGATTTTCAAATTGACTTATATTGTATGTATTTATTGTTAAATGACCTGAATTGTGAACTCTTGGTGCGATTTCATTAACATATAAATTATCATTTTTATCTATAAAATACTCAATACATATAGTTCCTACGTAATCTAAATCATCAGCAATTATAGATGCCCAATCTTTAGCTTTTGCCAATATGTTTTCATCAATATCCGCAGGTATTTTTGAATATTTTAATATCTGATTTTCATGTTCATTTTCAATTGGTTCATAAATAGAGTGAATAGAATGACCAAATCTAGTTAATATAATTGAAAATTCTTTTTTAAGATTAATTATTTTCTCAAGAATATATTCCTGAGAAAAATCAATTTTCAAGCTTTCTAAATCTGAAATATTATTTAATCTGTATTGTCCTTTCCCATCATAACCAAGTCTGCAAGTTTTCAGAAGTCCAGGAATTAATTTAATGTTTGCGTTAAGATCAGATTTTTCTTTAATTGACACATATCTAGTAGTGCTAATATTACACTTATTTATAAAATCTTTTTCATATAGTCTGTGCTGTACAATCTTATTTATTGCTGGTTTTGGTTTAACTTCTTTGAATTGATTAATTAAATCTAATGTTTCAAAAGGAATATTTTCGAATTCATAAGTAACGATATCTACTTTATTAATAAAATTTTGTATTTTTATTTTATCATTATAATCACCAAATATAAATTCATTTGCATAAATTTGTGCAGGTGCATCTTTATCATCACAATAGATAACTGTTTTTATATTTAATTTTTTTGCACCCAAACACAATAAACTACCAAGCTGACCACCACCTAAAATTCCAATAGTTAGTTCTGACATATTTTATTATTTAGGTTTTTTTTTAACAGATTTAGTTTGTTTAGATCTTAATTGTTTTAATTTTAATCTAATTTTCATATCACTAATTGCTAAGATTGAGGCTGCATATAAAGCCGAATTTATTGCTCCATCTTTACCTATGGCAACTGATCCAACAGGAATACCTTTA